>JBEBFW010000168.1:0-7482 GCA_040081755.1 Parvularculaceae bacterium
CTTGCCCTCGCCTCCTCGCGCGAAGGCTGGCCCAATGTTCTCCTTGAGGCCATGGCCTGCGGCACGCCCGCCGTTGCGACGCCTGTGTGGGGCTCGCGTGAAGTAATCTGCGAACCGGCGGCTGGAATGCTCTCGGCCGATCGTTCCGCAGCCGCCATCGGCGCCGCGATCCGGGCGGTTCTAGGCGACCGGCCTTCTCGCACGGACACGCGTCGTTACGCCGAGCGCTTCAACTGGGACGAGACATCTGACGGGCTTCTTGGGGTCTACGACGCGGTGGCGCAAAGACATACCGGCGCGCAAGAAGTCGCCTTGCGTCGCGTCAAGCTGGCGGCGACCAGGCCGAAGCTGCTGGTCACGGTCGATACCGAGGAGCGCTTCGATTGGGCCGCCGCCTTCGGCGACGACTGGCGAGTCTGCCCGCCGGCGGACATCGATCGGTTCCAGCAGACCGCGCAGAAGTTCGGCGCCGCGCCTATATACTTTCTCACGTATCCGGTTATCGACGACGCCGCGAGCGCCGCTTATTTCGGGTCGCTCGCACAGAAAGGCGCCGCCGCGCTCGGGCTGCACCTGCATCAATGGGTGACGCCGCCGCTCGGCGGCTATGCCGGGGCCTATTATTCCTATCAGTATAATCTGCCTGCGGACGTTCATGCGGCAAAACTTGAGGCGCTGGCGGAGACATTCGAGCGCGCATTCGGCTTTCGCGCCCGATCCCACCGAGCCGGGCGCTACGGCATCAGCCGCGCCGCATATCGTGAACTGGCGCTCATCGGGATCGACCTCGATTTCAGCCCCAGCCCCTGTTTCGATTTTTCCCGGGACGGCGGACCCAATTTCACGGACGCCGCGAACAGGCCGTTCGAGGTCGATGTGCAGGGTCACCGCCCGATCTACACGACGCCGGTCTCCGGCGGCGTCGCACTCCGCGGCGGCCGCACATTTCTGAAGCGCGCCAAGGATGGCCTCAATCTCGAGAGCCTCGCGCCCACAGCCGCCCTCACCGCCCCGGCGCGGCTCACTTGCGAGGGCGTAAGGTTCTCCGAAGTGCGCGCGCTGACCCAGCGTCTCGTCGATGACGGCGAAACGATCCTGACCTTCAGTCTCCACTCGACGACCCTCAGCGTCGGCGCAAACCCTTATGCGAAGTCCGCCGCCGACATCGATCGCAGTCTCGATTTCTGCAGCCGGTATTTCGATTTCTTCAAGAACGACATGGGCGGAGAATTCCTGGCGCTTGAGGAACTTGAGCGGCTTTACGCTTCTGCAACCTTAACTCGGGATTAAGGCGCATCGCCTAGCGTTCCCGGCAAGAATTGCCGGGGATACGTCTATGGATGCGATGGAACTGGCGCGCATGTTCTTCGCCCTGATCGCCGTGCTCGCGATGATCGGATTGTTGGGCTTCGCCGCGAAAAAGGCGGGCCTGCAGGCCGGCGTCTCGCCGATCGGCCGCAAGCGGCGCCTTGCACTCGTCGAAAGCATTGCCCTGGACAACAAACGCCGGGCAGCCATCTTGCGCTGCGACGGGCGCGATCATCTTGTCATTCTGGGACCCGCATCCGAGCTTCTCGTCCACTCCGGCCCCGCGCCCGCGGACAGCGAGGACGGAGCGCAGAACTCGGCGCCGATATTGCCGTTTTTGCAGAACGCGTTCGCGCGGTCGCGCCGCGAGCCCATTCTCTCGGCAGATGCTGCGTGAGAGGCAGCATGCCGGAATTCGTCCATCAAGTTCGCCGCCGGACCTCGTTTTCTGCACGAACCTTCGGCGCGCTTGCGCTCCTCGCTTGCGCGCTCCTGCCGGGCGCCGCTTGCGCCCAGACCCTGACGCTTGACATGGGGCAAGGTGGCCTCTCGGCGCAGATCGTCCAGCTCGTCCTGCTGCTGACGGTTCTCTCGCTGGCGCCGTCGGTGCTCATCATGATGACGAGCTTTGTGCGCATTGTCGTCGTGCTGTCGCTCCTTCGAACCGCCATAGGGGTGCAGCAGAGTCCGCCCAACCCGGTCATCATCTCGCTGGCGCTGTTCCTCACCGCCTTCGTGATGGCCCCGACTTTTTCCGAGGCCTGGAAAGCCGGCGTTCAACCCTTCATGGCGGAGGAAATGCCGATCGAGGAGGCGTTCCCCAAGGCGATCGCCCCGATGAAAGAGTTCATGCTCTCGCAGACGCGCGAGAAGGACCTCGAACTCTTCTTCACGCTCGGCAAGGTGGAGCCGACGACGCCCGAGGCGACGCCGCTGCAAATCCTGACGCCGGCCTACATGATCTCCGAACTTCGCCGCGCCTTTGAAATCGGCTTTCTCATCTTCATCCCCTTCCTCATCATCGACATGGCGATATCGGCGATCCTGATGGCCATGGGCATGATGATGCTGCCGCCGATCGTGATCTCGCTGCCCTTCAAGCTGATCTTCTTTGTCTTGATCGACGGCTGGCGCCTGATCGCCGGTTCGCTGGTGCAGAGTTTCGGAGTGACGTGACCGGGTTTCGTTCAGCGCGAACCCACCCTACAATCGCCTCATGGACGGTCCCGATACCAGCAAGGCCGCTGTCGGCGGCGGCGTCAAGAAGGTGCTCTATACCCTCGCAACGGTGCAGCGCATCGGCGTCGGTAACGCAGCGAAGGCCCTCACGTCGAAAAACACCTGCAAGGCGTGCGGGCTCGGCATGGGCGGTCAGAAAGGAGGCATGACCGATGAGCTCGGCGAGTTTCCTTCCGTCTGCAACAAATCGGTGCAGGCTCAATCGACGGACATTCAGCCGGCGATTCCCGGCCAGATCTTCGCGCACACGCTGGACGAGCTGAACGAGCTTTCGGGGCGCGAGCTTGAGCACCTCGGCCGTCTCGGATCGCCAATCTGGAAAGACGCTGGCGCAGACCGCTATCGCGCCGTCTCGTGGGATGAGGCCTTCGAAATCGCCGCCGTGCGCCTCAAGGGCGTCGATCCGAACCGCGCGTTTTTCTACTCGTCGGGGCGTTCGTCGAACGAGGCGGGATTTCTGTTTCAGCTCCTCGCCCGGGCGTGGGGCACCAACAATGTCAACAACTGCTCCTATTACTGCCATCAGGCGACCTCGGTCGCGCTCGAATCGACCATCGGCGCGGGTACATCGACGGTCGAGCTCGAAGATCTCAACGGCTGCGACCTGATCTTCGTCATCGGCGCGAACCCGGCGTCCAACCATCCGCGCTTCATCTACAAGCTGAAGGCCTGTCGCGACCGCGGCGGCGACGTGATCGTCATCAATCCGGCGAAGGAGCCGGGCCTCGTCAAGTTCGCCATGCCGAAGAGCGCAAGGTCAATGCTCGCGGGCGGCGACGATATCGCGACGGACTATCTCCAACCGCGCATTGGCGGCGACATCGCGCTCCTGAAAGGGCTCGCCAAGGCCGTCATCGAACTTCACGGCGCTGATGAGGCGTTCATCGCCGCGCATACGAAAGGCTTCGCAAGCTATCGCGCCGACCTCGACGCAGCATCCTGGGACGACATCGTCACGCGCTCAGGCGTCGCCCGCGACGCAATATTGCGGGTCGCGCGCACATACGCGTCGGCAAACCGGGCCGTGTTCGCCTGGGGGATGGGCGTCACCCACCATGTCCATGGCGTCGAGAACGTCGAGTATATCGCCAACCTCGCGCTGCTTCGCGGGATGGCGGGCAAGCCGAATGCCGGGCTTCTGCCGCTGCGCGGCCACTCCAACGTGCAAGGCGTCGGCACCATCGGCGTGAAGCCGGTGCTGCCCGATGACGTCCTCAAACGGATGGAGCGGACGCTGGGGTTAAAATCGCCCCAGTCCAAGGGCCTCGACACCATGGCCGCCATGAAGGCGTCCGAGCGCGGCGAGATCGACGCCGCGATCATCATGGGCGGCAATCTCTTCTCCGCCAATCCGGATTCTGGATGGGCCGAGGCGGCCTTGGAGCGCGTCCGCTTCAAGATATTCCTGACCACGACGCTCAATCGCGGTCACGTCAAGGGCGTCGCCAAGGGCGCCTCGCTCGTCCTGCCGGTGACGGCGCGCGACGAGGAATGGGAGCCGACGACGCAGGAATCCATGTTCAATTATGTGCGCCTGTCCGACGGCGGCATCAGGCGTCTCGAAAACGTTCGGCCGGAGACGTTCATTCTGGCCGAACTTGGCAAGCGCCTTTGTCCGGGCTCCCCGATCGATTTCGAGGCATTTAAGCGTCATCGCAAAATCCGCGAAGCGATCGCCGAGATCGTGCCGGGCATGGAGGAGATGGCGGATATCGACGTGGCGAAACGCGAATTCCACATCCGGAACCGCATCCTGCATGAGCCCAAATTCCACACAGATTCGGGGAAGGCGCAGTTTCGGTTGCGTCCGACTCCGCCGGCCCGCGACGGCGCGGCGCCTTTCATGCTGACGACCTTGCGCAGCGAGGGGCAGTTCAATTCGATCGTCTATGAGGAGAAGGACGCCTATCGCCGCACCGATACGCGCTGGGCTCTGATGATGAACGCCGGGGATATGGCCGCGCTCGGCATTGAGGCCGGCGGTCTCGCCGACATTCGCTCAGCCCAAGGAGAAATGAGGGGCGTCAAGCTCTTCGCCTTCGACGTGCCGCCGGGCGATGTCGCCGCCTATTTCCCGGAGGCGAACGTCCTCACAAGCACTGCGATCGATCCGCGCAGCAAGACGCCCTCCTTCAAGGCGACGCCGGTTTGGATCTCCGCTGCGCGCTGATGCTCAAGAAGGCTTGGCCACGCGCGCCGCCGCGCCATTGTCAAAGGCCCAGGTCACGACCTCGCTCATCACGGACTGCACCGCCTGATCGAGCGCCCTGGCGACAGCCGGACCCGAATTGACGCCCGCGGACTGTTCGGCAGTAAATAGTTTTCCGGCGACGACCTTGCCGCGATGACTGACAAGGCGCGCATATACCGTGAAGACGGCTTTCGCCTTGCCGCCCTCAAGATCGGCCTCCATACGGCGAATATCTGTATGCAGAGCGAAATCGGCGATAGGCTGCGCCGTGCGGTCGCCGACGCCGAGAATCCGCCCGGTGTTCTCGAAGCTGCGCACCAGCGCAGACTGAAAAAGCCGCGGCGCGCGGTCGGCCCATTCCCCGTCGCCGTAAAATTCGATGCGCCCCGGCTCCTGCGCGAGCGCGATCTTGGTGTTGTCGTAGACGCGGCTCGCCTGCGGATCCTCGACAACCAGCGTCCAGTCCATGGGCGCGGCGGAGGCCGCTTCGACCGAAACCGCGGCGATCAGGAAGCGCGGCGAGGCGGGCGGCGCCTTCGGCAAGACATTGACGCAGGCGACGAGCGAAGCCGCAGCGGCGATGATCAGGGCGCGTTTCATGGTTCGTTCGCCTCATATCTTGGCGTCGACTCGCCGAAGAGATAGCCGCGCGGATCGCGGTCGATTTCACGCAACACCTGATCGAGCGTGCGCATGGTGCGGCGCGCCTCCGAGACAGCCGGGCCGATCTGCGCGAGGCCCTGCGTCGTCAGCGCAATCGACTCGCGATTGTCGGCGACGATACCGTTCAGTCCGTCCATCAACTGTTGCGTCGACTTCAGCGTGGCGCGCGCGTCGGCCACGATGAGTGGCGCGTCCTTGCTCGCGATCTCGTTGAGGCTGTCAGAGAGCTGCTTGAGGCTCGCCGAGGCCTTCGCGAGGTCCGTCGTGATCTTCGCGGAGTTCTGCACGGTGAGGCGCAAATTCGCGTCTTCATCCGCCAGCGCCTTGGTGAGCGTCGCGATGTTGAGGAGCGTGTCGGAGAACGCTTTCACGTTCTCGTCGGAGAGAAGCTTACGCGCCTGGTCGATGATGTCGCCGCTGCCGGCAAGAAACGCCGCGAATCCGGATGTATCGGCATAAATCCGCGGCACGCCTTTCTCCTTGTCTTTCAACAAGGGCGAGTCCTTGCCGCCGCCGACGAGCTGAATGACAGCGAGCCCGGTGAACCCGACGAGTTCCAGCTCGGCCTTGGTGTCGGTCTTCACGGGCAGGTCCTTGTAGACATGCACGAGCGCCACGGTCAGGTTCGGGTCGTTCGGATCGATATCGAGCGTTTCGACTTCGCCTTTCTGGATGCCGTTGAAGAGGACGGCCGCGCCCTCAGTGAGGCCCGACACCCGTTCGCTGAAGACGATCTCGTAGCGGTCGAATTCCCGCTGCGTCTGTGACTTCCAGAGGATGAAAAGGAACGCAAGCGCGATGGCGCACAACACGAATGCGCCGATCAGGACGTAATGCGCGCGCGTCTCCATTTACTCAACTCGCCTCCCCGCGAGCGCCTCCCTGTTCGCCCTTGGCATCGAGCGCGGCGCGGCCCCGGGGGCCCCCAAAATACTCTTCAATCCATGGATGCCCGGTCCGGCGCACTTCCGCAATCGTACCCACCGCGATGACCCGCTTTTCAGCGAGCACCGCCACGCGATCGCAGGCGGCGTGCAGCGTATCGAGATCATGGGTCACCATAAACACGGTTAACCCTAAGGATTTCTTGAGGCTGACGATCAAATCGTCGAACTTGTTGGCGCCGATGGGATCGAGACCGGCCGTCGGCTCGTCGAGGAAGAGAAGCTCGGGATCGAGCGCCAGGGCTCGCGCAAGCCCCGCGCGCTTCGACATGCCGCCCGACAACTCCGAGGGGAATTTCACGCCCGCGTCCTCCGGCAGTCCAGCCATCGAAATCTTGAGGGCGGCGATGTCGCGAGCGAGCGCGTCCGGCATAGAAAGGTGCTCGCGGATCGGCGCCATGATGTTCTGCGCGACCGTTAACGAAGAGAAGAGAGCCCCACCCTGAAAGAGCACGCCCCAGCGTTGCTCGATCTCGCGGCGCTCATTGTCGCTCATCGCCCAGACGTCCTGCCCGAAGACCTTTACGTTGCCTTCAGCCGGCCGCTTGAGGCCGATGATCGCGCGCATCAGCACGGACTTGCCGGTGCCGGAGCCGCCAACGACGCCGAGAATCTCGCCCTGCCGGACGTCAAGGTCGAGATTGTCGTGAACGACGAACTCGCCGAACTGGGTTTTCAGTCCACGAACTTCGATGATGTGACCGGGAGCGCCGTTCTTCGCCATACCTAGAAATCGATCTCCAGGAAGAACATGGCGAAGAAAGCGTCGAGAACGATAACGAGGAACAGCGCCTGAACGACGGACAGCGTCGTGCGCTGGCCGAGCGATTCAGCGCTGCCCTCGACTTGCATCCCCTGGAAACAGCCGACGACAGCGAGGCGAAGGCAAAGAACGGCGCCTTGATGAGGCCCACCCAGAGATTCGACATGCCGATGGTCTCCTGCAGGCGCCCTACGAACAAAGCGGGTGAGATCTCCATGGCGGTCCAGGCGACCAGACCGCCGCCGACGAGACCGAGCATGCCGCCGAGAAACGCCAGCACCGGCAGCATGATGATGAGCGCAATGACGCGCGGCAGCACGAGGACTTCGATCGGATCGAGTCCGAGCACTTTGAGTGCATCGATTTCCTCGCGC
>JBEBFW010000013.1:0-26068 GCA_040081755.1 Parvularculaceae bacterium
CTCGCAGGCGGCCGGCGAGCCTGAACAGTTGAGCGCGCGGACGACGAAGTTAATGTCGCCGGCGCGGCCGAGGAACACGGGCGCGCCCGACTGGACGTCTTGCGATAATTGCGGCGACAGGCCCGCATCGCCAAGGACCGACATCACCTCGTCAGGCGTCAGCGCGCTCTTGGTTTCCGCGAGAGCGGGCGCCGATGCGGCCAAAAGGACGGCAGCGAGCGCCGCCAGCGACTTCAGTTTCATTTGAGATCCCCTCTAACGCCCCTCTTCGCCCGATCATCGTTGAAATTCGATTCGGCGGCAAGGCGGGCTGCAGGGCGGCGCCCTGGCCTATTGCCTCTCTCACAACGCAACCTATTGTCGTGCCGGAATTTCCTCTCTCGGGACCCTGAAATGGCTGAAGGAACGCCGGCGCGCCCCCTGTCGCCGCATCTCCAGATCTGGCGCTGGTCGCCGACCATGGCGAGTTCGATCATGCATCGGGCGACCGGCGTCGCACTCTATGCCGGGACGATTTTGCTTGCGCTGTGGTTCGCCGCCATCGCCCTTGGCCGCGACGCCTATGAACCGGCGGCGGCGGTCCTCGGTTCGCCCATCGGACTGATCGTCCTGTTTGGTTTTGCCTGGGCGCTGCTCTTTCACTCCTTCAACGGTCTGCGGCATCTCTACTGGGACTCGGGACGCGGGCTCGATCCGAAAACGGCGCGCCGCACGTCCATCGCGATGTTCCTCGCCGCGAGCCTCGGCGCCGGCGCGATCTTCTTTCTCGCGCTCGCCGATCGGGGCGGGCTCTGATGCGGCACAAAGGCACCGCCGACTTCATCGCGCTGCGCGCGAGCAGCGTCCTTCTCCTGCCTTTTGTCGTGTGGGCGCTCTATAGCGCAGTCGATCTCGCCGGCGCCGACTACGAGACGGTGCGCGCCTGGGCCTCGCGCCCGCTGAACGCGGTCCCGATGGCGCTCTTCATCGCCATCAGCGCCTTTCACATGCGCACGGGCGCCGCCGAAATCCTTACCGACTATGTCCACCCGGGCGGTGTCTTCCGTATCCTGAACACTCTTGCTTGCATTTTCGCCGCGGGCGCCGCCGTCTACGGTGCGATCGCGCTCGCCTTCTGAGGACAAGCGATGCCGAAAGCCTATGAGATCGTCGATCACGAGTACGACGTCGTCGTCGTCGGCGCCGGCGGCGCGGGGCTCCGCGCGACCTTGGGCGCCGTGCAGGCGGGACTGAAGACCGCCTGCGTCACCAAGGTGTTTCCGACGCGCTCGCACACGGTCGCTGCGCAGGGCGGCATCTCGGCCGCGCTCGGCAATATGGGCGCCGACGACTGGCGCTGGCACATGTACGACACCGTGAAGGGCTCCGACTGGCTCGGCGATCAGGACGCCATCGAATATCTCTGCCGGCACGCGCCGGCTGCGGTCTATGAGCTGGAGCACTGGGGCGTGCCCTTCTCCCGCACCGAAGACGGAAAGATCTATCAGCGCGCCTTCGGCGGCATGACGAAGAATTTCGGCGAGGGCCCGATCCAGCGCACCTGCGCCGCTGCCGACCGCACCGGCCACGCCATGCTCCACACCATGTACGGCCAGGCGGTGAAGCGGAACGCCACGTTCCTCATCGAGTATTTCGCGCTCGATCTCATCATGGACGACGCCGGGCAATGTCGCGGCCTGATGGCGTGGAAGCTCGCTGACGGAACGATCCACCGCTTCAACGCCAAGATGACGGTGCTCGCGACCGGCGGTTATGGACGCGCCTATTTCACCTGCACCTCCGCGCACACCTGCACCGGCGACGGCAACGCCATGGTCTTGCGCGCGGGCCTGCCGCTCCAGGACATGGAGTTCGTGCAGTTCCATCCGACCGGCGTCTACGGCGCCGGCGTCCTCATCACCGAAGGGGCGCGCGGCGAGGGCGGCTATCTGACGAATGCGTCCGGCGAGCGCTTCATGGAGCGCTACGCCCCCTCGGCCAAGGACCTCGCCTCGCGAGACGTCGTCTCGCGCGCGATGATGATCGAGATTCGCGAAGGCCGGGGCGTCGGGCCTGAGAAGGATCACATCCACCTCAACTTGAGCCATCTCGACCCGAAAGTGCTGCATGAGCGCCTGCCGGGCATTTCGGAATCGGCGAAGATCTTCGCCGGCGCCGACGTCACGAGGGATCCGATACCGGTGCTGCCGACTGTCCATTACAACATGGGCGGCGTGCCGACGAATTATCACGGCGAGGTCGTGACCAGGCGCGGAAGCGACGCTGGGGCGGTCGTGCCCGGACTGATGGCGGTCGGCGAGGCGGCCTGCGTTTCCGTGCACGGCGCCAACCGCCTCGGCTCGAACTCGCTCATCGACCTTGTGGTTTTCGGACGGGCCGCGGCCTTGCGTTGCGGCGAGGTCGTAAAGTCCGGCCCCAACGCGCCCCTGCCGGCGGGCGCGGGAGACGACGCCCTCGCGCGCCTCGACCGCTTTCGGCATGCGTCGGGAGGAACGCCGACCGCAAAGCTCCGTCTACGGATGCAAAAGGTCATGCAGACGAATTGCGCCGTCTTCCGCACCGGCGAGGTTCTGGAGGAAGGCCGACGGCTCATCCGCGATGTTCATGAGGCCGTGCCCGACATCGCCGTCGCCGACCGCAGCATGATCTGGAACACCGACCTTCTGGAGACCCTCGAATTCGACAACCTGATCGCGCAGGCGATTGTCACGCTGGAGAGCGCCGCAAACCGCAAGGAAAGCCGGGGCGCCCACGCCCGCGAGGACTTCCCCGAGCGCGATGACGCCAACTGGATGAAACACAGCTGCGCCTGGTTCACTAACGGCAGGGCGACGATGGACTATCGCCCGGTGCACGCCTTCACACTGACGAAGGACGTCGATTATATTGCGCCGAAGAAGCGGATTTATTGAGCCGGACTCGCTCGCCCGGTAAAAGGCGTCTATGCTGCGCAGCGGCGAGGCGAGGGGGCGCACATGAGCGGGCTCCAACCGTCAGAGCAGCTGTTCATCGGCTATGTCGTCGCGAACGCGGCGCTGGTCTTCGGCTTCATCGGCTGGTTCATCGTGCGGCTCGACCGCATCGTCGCGAAGAACGGCTCGCTCGATCTCTATCTCAACCTCGCCTTCCGTGCGCTCCCCTGGCAGGCGGGGCTGCTCGCCGCCTATTTCGCCGCGAGTTTCCTGATCCGCCTCGCATAGACGGACAACGCTGCGCCGGGCGCCGAGAGCTCAGCGCGCCACGCGCGCGTCAAGCGCCTGAGCGTGATTTCGTTGACGATGCCGACGAGATCGGCGGCGCTGAGACGCCGGCGAGGCGCTCCAGCGCCGCGGCGTGCAGCTCCGGCGTCGCCGCAGCGACGACGCGGCCGCGCTCCGGCGTGTCGAGAGGGTCTCCGCGCCAATCGGTGATGACAAGGCGTTCGGCGAAAGCCGCATGCGCCTCTACGATCGGGAGCGCGTCGCCCATGCGCCATGATGGGCGCGGCGCCGATGAGTTACAAGGCGGGAGCTAGTCTAGTCTCCCGACATCGCCTTGGCGAGATCGAGAAGGCGCCGGCGCGGCTCTTCGCCGAGATTGTAAAACGCGCGCACGAGATCGATCGTCTCCTTGTTGGAGAAGACATCCGGAATCGACCGCACGCCGTTCTTCGCATGAACCCCGTTCGTCTGGTCGTCGTCGATGAGTTCATCGCCGGTGAGCCCCTCGAAGAAGAACGACACCGGCACTTCGAGCGCCTTCGACAGCGACCACAGGCGCGATGCCGAAATGCGGTTGGCGCCGCTCTCATATTTCTGGATTTGCTGGAACCGGATGCTCACTTCGTCCGCAAGCTTTTGCTGCGTGTACCCCAGAAGCCGCCGGCGCTGGCGAAGGCGCATCCCCACATGCAGGTCGACCGTGTTGGCCATTTTCCTCTCCCCGGTCCGGCGAGCGCGGACCTGTTCGGGACGGAGAGGAGCAAGGCGCATGCCGGATTCGCGAACGGCGTGTCTTCTTCGCTTTTTGCGCGACGCCAGACGGCGCCGGTTGTCCGGAACGGCGCTTATTGTCCCGGTTCGGAACAGTCAATCTATGATCTTGGCGGAGCGAAGCCAGAAATCCTCATCGAACCCCGGAATTTCGAGGTTGGCGATGAACTGCCGCGTCGCCGCATCCCACGAGAATTTCTCGGCGTGACGCCGGCATTCCTCGGGGTTGCGGTTCTCATAGGCCGCGAGACAGGCGGCCTTCAGGTCCTCGTTGAGCGACCCGCAGCCCTTGGGAGCGCCGTCAAGGATCTCGAGAGGTCCGCGAACCGGATAGGCCGCGACCGGAACGCCGCAGGCGAGCGCCTCGACGTTGACGAGGCCGAACGTATCGGTGCGCGAGGGAAAGACGAAGACGTCGGCCGCCTGATAGTGCTTCGTCAGCTCATCGCCGAATTTCGGGCCGACGAAGACGGTCTCCGGAAACTTCGCCTCGAGTTCGGCGCGCTGCGGTCCGTCGCCCACGACAAGCTTCGTGCCCGGAAGATCGAGCGCCACGAAATCGGCGATGCTCTTTTCGACGGCGAGCCTGCCGACATAGAGGAAGACCGGGCGCTTCAAATGATCTAGGAAGGCGCGCTCGCCCGGCCTGAAGGCGTTGAGATCGACGCCGCGCGCCCACAATCTCATCTTGGTGAAGCCGCGCTCCGAAAGTTCATCCATGAGGCCCGGCGTCGCCACCATCATGGCCTCGCCGTCCCGGTGGAAGTCGCGGAGCACGGCGTAGCCCCAGGAAATCGGCACCGCCCAGCGCTCGGCGGCGTATTCGGGAAAGCGCGTGTGAAAACTCGTCGTATACGGATAACCGCGTCGCTTGCAGAAGCGCCGCGCGGCGCGGCCCAGGGGCCCCTCCGTCGCGATATGGATGGCGTCTGGTTTGAAGTCGTTGACGATCTTGGCCACCCGTCGATTGGGCAGGATCGACAGGCGAATTTCGGGATAGGACGGCAGCGGCACCGACTTGAACTCGTTCGGCGTGATGTAGCGCACTTCGTTGCCGAAACTGGTGAGGATGTTTCCAAGCGTCTCGAGCGTGCGCACGACCCCGTTCAACTGCGGCTTCCAGGCGTCGGTCGCGATGATGATCTTGAGGCCGCCGCCGGTTTCGTTCGGCATTTCGAACTTGCGGCGCGGCCGCGTCAGCCGGCCGACCCCGGAAGTGATCTTGCGCAGCGTGCCGACCTTTTTGGTCTTGGCCGGCGCGCCGAGATCGGCCTTGGCCGCTTCGTTGTCAGACATGATGTTCCCGACGATTGGAGAAAGCCGGGGCCCGGCTGGGGCCCGCAGACGCACATTGAACAGGCCGCCCGCTGTAGAATCGAACCTTGCCGAACGCGAGAGATTTCGCCCGGTCGCATGGGAAGCCCGAACTGGCCAAAATGGGGGCTGATCCTCGCTATTTTTGCACTGCAAAAATTTGTTGCAACGCAATATTTTTCGCTTTAGTTTCATATTGCGGCGTCGGTGACGCCGCTGCCCTTCTTGGGCGTTTCCTCCCTAAACTCACGGCCGCGGGCTCTGTCCGCGGCCTTTTTTCGTGGTTATTCAGCGGCTTGAGCCGGGCGGAGCGCGGCAGAGTCGATGCGCGCGAGATCGCCCATCAGGGCCTTCATGTCGGCCCTCAAGGGTTCAAATCCGGCCGTCCTCGCAAGGCGCGCCTCATCGAGATAGAGCCCGCGGTTGATCTCGACCTGGAGCACATGCACCCCATCGACCGGGCGTCCGTAGGCGGCGGCGACAAAGCCGCCAGCGTAGGGCGCATTCCGCGACACGTGATAGCCCATTCGGGCGAGCGAGGCCTCGACGAGACTGACGAGACTGGGCGCGCAAGATGCGCCAAAGCGATCGCCCAGCACGAAATCGATGCGCCGGTCGCCCTCGCGAAACGGCGCCACGCCCGCCGAAGGCATCGAGTGGCAGTCGATCAGCACGGCGCAGCCGAACTTGCGGCGGGCCGCGTTGAGAAGATCGCCCAGCGCCGCGTGGTATGGATCGTAGCAGTGCGTCAGGCGCTGGCGGGCTTCAAAGTAATTGAGCTTCTTGCCGTAAATGTCCTTCCCGTCGGCGACAATGCGAGGGATGACGCCAAGGCCCGCGACTACCCGGTTCGAGCGCGCATCGACCGTTCGCGGCAGGGCGTCGGCGAACATGCGCGGATCGAGTTCGTGCCGGCTCCGGTTCACATCGACGAAGGCGCGGGGGAACAGGGCTCTCAGAAACGGCGCCCCGAAACCGGGCGATTCGTCGAAGAGGAGATCGACATAGCAGTCTTCCGACTGCCGCAATCCGTGGCGATCGAGCCGGCTGACGCGCAAGAGCTCGGACGGATATCGCCGGCCGCTGTGGGGCGAGGCGAATACGAACGGCGAGGCAAGCTGCTCTGGCGCCAGCACCTCGATCGCGGGCCGCCGCTCCAAGTCGCCGCCTTGATCTCCAAGGTCCGCCATCCGGCCCTTCGTCCCTGACTTGCGTTTGGGGATGTTAGCTTCAAAGCCCAGAGTTCGTTAAGGCTCGCGCATTAAAAAAGCAAAAAAGACGTCCGGCGCGCTTCTTGCTGTGACACAAGCAGGTCAAGACTTTTCGCGCAGTTCAAAAAGCGGGCGACGCGCCCTATCAGTTGAGCGGCGACAACCGGGGCAAGGAACGATGGCCGCCATTCTTTTGGCTGAAGACGACGAATCGATGCGCCGCTTCCTGAAAAAGGCGCTGGAGAAAGCCGGCCATGTCGTGGTCGAGGCCGGTCAGGGCGACGAGGCGCTGACCGAGCTTCAGTTGCGGGAGTTCGATCTGCTCCTCACCGACATCGTCATGCCCGTGATGGATGGGATTGAACTCGCCCGCCAGGCGGCGGAGATCGATCCGGACATGAAGATCATGTTCATTACGGGATTTGCGGCGGTCGCCCTCAATCCCGCGAACAAGGCTCCGCAGGACGCCAAGGTCCTTTCCAAACCGTTTCACTTGAAGGATCTTGTCCGCGAAGTCGGGCGCGTCATCGCCGCCTGAACCGGGTCTTGCCCTCATCCGCCTTTGCGGATAGAGACGCCGCTTTCCCGGGCGGGCGCATAGCTCAGTGGTAGAGCGCCACCTTGACACGGTGGAGGCCCATAGTTCGATCCTATGTGCGCCCACCACTCCTTGTTGCGCGCCGACGCCGCTGCAGGCCCTACACCCCCAGTTAACCGCATGGCAGCTAGCTTCAGCGGGGCATGCAGAACGGTTCCGTCAACGAACATTGTCCGTCCGCTGAACCTGCCGAACGCCTTCCGAAGGGGGAGACGCTCGACGGGTCGCTGAACATTTTCAGCGCGACATTCCGTGACCCCCAGACGGAGGCGCGCTTTCAGCAGCATCTCGTTGTCGAGGCTTTCGACAGACAGCGATTGATCCACGCTCTCGGCTCGCTCGTCTTTGTCGCGTATGGGGCCCTGGACGCACTCGTCGCCGGCGATCTCGCCGCCGAATTCCTGATTGTTCGCTTCCTGATCGCCGCGCCGCTGAGCTTCGCCATCATCGGCATCGGCTGGATGCGTCCGTTCCGTCAGAATTTCGGCGTGATCGCCGGGCTGGCCCTCTTCATCTACGCCGCAGCGGTCATCTACATGATCTACAGAATGCCGGGTCCCGGCGCGCCGCCCTACATCATCGGCGTTCTCATCGTCATGATCTTCGCCGCCTGTTTGATGCGCATCAATTTTGTTTTCGCGGCGCCGACTTTCGCCAGCATCGCGGCGACTTATTGCTTCGCGATCGTGCTGAAGGAAGGAATGGGCCGGGAGGAGATCGTCTCCGGCTTCTTCTTCATGATTTCGGTCGCCTGCGTCGCCATCGCGACCATCTACATTCAGGAGCGGCGCGCACGAGAATCCTGGATCGGCGCCGAACAAAGGGAGATCGACGCGGCCGTCATTCGACAGCTTCTTCTTGAAGCGACTGCAGCCGACCGGTCGAAAACGAGCTTTCTCGCCATCGTCACCCACGAACTGCGCACGCCGCTGCATCAAATCATCGGCTACAGCGAGGTCGTACGCCAACAGCAGGATTCGGACGAGGCCAGAAAACACCTCGACCAGGTCATTCATGCGGCGCACGAACTGCTGAAGAAGGTCGGGAAGATGCTGAGATACGCGGACGCGACCGCCGGCAGGTTGAAGATCGCGCGCGAAATGTGTTCGCTCGTGGAAATTATCGATCAGGCGACGGAGGAAACAAGAAACTCAGCCCAGATGCGTCACGTGACCATCGACGCCTCGAAGGTCGAGGAAGTGAAGCTCTTCGCCGACCACCACCAGACAGCCTGCGCCCTTCAGTACATTGTCGAGAACGCGATTCATGCAAGCAAACCCGGCGCGACAATCGTCCTTGAAGGCGCAAGATCGGCCGCCGGCGCCTATGAGATGCGCATTATCGACCGGGGCGCCGGCATGAGCGAAAAGCAGCTCGCCAACGCCTTCCTGCCGTTTGCCCAGGCCGAGGCGGGTCTTGCGCGCTATCGCGAGGGGCTTGGGCTTGGGCTGCCGATCGCGAACCTCCTCTTGCAGGCTCAACAGGCGCGGCTCGCCATCAAGTCGAAGCTCGGCGAGGGCACCGAGGTTGAAATCGCCTTCGAGGCCGCAGCCCTGATGCGCCGCGATACCGCAGAGGCCGCATAGCATTCGCTAGGATCGGGCGCCGCCGAGATCGACGACGCCCAGGCGGGCGAGGAGCCTCAGCGCCCACCCGCTTGCATCGAGGATCGCCGGCTGGTTGACCGCGCTCTGAGGGAATCGGTGGTGATGGCTGTGAAGTCCCTCGCCGATCATCAGGATCGTCAACACGAGGTTGTTTCTGGATTGATCTCTGGAGCCTTCGACCTTGGTCCCAAACATGTGCCCGAATGAATTCACGGACCAGGTGATTTGATGAAGGATGGCGACCCTCAGACATCCGGCCCAAAGAAACGCGGTGAGCGCCTCGCCCGGCCCGCCGACCGCAAATCCGACCAGCGCCGGCAGGACAAGACCGCTCGACGCCACCAGCCAGTAGTTCCGACTGACCCAGGACTCTACAGGGTCCGCATGGACGTCTTTGGCGTAGCGCGTCTCGCAGGACGGCCGTCCCGTCAGCATCCAGGAGAGGTGGGCATGCGCCCAGCCCCGCACCGAGCCGCGTATCGGGCCCTCATCTGTCCAATAGGGGGAATGCGGATCAAACTGCGCATCCGAAAAACGATGATGGCGCCGATGGTCAGCCACCCAGCGTGCAATGGGCCCCTGAAAAGCCCAGGTGCCGGCGACCGCAAGGCAAATTGCGAACCATCGCGCAGGTCGGAAGGACCGATGCGTAAAATAACGGTGCAGCCCGATACTGAGGCCGAACGACTGGATGAAGAATAATACGGCGAATATCGCAAGGGTCGACAACGTCGGCGGCGCAACCGGAAGCAGGGCTAGTGCGGCAAGGGAGCCGATGGCGGGGACGCCGATTGAGATGGCGTTCAGCCGCCGATTGCGGCGAACCAATTGGGATTGAGTGACGATTCCGGCGGCGGCGAGTCGGTCCTCATGGGCTGGCGTAAATCCGCGATACGGATTTTCGAGCGGCGCCGCCGGGGATGGCCGCGCCGACGCCTCAGCAGGCGCGACAGGCTCAGCTGCGTTTCTCGACGGCTGCATAAGCGATGACCCCAGCCTCGTCCTCAAAGATATCGACCAACAGGTTTTCGCGCTCGGCCAGAGGCTTGAACAGGGCTCTCAGTTCCTCGCCAGTCCTGAAAATCAGCTTCCAGTCCATGAAGGTTTCCATATAGCCGATGTCCGGCACGACAGGCGTGAAATTGGCGATCAGAAGGCGTCCGCCCGGCCGCAGGAAACTGAACATTCGTTCGATCAGACGCATGGCGACCGGCTCGATCAGATAGTCAAAGAGCCCCGCTGCGTAGACGAGGTCCATATCGGCGAAAACGAGTTTCCGGCCGATGATGTTGCGCACCGACCCCTTCATAGTCTCGACGCCGAGATCGGCGTAACAGCGTGCGATCTCGCTGAGCGAATCCTCGTCTTGATCGACCGCGACGAAGCGCGCGATCGCGCGCTCGTTCAGCGCATGGCTCAATAACGCTTCGCGCAAATGCCCGCAGGCGATCGAGAGCAGGTTCGCCCTGCCGGCGCCGGTGCGCGCGGCGCAGCGGTCGATCTCCGCGGCGATGATCTCACGACGCCGCCGAACCGCCTGGCATGCCGGCGTATTGACGGTATAAAAGTAGATGCGCCCGCCCAGCGTGGCCGGGTGCGGCGCCAGATTGGCCGCTCCAAGGCCGTAGATGTGGTCGAGGAGTTCGGCATCTCCCGCATAGCCGCGCGGTTTGGAAAATGACCTCGATGTCAGAGGGCAGGTCCAGATCACTTCACTGATGTCATGTTTGAGGACCGCATCCCCGGCGAGGGCGGGCCAGTCGGCGGCGCCGGCTGCGGCGCGAAAACGATTAAGCGCGCTGCTCAGGATACGCATGCCGTCGAGCACGTTTCCTGAATCGAACTCACTGCGGATCGCTGTGAGTTCGTTGCGAACCGCGTCTTCTATGCGCGGTGCGCCCCGCCCTTCATGAAGCGGCGCAACAGACCGCTCCAGCATAACTACCTTATCCATCAGAAATTAACCCGGCCCGCTCACCGCCCACAGCCGAAACTAGTATTGGTTCGGGTGCAGGCGCAGAACTCCCCCCGGCACAGTTCCTTAGGAAATAGTTAATTGCAACAGGAATATCCGCAAATGCACGTCCTGCGGGAGTTGGCCGCTACAACGGCTGATGTGGGTTTTTTGCTGTAATGTGGGCGTCGGGCAATTGCGCGCCCGCCGGATTTTTCGCAAGAAGACGAGGGCTTCGAAATCGCGGAGAGACGCTCGATGACGATGGGCAGGCGGATTGTCGTTCGGGCGACGCAAGTCGGATTTGCTTTCGCCTCCGTGACGGCCCCGGCGGGCGCCGCCGGTTTCGCGCTGGACCATCAGAACGCCGCCGCCATGGGCGCGGCCTTCGCCGGAGCGGAGGCCGTTTTGGCTGATCCGGGTTTCGCCGCCCATAATCCGGCGTCGATCGCCGGTATCGACGGCCTTGAGGCGAGCCTCAACGCGACGGGCGTTTGGCCGCAATCTTCATATGAAGACGGCGCGGCCCTGCTATTCGGCGTTGCGCCCGTCACGGGCGAGACCGCCGGACGCAATTTTGCGGACGACGCGATCGTCCCCAATCTTTCAGTCGCCGCCCGCCTCTCCGATCGCTTGACCGTAGGCCTTGTCGCCAATGCGACATTCGGCTTCGTGACGAACTTTTCCGAGAATTCGGTCGTTCGCTATCAGGCTCGAACGAGCGACCTGCGCGTGCTTGAGCTGACGCCCGTCGCTGCGTATCGGATCGGGCGCGGCGTCAACATCGCCGCCGGCCTTCGCTTTCAATCCATGAATCTTGATCTGACCTCGACCATCGACGCGGGCGGCGTCGCGGCGGCGTTTCTGGTTCCGGGCTTCACACCCGGCTCAAGCGATCTCGACGCCCGATTTGAAGGCTCTGACTGGGGCGTCGGCTTCTCGGTCGGCGTCAACGCGCAGCCCTGTGAGCGCCTTACCCTCGGCGCCTTCTTTCATTCCAAAGTAGCCCATGATCTCGACGGCGCCGCCGAGTTCGATCTCGCCAGCAGCCCAGCGGCGCAAATCCTGAACGGCGCGGCCGGGCTCTTCGACGCGGATCGATTTGCGACCGCCCTCTCGACGCCTGCCTCCGCGGGTCTCGGCGTGCGCCTCGCGGCGAGCGAGCGTTGGACGATTTTGGCGTCGACTAAAGTGACGAGATGGTCCGAATTCGAGGGGGTGACGCTCAGCTTCAACGACGGCGCCACGCCGGCCGAGACGGTCACGCAGGACTGGAAGGACGCGTGGTCGGCCTCCGTCGGCGCCGAATATGCGATCGGCGCCCGGACCGACGTGCGGGCCGGCGTCATGGTCGATCAATCGCCGGTGAACGCGGATTTCGCGACGCCGCGCATCCCCGACGGCGATCGGCACTGGTTCGCTGCCGGCGTCACTCAAGAATTCAGCGAGCACCTCAGCGCCGACCTCGGCCTCGCCTACGCCTTCTTCAGTGATCGGAGAATTCGGAACGGCGGCGCACTGCCGGAAGACGCGCTTCGGGGCGCTCTTTCCGCTGACTTCTCGACTGAAGCCTATGCGGTCTCTGTTCGCCTTCGCTACAAACTCTAGCCGGTTTCTGTCGGCCCCCCCCGGGCCTTGAGCCGGTCTGTGGCGTGGGCTACCAACGCGCGTGCCCGTCGATCCCATCGCCCTCGCGCAAGCCCTCATCCGGCGTCCCTCCGTCACGCCGGCCGACGAAGGCGCGCTTGCCGTCGTCGAAGGAGGGTTGCGCCCGCTCGGTTTCTCCATCGAGCGCATGCGCTTCGAAGACGGCGCGAGCGCGCCGGTTGAAAATCTCTTTGCCCGGTGGGGCGATGGCGGCCGGCGCTTCTGCTTTGCGGGGCACACCGACGTCGTTCCTCCGGGTCCTGAGAGCGACTGGACGGTTCCGCCTTTCAGCGGCGCACTCAAGGACGGCTTCATCTGGGGTCGCGGCGCAGCCGACATGAAGGGCGCGATCGCCGCTTTCGTTGCAGCGGCGGAGCGCGTCATCGTCTCCGGCGCGGCGCGCGGCCATTCGGTCAGCCTGCTGATCACGGGCGATGAGGAGGGCCCGGCCATCAACGGGACGCGCAAGATGCTGGCGTGCCTTGCAGAGCGCGAAGAGGCCATCGACGCCTGTGTCGTCGGCGAGCCGTCGAGCGTCGAACGCCTCGGCGACACCATCAAGATCGGTCGTCGCGGCAGCATGAATTGCCGGCTGACCGTCACGGGCAAGCAGGGCCATGTGGCCTATCCCGACCGCGCCGCCAATCCGGCGCATGCGATTGCGGCGATGATCTCTGCGCTGACCGCGCCGCTCGATGCGGGCTTTGACCAATTCCAGCCGAGCAGCTTGCAGGTCACTGACCTCGAGATCGGCAATCAGGCGCATAATGTGATCCCGGCGGCCGCGCGCGCGCGCTTCAACGTGCGCTTCAATCCGAACTGGAGCGGACCGACGCTGGAGCAATGCGTTCGGGAAAGGCTGGGCAAGGCGGCGGCGGCTTTCGGCGTGCGCTACGAAATCGACATCGTCGTCTCGGGCGAGGCGTTTTTGACGCGAGACGAGGCGTTTCTGGCGCTGATCGATGAGGCGATAACGGCGCGCTGCGGCGCGCCGCCGGAGCACTCGACGACGGGCGGTACGTCCGACGCCCGGTTCATCAAGGATTTCGCGCCCGTCGCCGAGCTCGGCCTGATCAACAGGACAATCCATCAGGTCGATGAGCGCGTTTCGACCGGTGACATTCTTCAGCTTGCAGATATATACGCGGAGATTCTCACCCGTTTTTTCCGAAGCGGCGCATGATCGACCTTTCCTATGCGGCCGCACAGGTCGGCGCCGTCTGGAAAATGGCGTGGAACCGCCCAGGCTGGACTGGCGAACTCGACCGTTCCGTAGACGGCGTGTTCAGGTCGTTTTCGGCTATGATCCTTGCGGCGCCTCTGCTCGCTTTCAGCTTCGCGGCCGGCCTCATCGCTGCGCGAGCCTCGCCGTCGCTCGCCTCGGAACAGGTTGTGGCGGGCGCCCATGTCCGTATTCGTTCCGGCGCAAATGGTCGGCGCCTATGCGGATTGGTGCCTGTCGCTGACGGCCCTCGCGTTTCTTGCACGGTCCGTCGGGGCGAGCCGGCGGGCGGCGGAACTCCTCGCCGGCTACAACTGGATCCAGCTTCCCATAGCAGCCCTTCAGTCTCTGCCGGCGGCCGCGATCGTTCTCCCAGGCGGCCAGGCGTTCGCCAAGGTTCTGGTCTTGCCGGTCCTTTCGATCGCGTTCGCTCTGTTGTGGGGCTATCTGCGCCGCGCGCTGCAGCTCGATCCTGTCTGGACCCTGTGCGTCGTCATCCTCCTCACCTTGATCGGACTGGCGGCGCAGAGCATCGCGTCGAACCTCGCTTTCGCGCTCCTTCAACTGGTCTCGTAGTCTGCCGCGACGAAATAGAGGCCGTCAGGCGGCGCCACGGGCCCGCAGCGCGCGCGGTCGCGCGCCTCAAGGGCCGTCTTGACATCCTCCGTACGCCAACGGCCGAGGCCCACCTCGCACAGCGTGCCGACGATGGAGCGCACCTGGTGATGGAGGAAGGAAGGCGCCGCAACGCTGATGTCTATCCGGTCTTCGGAGCGCGCGACGACGAGCGACGTCAGCGTCTTCACCGGCGATGCGGACTGGCAATGCACCGCGCGAAAAGTCGAAAAGTCGTGACAGCCGGTAAGCGTGTCGCCAGCCGCCGCCATGCGGCCCTCATCGAGCCGTTGTCCAATGCGCCAGGCGCGACCGGCATCGAGGGCGAGGGGCGCGCGCCGATTTGCGATCCGGTAGAGATAGCGGCGCGCCTTCGCTGAAAAGCGCGCGTGAAATCCTGCAGGCGCCTCGCGCGCGTCGAGAACCGCCACGGGCAGGGGCTTCAAGTGAAAGTTCAGGGCGTCGCGCACCGTGTCGGCGTCGAAACGCGCTGGAAGGTCGATATGCGCGGTCATGGCGAGCGCGTGCACGCCGGCGTCCGTGCGGCCAGCCGCGACCGTTGAGCAAGGGAGAGCGCAGAGCCGAAAGGCCGCGTCTTCCAGCGCCCCTTGTACGGAAGGACCGTTCTCCTGACGCTGCCATCCGACGAACGGACCGCCGTCATACTCGAGAACGAGCTTGAAGCGCTTGGCGCCGGTCACGGGCGCTCTTCGAGCGTCAACGGATAACCGCGCAAGAAGTCTGCGGCCGATTGGGCCGATCTCCCGGCCCGCTGCAATTTCAGGAGTTCCACGGCTCCGTCGCCGCAGGCGACGACGATACGGCCATCCGCTCTGAGAATTTCACCCGGCCTTCCGGTTCCGTCGACCCGGCGCGACAGCAGCGCCTTGATGCGCTCGCCGCCGTCGCCGCCTCCGAACCCGGTCCACGCGCCGGGGAAGGGGCTGAGGCCGCGAATGAGGCGATCGACCTCGCTGGCCGATCGCGTCCAGTCGATGCGGGCCTCTGCGCTGGATATCTTCTCAGCGTAAGTGACGCCCTCTCGCGCCTGCGGCGTTTCAACCGCGCCGCCCCGTTCGACGGCTGCAAGGCCGCGCGGCAGG
Organism: Parvularculaceae bacterium; assembly: GCA_040081755.1. Classification (GTDB taxonomy): domain Bacteria; phylum Pseudomonadota; class Alphaproteobacteria; order Caulobacterales; family Parvularculaceae; genus Amphiplicatus. Next base: position 15,243 of record JBEBFW010000013.1, read on the forward strand.
AGCGAGGCCCCGATGTGCGACAGGCGCTCGGTGAGCGAGTGCGCCGTTTCATCATCGCCGATCGCAACGCGCTCGGACAGGATGACGGGCCCCGTGTCGAGGGTTGGCTCCATGCGCATCACCTGAACGCCGGTTTCCGCGTCGCCCGCCATGATGGCGCGCTGAATCGGCGCCGCCCCGCGCCAGCGCGGCAGAAGAGACGCATGCAGATTGAACGCGCCGAGCCGCGGGGCGTCAAGCACCGCTCCTGGCAGTATGAGGCCGTAGGCGACGACGACAGCGGCGTCGAGGTCGAGCGATCTGAACGCCGCGCGCTCTTCTTCGGATTTGAAGCTCTTCGGCGCACGCACCGGGAGACCTTGCGCCTGCGCCAGCGCCTGAACCGGGGATGGGCGAAGCTTTTGTCCGCGTCCGGATGGTTGCGGCGCGCGCGTGTATACGGCTGCGATCTCGTGGCCGGCGGCGATCAGTTCGGCGAGGGAAGCTGTCGCAAAATCCGGCGTCCCCATAAAGGCGAGGCGCATCGACGTCACTCTCCTTTCTTGACGTGTCGCCGGCGCCGCATCGCTTGGTTAATCGGCGCGCGATCCGGCGGCCGCTACGCCGCAGCGATGCGCTGCTCCTTCTTGATCTTCTTCAAAATACGCTCGCGTTTCAGGCGAGACAGATGGTCGATGAAGAGCACGCCCTCGAGGTGATCCATCTCATGCTGGATGCAGGTTGCAAGCAGGCCTTCGGCGTCGAGAACCCGGGGGTTCCCATCATAGTCGAGATAGCTCACCCGGCAACGCGCGGGCCGCTCCACATCTTCGAAATACTCCGGGACAGACAGGCAACCCTCTTCGTAAAGGCTTGATTCCTTGGATTGTTTGGTGACAATCGGGTTGACGAAGAACAGCGGCGCCTTCTCTTCGTCCTCGCCAGCGAGGTCCATGACGATGACCCGCACAGGCGCACCGATCTGGACTGCCGCCAGACCGATCCCCGGCGCCTTGTACATGGTCTCCAGCATGTCATCCATGAGCGTCCGCAAGGCGTCATCGACCCGATCGACGGGTTTTGACTTTTCCCGCAACCGGGGGTCCGGCGCGGTCAGGATTTCGCGGATAGCCATGCCGTTGACGTATGGTGCGGAATCCGCGTCGTCAAGCACGCCAAAGGCTCGCAATTTCCGGGCCTTAGTCGTATAAGCGGAGCCTGGTTGTGGTGTCAGCCTTGGGGGCCGACGAATGCAGACGCAAACGCCCGCGGGCGCTCCGCCCGCCGAGCCGGCCCAGCCTGCCGGCGGGACGCTCCAGCCTTCGGGCGGAGGGGCGGCCGATGGGATTGCGACCGTTGGGCTCGCGACGTTCGCCGTGTTCGCCGCCGTGTTTCTGTTTGTGCTCTTCGTCATCATGGCGGCCCGTATGGGCGGCCGGCGCAAGGCCGATGCGCCCGTGAAGTCAAACGAGGGCGGCGACTTTTTCCAGCCAGCGGGAGACGACGCGGAAATCACCTTTGAAGACGGCACCACAGTTGTCGCCGCCGCCGAAGCTGACACCCCGAAACCGCGGAAAAATTCGCTGTTCGGGTTCGGAAAGAAAGAGGCGAGGCCTGAGCCCGCCGAAGTGATTTCCGCGCCGGAGGCCGTACCGGAAGCCGAAATCGTCATCGAGCGAGCCGCGCCGGCGGAAGAGGTCAACATTCCGGCCCCGAGGCCGAGGAAGCCGGCGCCGTTCGCGAACCTTTTTGGGAAGAAAAAGAAACTGGAGGAAGCGCTCCCGCCCGCGCCGCCAGCCAATGACGAAACAGTTGTGGAAATCATTCCGGCCGCGGAGGAGTATGAGTCGGCGCCCGCCGCATCGGCCGGCAAATTGTCGCGTTCGGTGTTTGCGGCCGCCCGCACCGAGGACGATGATTGGCGCCGCCGGCTCGAGGACGAGCGACAAGCCGTCGCCGAGCGCGCGGACGAGGAACGACGGCTGGCGGCCGAGGAGGACTTGCGGCGCGACTTCGAAAGGCGCGCGCAGGCCGAACGCGAAGCGGAGTTCGAACGGCGCAAACTCTCCGCCTCGCTTGACCATCGCATGCAGGAGCTTGAGGCGCGCGAGCGCGCCTTGAAGGACCGCGAATTGTCGTCGACGCTCGACGCGGGCGCCGTTCGCGGCGACCTTCAGCGCGAAATCGACGCCAGATTCGCCGAGCTTTCCCAGCGCTACGAGCGCGCGCCGCGCGCCGCGCAACCGCCGCCGGCGGACGCCACGGCCCTGCTGCGCGATCTTGATCAGCGGATTACGCGGCTGGCGGAGCGCGATACGCGCGCCGCGGGGGCAATTGGCGAGAGTTCTTATCCGGATGAACGATCCGGACAGGTCGGCGAAATTTCGAGACGGATGGCGGAGCATCGGGACGCCATCAACAGCTCTCTCGAGCAGATGCAGAGCCGCATCGACCTCATCGCCGGCGCCCCCCAGGATGTGCGGGCGCTGCGCGAAGAGATCGCGTCGCTGAAGCGGGCGCTTGGCGAGCGTGTCTCAGGCCCGAACGCGCCGACGGTGCAGCTCTCCGATATCGTCCGCAACGCCTTGCCGCCGGACGCCTTCGAGATGCGGGCGATGCTGCCCAACAACCGCAAGGCCGATTGCCTCGTTAGATTGCCGCACCCGCCAGGGCCGATCGCGATCGACGCGCGCTTTCCTGTGGAGGCCTTTTCGAAGCTGCATCAGGCGCCTGACGCGGATCCGCGCGCGGAGAACGATTTCCGGCGGGTCGCCTTGCGGCACATCGTTGACATTGCCGAACGCTTGATCGTGCCCGATGAGACGGCGGATTCCGCCCTGATGTTCATTTCTTCCGAGACGATGTACGCCGAACTTCACGCGCGCTTTCCGGATGTCGTGCAGGACAGCTTCCGGGCGCGCGTATGGATCGTGTCGCCGACGACGCTGATGGCGACGCTCCACACCATGCGCGCCGTGCTGCGCGACGCCTATGCTCGTCAGAACACGGAGTTGATCCAGGCCGAGGCGGGCCACGTGCTGTCGGAAGTCGAGGCGCTGCGACGGCGGGTCGTGGCGCTGGAGGACAATTTCAACCGGGTGCGCGAGGATTTTCGCGGGTTGGTCTCCTCAACCGATCAGGTCTATCGCCGCGCCGAGACGATCTCGAATACGCGGCGCGCGATCACCGACGACACGCCGCGCCGCTTTGCGGGGCGCGAAGAGGCGCCGCCGCCGCCCGAGCCGCGGGGAGGTCCAGAAGCTTCGTCCGCCCGGTCGGCGCCCATCGCTCCGGCCGCGCAAACCGGCGATCTTTGGGAGGAACGCTCGGTCGAGGAGACGCGTCAGCCTTTTCCGCTGAGATAGCCGATCGCGCGCTCGCCCGGTTCGGGGGCGGCGATCAGCGCTCCAGCCGACATGGCGCTCGACGGCGCGATCGAATTGACGAAGTAGAGCGGCCGGTTTTTGGTCTCGTTGAATATCCGCCCGAGATATTCGCCCATGACGCCGAGCACCGTCAGCTGAACGCCGCCGAGAAACAACAAGACCACGATCAACGTCGAGAAGCCGGGCACGGGGTCGCCGAAAAGCAGTTTCTTCGCCACGAAGAACAGGCCCAGAAGAAAGGCCGCGCTTGCGGTCAGAAAGCCGACATAGGTCGAGATTTTCAGGGGCGCCAGCGTCGATGACGTGACGGCCTCGATCGAAAGATTCCACAGCTTCCAATAGTTCCACTTCGTCGCGCCCGCCTCGCGCGGCGCGCGGTCGTATTGAATGATCTTCGACGGAAAGCCGACCCAGGCGAAGACGCCCTTCATGAAGCGATGCCGCTCCCGCAGGGCGCACACTGCATCGACCGCCTTGCGGCTCATCAGACGAAAGTCGCCGACATTCTCCGGCAGGCCGACATCGCCGACGCCGCGCATCAGCCGATAGAACGCGTTCGCCGAAGCGATCTTGAACCAGGTCTCGCCCTCGCGCAGGCGCCGCTGCGCATAGACGACGTCAAAACCGCCTCGCCAGCCCTCGATCATTTCCTCGATGAGATGCGGCGGGTCCTGCAAGTCGGCGTCGATGACGACCACCGCGTCGCCACGCGCGGCGTCAAGACCGGCGGTCAACGCGATCTCCTTGCCGAAGTTGCGCGATAGATCGACGACGGTGGTATTGGGATGGCGCGCTCGAAGCTCGCCCATCAGGGCCAGTGTGGCGTCCGTTGAGCCGTCATTGACGAACACGATTTCGAAGGCTTGGCCTATGTCAGCCATGGACTTGCGAATGGCCCGATGAAACGCGGCGATGCCCTCCGCTTCATTGAAGGCGGGGCATACAATGGAGAGAAGCCGCGGCCGGATGTCGGCGCGCGGCGTGGGGATCGGAAGCGCAGGCGTCATGCCTTGCCTCCCGTCGCCGGCTTCTTCCGAAAGACAAAGAGCGCGCTTGCGACGTAGTTCCAGATAAGGGTCAGGCCTGCGGCCAGGATTTTGGCGGCGAGGGCGCCGACAGCGTCTGCGAAAGCTGCAATGAATCCGGTTGAAATCGCCAGCGAGGTGAGGTGGACAGAAGCGAACTTCATGTAGCCCGCTGCGGACAGCGAGCGCTTTTCGCTCCTGGTCCGAAACGTAAAACGCGCATTCAGCAGGTAGCTCAAGCCGTTGGCGCAGATGAAAGCGCCGAGATTTGCGCCCAGCGCCAAGAGCCCCAAAGCATGCAACACGAGGAAGACGCCGAAATCGACGGCGGTGTTGACGACGCCGACGCCGGCGAATTTGGTCGCCGTCAGCGCGTGTCGCCGCAACGCCTGCATCAGGCGACCTCGCGAGCGGGCGTGTTCGCCGGCGCTTCGGCGCAATTTGCACCCCTCGCTTCGACAAGCTCATTGACGAAATACAGGGGCCGGTTCTTCGTTTCGTTGAAGACGCGTCCGAGGTACTCGCCAATGACGCCGAGCACGATCAGCTGGACGCCGCCAAGGAACGAAACAGTGACGATAACCGTCGGAAATCCCGGCGACGGATCGCCGAACAACAGCGCCTTGACCACGTAGACAAGACCTGAAGCGAATGAGAGCCCGGCGACGGCCAGCCCGAGATAGGTTGACGCCTTCAGCGGCGCGAGTGTGTGGGATGTGACGCCCTCGATCGAGAAATTCCACAGTTTCCAGAAATCGAACTTCGTTCGTCCGGCGATGCGCGGGGCGACGTCGAATGCGATCGAAGTGGTGGGAAAGCCGACCCAGGCGAAAACGCCCTTCATGAAACGGTGATGCTCGCGCAGCGTGACAACAGCATCGACAGCCTTTCGGCTGAGCAGCCTGAAATCGCCGACATCCTCGGGCGGCGCCACGCGCCCAAGCCGCCGCAGAGCTCTATAGAATGCGCGCGCTGTCATGCGTTTCAGTGCGTTTTCGCCGTTGCGGTTGCGGCGCACGGCGTTGACGACGTCATATCCTTCGCGCCAGCCCTCGATCAGCGCGCCGATTGATTCCGGCGGGTGCTGAAGATCGGCATCCATGACCACGACGGCCTCACCCTTCGCATGATCGAGGCCGGCGGTGATCGCGATCTCCTTGCCGAAATTGCGCGAGAGATCTACAAAAGCCGTATCAGGATGGCGCGCGCAGAGGTCCTTCATCAAGCGTGCGGTGCCGTCGGTCGAGCCGTCATTGACAAGGATAATCTCGAAATTCTGCCCTGACGACTGCAGAACCCTGCGGACCGCGCGGTGAAAGTCGAGAATCGCTTCCTGCTCGTTGAATGCGGGACAGACGATGGACAGCAGCGACGGCTTTTCGGCGGCGCGCGGACTGATGTTGCTGGTGCAAACGGCGTTCATCGTCAGCCTCGGGTTCGCCGCATATCGGCCGCTCAAGGATAAGAATTCGTTTATCGGCCCCAACGTAAGGTTCGGGGATGACGTCCGCCCTCGCCGCGCGATTTCCGCTGATTAATCTCTTGCTAACCAAGCGGCTCGCGCAGGTCGCATGGTGTGCGGCCGCGCTCGTTCTTGCGGTGAACGCGGCGATGTTCACTCACGCGGCGGCGACGTCTACGGACTATATTACAGGCTACGGGCCCGCGATTGGGGGCGACTTCGTGGCGTTCCATACCGCTGCAAAGGCCGCCGCGTCAGGCGAGGCGGCGGGGGCCTATGACGCGGAAAAATTTGCAGGCCGGATTTCGGCCGCCTTCCCGACAGGCGGCGATATCCGCCTCAGCTGGCAGTACCCGCCGACCATGCTCGCGCTCATCGCCTGGCTGGCGTTGCTGCCATATCTTGTCGCCTACGGATCGTGGGCCTTTGCCGGCGGCGCGATCTATCTCGCGGGGTTGCGCCCGTTGTTGTCCAACAGGCTGGCCCTTTTCGCGGTTCTGGCTTCGCCCGCGGCCATGCAGGCCTTCATCACCGGCCAAACGGGACTCCTGACTGGCGGGCTCCTCGCTCTCGCGGCCTGGAACGCGGATCGTCGGCCTGTTCTCGCCGGCCTCGCCGCGGGCATCCTCACCTTCAAGCCGCAGCTCGGTCTCCTCATTCCCGTAGCATTCGCCGCCGCCGGCGCCTGGCGCGCCTTCGCCATCGCGGCGATCACTGCTTTGCTCTTGTGCGCAGCGACGACGCTCGCCCTCGGCGTCGAGGTCTGGCGCGCGTTCTTCGCGGCGATCGCGGAACACTCGGGGCGCATGCAGTCTGACGTCTTTCCCTTCGAGAAGCTCGTTTCCGTATACGGAGGGGCCGTCATGGTGGGGGCGCCGTTCGGGGCGGCCATGGCTGCTCAGGCTGCCGCCAGCCTCTTCCTCGCCGGATCGACCTGGATATTCTGGCGGCGCGTGAAGGCGCCGGACCTGCGGCTCGCGGCCTTGTGCGCGGCGGCGCTGCTCGCCGCGCCGAACGCCTTTTACTACGAACTGACGCTGGTCTTGCCGGCGCTGCTTGTAGTCGCGCGGCGCGGCGTCGAAGGCGGCTGGCTTCGAGGCGAGCGCCCCTTCCTGGCGGCGCTCTGGATCGCGCCGATGACAGTGCTGAGTTTTGGCGAGCAGCCGGGTCCGCCCGTCGGCTTTCTGGCGGCTGCATGCGCCCTTGCGCTGGTCGTCCGCCGGAGCATGAAGTCGTGACGAAGAGAATTGCAGCGATCGGCGCGGCGGCCTTGCTTGCGCTTTCCCTCATCGCTTCGGTTCAGCAGTTTTCGGGCGTGCGCGACAATCTCCTTCCGAGCGGGCAGGCGCTTGGCGGAGATTTCATCGCCTTCCACGCTGCGGCGGTGGCTGCGAGAGAAGGCGCCGCCGCCGAGCCGTATGATCTCGATGCGTTCGAACCAAGGCTGAAGTCGTATGTGCCGCCGCGCGAAGAGTTTCTGCTCACCTGGCAATATCCGCCTACCTATTATCTCCTGATCCTGCCGCTGGCGTTCTTTCCGTTCGCGCTGGGCTACGCCGCGTGGGTCGCGGCGGGCCTCGGGGTCTATTTCGGCGCCATGCGCGCGCTCGGTGTTTCGTACTTCGCTCTCTTCGTCATGCTTGCCTCCCCAAGCGCGCTGCACGCCGTCATCACAGGGCAGAATGGATTCTTCACAGCCGCGCTCCTCGGGATAGCGGCGCTGCTGCCGGACCGCCGGCCAATCGTCGCCGGACTCGCGGCGGCTTTGCTGACGGTGAAGCCGCAGCTCGGCGTGCTGCTGCCGATCGCCTTCGCGGCCGGCGGATGCTGGCGAGCGTTCGGCGTCGCTTCAGCGGGAGCCGCGCTCCTCGCCGTCGCAAGCCTCGCCATATTCGGCGCCGGCGCCTGGACCGCCTTTGCGACGAGCGCCATGGAGGCGACGAGCAATCTCGCGGAAGGCGCGATGCCGATTCACAAGATGGCGACGCCCTATTCGGCGGCGCTGCTCCTTGGTGCGCCGGCCGCCGTCGCGGCGACGATCTGCGCCCTCTTCGCCTGCGGCGCAGCGTTTGCCGTCGCGCTCGTCTGGCGGCGCGTGCGCGACGCGGAGCTTCGGGCGATCGCGCTCCTTTGCGGCGCCTTCATGGTCGCTCCGTATACATACTATTATGAGCTGGTCATCCTCGCCTTGCCGTTGGCGCTGATCGCAAGGCGAGCAGCGCTGTCGGGATGGCTGCCGGGGGAAATGGCCCTCATCGCGCTCATCTTCATTCTGCCGATGTTCCTCCCCGCCGGCCTCAAGAGCGTCGGGGTCAGTCTTGGTTTCGTCGCGGCGGCCCTCGCGGCGCTGGTCGCCGTCCGCCGCGTCGCGCACGAAGAGCCGCACGCATTCCGATTCGCGATCGTGGCGCCGCAACCGCAGTCCGGCTGATCTGACGCGCGGCCGCCCCGCGCTCACGCCGGCCGGCGCGCCTTCATGGCGGCGGAAAGGGTGCCCTCGTCGAGATAATCGAGCTCGCCGCCGACCGGCACGCCCTGGCTGAGGCGCGTCACGGAGACGCCGAGAGTCTTGATCTGGTCATGCAGGTAGTGCGCCGTCGTTTGTCCGTCTACGGTCGATGGCAAGGCGATCACGATCTCGCTCGCCTTCGACGCGCGAGCGACAAGACCGCCGATGTTGAGGTCCGTTGGGCCGACGCCGTCGAGCGGCGAGAGAAGGCCGCCGAGCACATGGTAGAGCCCTCGATGTGCGCCGGCGCGCTCGAGCGCCCAGAGGTCGGCGACATCGGCCACAACGCAGATGATCGCGGCGCTGCGCGCGGGGTCGATGCAGATGGCGCAAGGATCGACCGAGTCCCAGTTGCCGCACTGCGAGCAGGCCTTCACGCGATCCGCCGCGTCGGCGAGCGCGAAGGCGAGCGGACGCATCAGCGGCTCGCGTTTCTTCAGGAGGGCGAGCGCCGCGCGTTTGGCCGAACGCGGCCCCAGCCCCGGCAGTTTCGCGAGGAGATCGATCAAGCGCTGAAGCTCGGGGCCAATGTTCGCGGGCATGACTTAGAACTCGAAACTCCAGGTCCCGTCGCGCCGGATGGCGAGGTCGCCAAGCGAAATTACATCCATGCCGAGAAGGATGTCGAAATTCATGGTCTCCAACGTGAACGCGCTTCCGCTGATCGGTTCGTCGAGCACGAAAGGGGCGCCTGCGCCATCCTTGAGGATGCCGATGCGAAACGCAAAATAGGGAACTCGGCGCATGCCGCCCGCTGTATTCACATAGCGAAGGCCGGCCGGCGTAAGACCGATGCGGTGCGCCGCATTCGGCGTGATGCTGGATGAGGTCGCGCCCGTATCGAGAAGCGCCCGCAAAGGCTCCATGCGGATCGAAACCGCGCCCGTTGGATCTGCAGCCAGATCGCTGACGACGACGACCGTCAGGAGTATCTGCCTTCCGTCATGACGGCCGGAAACCAAGAACATGCGACAGAACTCCGAGATCGAGCGGCTCGTCGGTCACTTCCTGCACGGAATACATGCGATCGGGAAAGCGAGCGCCGCCGGCGCGAAGCGCGGCTTCAATAGTCTGGAATATGCCGACCACCTGCTCCTTTCGCATGAGCGCCACGCGCCCGGCATCGGTTTTCATCAAATCCGGCAACACCTTGAGGAAGGCGTCGCAGTTGCGATCGACTTCAGCTTCGTGCGCGATGCGATCGAACTCCATGCGGCTCTCCTCGTGCGCATCAGGCGTATTGAGCGCCTGATTCGGCGTTGAACTTAAGGCGCGCCGCATGCGTCGTCGAACGGAGATTCAATCACGACGTTCGAGCATCTCGGGGCCGACATCACGGGCATTCGGCAAACACATCAAATTCCCCATGCTTGGAGGAGAAGTTCGACCGTTGAGTTCTTGTTCATGCGCCTGCCGTTAGGCCGAAGTATCGATATGCTGCCGACGGGCAGTTTATATCGTCGCTCAATTTCCCTTACCAGTGTTTGGATTGTGGAGTCTGTTCGCGCAGCATTCTTTCGAGGCTTGCGATTGGTCGGCATGAGCATTCTCCATGAGGCGTCGAATGAGGTTCAAAACGGCAATTTCATGCCCGGCGGCAGCGGCAAGCCGGCGGTCAGCGCCTTCATCTCCTCCGCGGCGCGCGTTTCGAGTTTCGATTTGGCGTCGTTGATGGCGGCGGCGATGAGGTCTTCGACGATCTCCGCGTCGTCGGGTTTGAGGAGCGAGCGCTCGATCGTCACGCGCCTCGCGTAGCCCTTGCCGTTTAGCGTCACCTTCACCATGCCGGCGCCGGAGACCCCGTCCACTTCCATCGCGGCGATCTTCTCCTGCACCGCCTGCATTTTGGCCTGCAGTCCCGCAGCCTGCTTCATGATCTCATTGAAGTCGGTCATGGCGCCTCCTGCTCGTCAACGAACTCAGCCAGCGGATCGTCCGTAGCCGGCACACCGACGGGATCGCGGATCGCCCGTATCTCCGCATCCGGAAAGACCTCGAACGCCTTCATCACAAGAGGATGGGCCATCACCTCGGCGGTGCGCGCATCGCGCAGCGTCGCGGCCCCGCCCTCCGGCGCGAGCGTCACGATCCAGTGTCGGCCGGTCCAGTCCTTGAGGCGCTGGGTGAGGCGGCCGGCGAAATCGGAAGGCGCGCGATCCTCGACGCGCATCTCGATGCGACCTTCCGCGAAGCCGATGACGTGAACGTAGCTCTCAAGCTCGACTTTGAGCTGTGAGTCCTTCTTCTGTCCAGCGAGGCGCACGACGTCGGGAAAAGACGAAAGCAGCGGCCCCTTGGGCGCAGGCGGCGACGCGGGCGACGCCCCCGAGGCGCACCCGCAAAACGGCGACGAGCGGTGGGCTTACATCGGCGGCGAATTCGGCGGCGGCATTTGGTCCATCGAACGGCCCGCTGCCGGCACGCATGATGTGCTCACTTACAGCGATGTCCGCCTGTTGGCCGGC
>JBEBFW010000169.1:0-7438 GCA_040081755.1 Parvularculaceae bacterium
GTCCTCATACAGACGAACGGCGTGACGACGGCCGCGTCCGATTACGACGCCGCCGGTCAGCGCGTGTCATCGACCGTCGCGGGAGCCACAACGCACTTCATCCACGACCCTTATGGCCGCCTCATCGCCGAGCATGACGGATCGACCGGCGCGGTCCTCCGAGAATACGTCTTCCTCGGCCTCATGCCGGTCGCCATGATCGACTACTCGGGCGGCTCTGCCGTCACCTACTACCTCCACACCGATCAGGTGATGCAGCCGCAAGTCATGACCGACGCGGCGGGCGCACCGGTCTGGAACCGAATCGCGGACCCGTTCGGCGTCGAAGTATCGGCCTCCGGATCGTTAACGCAGAAACTCCGCTTTCCCGGCCAAACCGCTGAAGCCTCCGGTTTGAATCAAAACTGGAATCGCGATTACGACCCTTCCTTAGGCCGATACATCCAGTCTGACCCCATCGGTCTCATGGGCGGAATTAATACGTATGCGTATGTCGGAGGAAATCCGCTGACGCTCATAGATCCCACGGGATTGGAGTATAAGGCGCCTGGAACTCTCGGACATGGCAGCGCATCGGGAGACGGCATTAGATTCGGAAGATTCGTGTCCGACATGCCGAATGGACGCATTCGATGCACCTGCGGCTCCGTTCCAGAGGGTGCCGATGTCGATTTCTTTCAGACGGTCGGATTCGACTGGACCAAAATCATCGATGGCGATGTTCACATTCTGCAAACTCCGTATCCGGAGCGAGGTGACGCCTTCATGGGCTCAGGCGTCACACTGCCGCCGCGAAACCATCGCCGACTCGACGGGTGAACTGCTTGGGGCGCGACGACTTCAACAAGGACGACCGGCGCTGTGTGGTGGGGTTACGGTCAGGTAGACAAAGCATTGCATCCTAGGCGCGAGGTTGGGAGCCCCGGCGACTATCTGAATGCGCTGAATGCAGGCACAGTCAAAGGCCAGGACCCAGAATGTATAGGCTTCTTTAAATGAACAGTAGAGCATTTAAATTAGCTAGCAAGACAATTGTCTACGTGCTGGCTGCAGCCTACATTTTAGAGTTGCTTTGGCCGTTGTATGTGCGCCTCGTCAATCCGGGCTACCTGGCGTTTGAGCGAGGACTCAAGAACCTTGCGGAGGTCCAAGCTTTCATTCCGACTGGGTACGAAGGAACCAGTCAGTATGATGTGTGGCTCTGGGACGGTGGCTACCTCGGTTTTGAAGGAAAGCTGAGCGGTGACCCTTCAACGGTGTTCGACCGTTTCGTTGGCCAAGTCGGAGAGTTTGGCTTGTGGTGTCGTCGTGAGTATGACGAGCATCCGTCTTGGGACGGCGCAGCTGCGCCCTTGCGGGACGATCTGGAGCGCCTGATGGGGCTGAAGAAGGATCTCAGCGTTCGCGATATGGTGGAGAATTACGACAAGCTTCTGGCGTTCGTCTCGCAGTGGCCTCGTGAGCCCGGCACGAATAGGATCAGCGTTGACGATCCAGAGTCGGATCACAGGATAACCGACTGCTGGACCGAGAAGGCATCTGTCCGCTTGCAGGATTGGATTGGCCCCTATGACGGCGCTTCGATCTTTGGCCGCACCCGATACATCTACGTCAAGGAACCTCGGCCGGTTAAGAAGCGCGACGGCGCTACGTGTGCGCCCCAAGGCCCCCCGCCAGCAAGTGCGACTGCGGACAGCTGCCCTGCTACGCCGCCTGCGTAGCGGTCCGATTGTCGAGGCGCCGGCTGGGGCGCGGAAGGTGAAGGTGGCGTTGCATTGCACCTATGTGTCGGGCGGCAAGTGCAATGCGTGGTTCGACGAGGTGAAGCTGTCGCACGGGAGCCCGGCGGGGGCCTCGCCCGGCGTGGCGCGGCCTTCGCTTCTGTCGTCGATCGACGGGCCGCTCGCCGGGACCTCGGACAAGGTCTTTTTCGAGTATGACGCTGGCGGCAATCCCTCGGCGAGCGTCGATGAGATCGGCTGGCGCACCGAGATCTTGTCCGTGAACGCCGTCGGGCAGCCGACGGTCGTGCGCGATCCGAACGACGTGCTCGCCAATCTCGATTACGATTCGCAGAACCGCCTCATCGGCGTCGCAGTCAATCCGGGGCTCTCCGACGAGGCGCGCACGGATATTCAGTATGACGCGATCGGGCAGGCAGCCCGCATCGATTTTCCGGGGACGCCTTTCCTGCTCTTCGCCTATGACGACGCGCGGCGCTTGACTTCAGTCGAGACTGCGCTCGGCGAGCGGCGGGCGTTCGCGCATGACGGCCTCTCGCGCGTCACGAACGTGACGGAGCGGACGGCCGGCGGCGCGGTCGCCATGACGCACGACTTCGCCTTCGACGAACTGGGGCGGCTGCTGCGCTCCATCGGCGCCTCCGGGCAGACGGCGACCTACGCGCATGACCGCAACGACAATACGGTCTCGGTGACGGACCCGCGCTCCAAACTCTACGCCTACGGCTTCGACGCCCTCGACCGCGTCATCCGCGAGACAGACCCCGACAGCGCCGTCACGAACCTGACGCGCCGCTCCGACGGCGCGGTCTCCGCCGTCGAGGACGCGAAGACCCTTGTCACGAGTTACGTCCGCAACGCCTGGGGCGAGGTCACGCAAACGACCAGCCCAGACACCGGCGTCACGAGTTACGTGCGAGACGCGCGCGGCCTCGTTTCGTCGATGACCCGCGCGACCGGGATCACCACAACTTACACATATGACGGCGCCGGGCGGCTGCTGAGCGAGAGCTTCAGCTCCGACCCCGGCGCGACGCGAACCTACACCTACGATTCGACGACGCCCTCCGGCAATCGCGGCGTCGGGCGGCTCGCCTCCATCACGGATTCGAGCGGCGTCACGACATTCGCCTACGACGCGCATGGGAACATGACATCGACGACCCGCGCGATCGGCGGGTTCAATTATTCGACGAGCTACGCCTATGCCGACGGCGACAAGGCCGTCTCGCTCACCTACCCCTCAGGCCGCATCGTCACCTGGTCCTACGGCTCAAGCGGAAACGTCACGGCCATCCGCATGCGAGCGAATGCGGGCGCGCCCCTCGAAGACGTGCTCACCAGCGTCACGCACCTCGCGATGACGGATTCTGGCAGCATGGGCACGGAGGGCGAAGGCGGCCTCTGGACCGTCAAGGCGGGAACCTTCGGCAATGGGCTGCAGCTCGCCGCGACTTATGATCAGGACGGACGCCTTGCAACACTCGGCGCGGGAGCGGTGCAGGCGCTGACCTTCGGCTACGACGCGGCGAGCAACGTCGCGTCGATGGCCGACGGCGTGACGCCGTCGCGCTCGCAGATCTTCCAATACGACGACCTCAACCGGCTGACGCAGGCTGTCGGCGTCTATGGAACGATCGGCTACGCCTATGATCTCGTCGGCAACCGGACGAGCAAAGTTTCGAACGCGACAGCCGAGACCTACGCCTACCCCGCAACCTCTCACCGGCTCTCCTCCGTCACCGGCGGCGCGGTCAACCGTTCCTTCGGCTACGCGGTCTCCGGACAATTAGCATCGGAGACCAAGGGCGGAGCGGCGCTTTCTTATGTTTACAACGGCGCTGGCCGCATGGTCGAAGCGCAGAACGGCGGGGTCGCGTTCGCCGCATACGCCTACGACGCCTTCGGCCAACGCGTCGCGAAATCGACGACCGCCGCCGCGCCCGGCGGGGCATCGTCCGTGCACTTCATACACGACGAAGCCGGCCGCCTCATCGCCGAGCACAACGGAGTTACCGGCGCCGTCATGCGCGAATATGTGTGGCTCGGATTGCAGGCTGTCGCGTACGTGGATCACTCCAGCGGCGCACCGGTGACGTATTACGTCCACACCGATCAGGTGATGAACCCGCAGAAGCTGACGAACGCCGCCGGCGCCGTGGTGTGGGACCGCGTCTACGAACCCTTCGGAGAGGAAATCTCCGTCAGCGGAGCGTTAACCGAGCCGCTGCGCTTCCCCGGCCAGACCGCCGACGCGGAAACGCAATTTTTCCAAAATTGGAACCGCGACTACGACCCTTCCTTAGGCAGATATATTCAATCTGACCCCATCGGGCTGCTCGGAGGAATCAATACGTATGCGTATGTCGGAGGAAATCCGCTCAGCGCAGTCGATCCGATGGGGCTTGACTGGGTTTATGATCAGGACACGGGGGACTTAACGCACCACCCGATGTCATTCGCGAACCCGCCGCCGCGCATGTCAGATAGCGATTGCAGCTGCAGCCGAGCGGGCGGCCCGAATCCGGACTATTTTTACGAAGGCGGGTATTCGGGCGCGGCCGGCAGCGTGAACTTGTCAAGTCACCAAGGTATCGAGTCGAGTGGGCCGATTCCGCAGGGCCGCTACTCTATTGGGCGCCCGCGCGACAGCAATAGTACCGGGAGGTTTGTCATGGATCTGACGCCGGATCGATCCAATGAGATGTTTAGCCGCCGTGCATTCCAAATCCATGGCGACAACGCGCTTCGAAATCGATCAGCTTCGGAGGGATGTGTTATTCTTCCTCGCGAAGTGCGAAACGCTATCGCCGAAAGTGGGGATGATCGCTTGTGGATTACCGGTTCGGCGCCACATGGATACTCGCCGCGGACGCGACCTCAGTTGCGTGAGTAACGATCATCCGGAAGGAATTGCGAATTTGCGGCGATTTCATAATCTGCTGGCCTTAGCAATAACAGTCGGCACCACGCCAGCGTGTGGCCAGAGAGATGCCTTGCAAGCACTTCCAGCCGGGCCGACGTCGAACACGACCGAAAGCGCCGACGTGGCTAGTCTAGAAAGCACGGAGGAAAACACTCTTAGGTCGGATGGCCAAAAAGCGGACAACGCGCCGCCCGTTCATCCACAATGGGACTTCGACAAGTGGCCTCGATCGCAGAAATCCCCGGTCAGCAAGGTCGCTTTTGGCGACTTCAATGTCGAGCTAGAAAAAACTCCCTTGGAGGCAGTTCGTCGATTCGCCGGGGTCGGCGCGATCCAGCATCGTGGTGACGCCCATGAGAGCCAATATTGGCTGTGTTATACTAGCGATTCGTCTGGCGGCCCTGAGCGTATCTGGTTCGAGTCCGGCGAGATGGGCGGCGCCGACCGCGCAGTGCTCAGCTTTCAGGCAAAAGCAGTGTCGCGGACGGCGCCCGAGGAATCGGCGGACTGCCCGATCCTCCCCAAATCGCTGCTTCCAGTTTCGCTCGGCAACCGCATCTGGCTCGGGTCCAGCGAAACTCAGCTTAACAAGTTCTTGGGTGAGCCTAGCGCCAGAAGGGGCGACTGGCGCTACTACGCTAGTGAGCGAAAAATTCAGCTGGACACAGAAGATTTCTATGAACTCGGATATCTCGCCGTCAAAATTGAAGAGGCTGTAATTGCTCATCTCTACCAGTCTCAGATCACGTCCAACTGAGGGCTCGCCTCGGTCAGCACCGGCAATTGCTCGCAATAGTCGCCGCAACGCCCATGCGAGGATGCGCCAGCGCGGCAGACCGCCTCATTTCCGCTTACCCGCCGCAGGAGCTTTCTTGGTAGGCTGCGCGGGCCCAATCATTTACGCTTGCGCGATCTACGGGATGGAGCGAGTTTTCGGATCGGGCGCGCGAACGTCGATCGCCGCCGCAATGCTTGCACTCTTTGTTAGCCTCGGCGCCGGCTCCGTCGGCCTTATGTGTTTATCCATGGTTAGCGATGTCGCAGCACCAGTTTATTGTCGTCCTTTGCCGTCGGCTTCGGGTTGGTTCGGCTATTACGAAAAGAACTCTGAGCGGCCAAAGCGGTCAATGGGACGGAGCGAACAGATCCCTGCGGGAACAAGGTATCGCTAGGCTATGAGACTCTTCCTTGCGCTGATGGCTTGCTTGGTCGCCCAGATGAATGGTGTGACCGCATCCTATTACGAAAAGAATTCTGTGGACCGCCTCGCGCAGTCGGTCGGCTCCTACGGCACGATCGACTACGCCTACGACCTCGTCGGCAACCGCCTCAGCCTCGCGCGAACCGGCGGAACCGGCGCCCCGGCGCTGCAAAGCGCGAGCTACGGCTACGGCGCAACCTCGCACAAACTGACGAGCGTGACATCGGCCGCGCCCCGCGCCTTCACCTATCTTTCCAGCGGACAGCTCGCGTCGGAAACGGCCGACGCCTCAGGTTTGAATCAAAACTGGATGCGAGATTACGACCCCTCGTTAGGCAGATACATCCAGTCTGATCCCATTGGCCTCGCGGGAGGGATCAATACGTATGCGTATGTCGGCGGACACCCTCTCGCCGGCGTCGATCCCAATGGCGAACTCGCGTGGTTCTTGTATCCCGCCGCGATCGCGGGAATTGGTGTTGTCGCCGACCTCGCGTCGCAAGCGATTGACTACTGTTTCTTCGGCGGTCGGCCCGTCGATCCCGAAGCCGCGCTGGAGGCGGGACTTGGACTGCTCAATCCTTTCGCCCGGTTCGGCGACGCCTACGCGACAGGCGACGCACTCGGCCGCGGCGACTATTGGGGGGCTGCCGCAGCGGGTGCCGGGCTGCTGCCGGGATTTAAGGGCGCTGATAAAGCCGGCATTGTTGCAAGCAACGGCACGAAGATTACGGGACTAACGCGGCACGGAGTCAATAGAGCGATCGGCGATGGAGCGGAGCGAGCGGGAACGCGGCCTCAGGCGATTCTTGAAACTCTCAAGAATCCGAAGAAAATTGTCAAAGGGGTCGATAGCAAGGGCCGCCCGTTCGAAATCTTTCACGGCGCGAATGCTCGCGTCGTAGTCAATCCGCAGACGGGTCAAATTGTCTCGACGAATCCGGTCTCGCGGGCGGGCACGCCATGAGCGATACGAATTCGCATCAACGCATATTACGATTGTCACCCAACGAGTGGATGTTTCTGGAGAATTCCGCGTTTTTGACAGAAGATCTTAAGCAGATTCTGGCCGCCGCTGAGCCGGAACGTGGGAAGAGAAGAATTTTGAGGCTAGATCGGGACACGGCGGAGCGGTTCCGGGACGAGTTTACCGCACGTTTGGCCCGAATTGGCCTAGACGCTAAGTATGAGCTGACTCGCGAAGGCTCGCTTCTCGAACGTCTGATCGATCGATTTGCGAAGTAGGATGGGCTCCCAAGTCTCATGTGCGCGAAGTGGCTTCCTCCGCCCAGATTTCGGCGGCGCGGTCGCGATGAGCCACGACTTCGCCTTCGACGAGCTCGGGCGGCTCCTTCGTTCGATCGGCGCCGCCCCGACTCGCCAAGCTCGCCCCTGTCCTGCGTCGCTTCCTCGCCGACACAAGCGGCGCGATCCCTGCGGCAAGGGGCGCCAAATCTGCGGAAGAGATGGCTAAGAGTCCGTTTGAGAACTACTCATGCGCGATCCGTCTGAGCAAGAGGCCGCCCATGGCGACGTGGATCATGGCTTCGGAGACGTCGAGGCGCTTTT
>JBEBFW010000014.1:0-25950 GCA_040081755.1 Parvularculaceae bacterium
CGAGGGCAAGATCAAATGGCTCGGGGGCAAGGCCGGCGCCCTCGACTTCAAGGCGAATAATCGGCGAGCCGACGGCGAGCACGTCGCCGGCTCGGGTCCGGCAGGACGCATCGGCCATGAGGACCTCGACTTGTTCATGCGCAGCGGCGGCGGTGCAACACGTGCTGGTCGCGCGGCGGATACAAGCGTCAAGGAAATCGCTGTCATCGGCCTTCGCCGCAAGATCGCGGAAAAGATGACGATTTCGCGCAGCCGCATCCCCGACATCGTCTATGTCGAGGAAGCCGACGTGACCGCGCTCGAGGACCTCCGCGCCAGGCTCAACGGCGAGAAGCGCGAAGGCCGCCCGAAGCTGACGATCCTGCCGTTCCTCATGCGCGCCATGGCGAAGGCGATCGCCGAACAGCCGCAAATGAATTCGCTCTTCGACGACGAAGCGGGGATCGTCCGCCAGTACGGCGGCGTCCATATCGGAGTCGCGGCGCAGACCGACGCCGGCCTCATGGTGCCGGTCGTCCGCCACGTCGAGGCGCGGAGCCTCTGGGACTGCGCCGCGGAAGTCGCGCGCCTCGCCGAAGCCGCCAAAAATGGAACCGCGACGCGCGAGGAGCTCTCCGGTTCGACGATCACCATCACCTCACTCGGCGCGCTCGGCGGCATCGTCACGACGCCGGTCATCAATCACCCGGAAGTCGCGATCGTCGGCCCCAACAAGATCCGCGTGACGCCGGTCTGGGACGGCAATCAGTTCGTGCCGCGCAAGGTGATGAATTTGTCGTGCGCCTTCGACCACCGCATCGTCGACGGCTGGAACGCCGCCGTCTTCGTGCAGAAGATCAGGACGCTGCTCGAAAACCCGGCCATGATCTTTATTGAGGATTGAGGCACCCGCGTGAACGTACGGGCAAAAACCCTCGATCGCCTCAAGCAGGACGCGCTTATCGCCGATTTCTATCGCGACTCGCTCACGGGCATAGATGCGATAACCGGGACTATTTTCGGCGCCACTGCGGACTTCCTGGCAGTAAACGTCTTCAAAGACTCAGGCGCGGCAGATGGCGTTTCGGTGTTTTGGCTCCACGACCTCACTCGCGTGCGCTGGAACCACCTTCCGGCGCGCTCGGTGAGCATCCTGAGGAATGCGACGGGGTTCGCCGCGCCGCCCACGCCGCTTCTCCAGCTATCAAATGTGAGAGAAGCCATCGCATCGATGTACAAGGCATTTGGACACGTCTGCCTGTATGCTGAAAGGCTGGATAGCGACATTTGTTACATAGGGACCGTCGCGGAAATCGATGACCATCATGTCGTTCTCAACGAGCTAAAGTCTTTAGATAGAAACGGATTGGCCTCGATCATGCTTCCGCTCGACGAAATCACGCGACTGGACGCCGGTGGCGACTACGAGCGCGATCTGGAAATCGTAACGAAGCAAGCCCTGCTCGGAAAACCATAGCCAACCAAGGGATAACATCAGATGAGCATCGTGCACGGCTCCTGTCATTGCGGCGCGGTTCGCTTCGAGGTTGAGGCGCCGGAGCAGGTGCTCGACTGCAATTGCTCGCATTGCCGGCTCTATGGCGGTCTCTGGGCCTATTATCCGCAGCGCGAGGTCCGGTTCGCGAGTCCGCCGGACACGTTCGTTTACATGTGGGGCGACCGCGAACTCGAATTCCATCATTGCCGCATTTGCGGATGCGCGACGCACACGACGCAGGTCGGAACCGACGACGCTGAACGGATCGCCGTCAACGCGCGGCTAATGAAGGGGCTCGATCCGAAGCGCGTGCGGCTCGTGCAAAAGAACAACGGCAATGACGGCGTGTTCTGGACGAAGTCGGACTTACCCGTCCTGCCCAGCCACGATGCGCCTCAGAAAACGAAGCTGTGATTGACCGAACCTAAAACGCCCCAGCCCGCTCATCCCGGCGAAAGCCGGGATCCAGAGCGCCACAGACGGAACTGAGTGCTGGGCTCTGGGTCCCGGCTTTCGCCGGGATGAGCGGATTCTGAATGTAAGGACCTGTCATGACCGACCATGCCTGCAAACTCCTCGTCATCGGCGCCGGGCCCGCGGGCTATGTGTGCGCCATCCGCGCCGGCCAGCTTGGACTCGACACGATCATTGTCGAGAGCAAGGCGCTGGGCGGCACGTGCCTCAATGTCGGGTGCATTCCCTCGAAGGCGGTCATTCACGCGGCGGACGAGTTCGAGAAGGCGCGGCATTTCGCGGAAGGCTCGCAAATTGGCGTGAAGGTGAAAGCGCCGGAGATCGATCTTTCGCAGACCGTCAAGTGGAAGGACGGCATCGTCAAGCGCCTCACCGGCGGCGTCGGCGGACTTCTCAAGAAATCGAAAGTCCGGGTGCTGACGGGAACGGCGAAGTTCCGCGACGGCAAGACCGTCGAGGTCAGGACCGACAAGGGGTTGGAGATCGTCCGCGCCGAGAACGTCGTCATCGCCACGGGCTCGGTCCCGATCGAATTGCCGTTTCTGCCCTTCGGCGGAGAAATCATCTCGTCGACCGAGGCGCTCGACTTGAAGGAGCCGCCAAAGAACCTCGTGGTCGTAGGCGGGGGTTATATCGGCCTCGAACTCGGGACCGCCTTCGCGAAGTTCGGCTCGAACGTCGCCGTCGTCGAGGCGTTGGACCGCATCCTGCCGCTCTACGACAGCGAACTCACCAAGCCTGTCGCCAAGCGCCTCAAGGCCCTCGGCGTTCATGTCCACTTGGGCGCCAAGGCGAAGGGCCTCGCCAAAAAGGGCGAGGGGCTCGTCGTCGATACGGCCGAGGGAAAAGAAGAAATTCTGCCTGCGGACAAAATCCTGGTGACGGTCGGCCGCAAGCCTTTGACGGAAGGCTGGGGCCGCGAAGAGCTGGCGCTCGACATGGCGGGTCGCGCCATCAAAGTCGACGACCAGTGCCGCACCTCCATGAGCGGCGTTTACGCCATCGGCGATGTCGCCGGCGAGCCCATGCTCGCCCATCGCGGCATGGCGCAGGGCGAGATGGTCGCCGAAATCGTCGCCGGCCATAAGCGCCGCTGGGACAAACGCTGCATCCCGGCGATCGTCTTCACCGATCCCGAAATCGTCACGGCGGGCCTCTCGCCCGAGGAAGCGAAGGCGGCGGGACATGAGATCAAGACGCAATTGTTCCCCTTCTCGGCGAACGGCCGCGCCATGAGCATGGAGGCGGAAGACGGCTTCATCCGCATTGTCGCCCGCGCGGACAACCACCTGGTGCTCGGCGTGCAGGCGGTCGGGCGCGGCGTATCGGAGCTTTCGACCGCGTTCGGGCTCGCCATCGAAATGGGCGCCTGCCTTGAAGATGTCGCGGGAACGATCCACGCGCACCCGACCTTGGGCGAGGCGTTCCAGGAATCGGCGCTCAGAACGCTCGGACATGCTTTGCATATCTGAGGCGGCTGCTGTTAGAGCGGCGGCGTGAGCGAACGGGCCCCCCGACGACGACCCAAAGCCGCGCCGGAAACGATCGGCTGGCGCGAGTGGGCGTCGTTGCCCGACCTCGGCGTCAAGCGCGTCAAGGCGAAGATCGACAGCGGCGCCAAGACGAGCGCGCTGCACGCATTCAAGATCCGCTCCATCGAGCGCTATGGCGCCTTGTGGGTTGAGTTCGCCATTCACCCGATCCAGCGCCAGGCGCGCCCGGAGATCGCCTGCACGGCGGAGGTCATCGCGAGGCGCCGCATCAAAAGCTCCAACGGCGCCGTCGAAGAGCGCTTCATCATTCGGACGAAGCTGAAGCTCGGCGCGAGGAGCTACCCGATCGAGCTCTCGCTCGCCAATCGCGACTCCATGGGCTTTCGGCTTCTGCTCGGGCGCGACGCCCTGAAAAAGGGCTTTGTCATCGCCCCGTCGCGCTCCTATCGTCTCGGCGAGCCGAAGAAGAGAGCGCCACGATGAAGCTCGCCCTCATGTGCCAGAACGCGGGGCTCTATTCGCATCAGCGCCTGATCGAGGCGGCCCGCGCGAGAGGGCACGAAATGGACGTGGTCAACCACGTCAAGTGCTACATCAACATCGCCTCGCACCGGCCGTCCATTTTCTATCAGGGCAAGGACCTTCCCGCCTACGACGCCGTGATCCCGCGCATCGGCGCCTCCGTCACCTTTTTCGGCACGGCGGTGTTGCGCCAGTTCGAGATGATGGGCGTCTACCCCTTGAACGAGTCGGTCGCCATCTCGCGCTCGCGCGACAAGCTGCGGAGCCTGCAGCTTCTCGCCAAGAAAGGCGTCGGCCTCCCGGTCACCGTGTTCGCACACAAGACGTCCGACCCGGACGAACTTCTCGAACTCGTCGGCGGCGCGCCGGTCGTGATCAAGCTGCTCGAAGGCACGCAAGGGATCGGCGTCATTCTTGGCGAGACGCAGCGCTCGGCGGTCTCGATCATTCAGGCCTTCGGCGGCGTCGACAAGGACATCCTCGTGCAGGAGTTCATCAAGGAGGCGAACGGAGAAGACATCCGTTGTCTGATCGTCGGCGGGAAGGTGGTCGCCTCCATGAAGCGCACGGGCAAGGAAGGCGAGTTCCGCTCGAACCTTCACCGCGGCGGCTCGGCGGAAGAGATCAAGATCACGCCGGCCGAGCGCGAAACCGCTATCGCCGCCGCCAGGGCCATGGGCCTCAATGTGTGCGGCGTCGATATGCTGCGCTCCAATCACGGGCCCGTGGTGATGGAGGTCAATTCCTCGCCCGGACTTGAAGGGATCGAGAAGGCGACCGGCGAGGACGTCGCCGGCGTGATCATCGAGTTCCTCGAGAAAAACGCCGAGCCGGGGAAGACCAAGACGAAAGGGAAGGGGTAACTCATGATTTCGGACGATTTCAGCAGACGCTCCGCCATCGGACTGACGATCGGCGCAGTCGCGCTCGGCGCCCGGGCGTCCGCAGCGGAAGCGACCGGGGCAAAAAGCATGGAGCGCGTCGCCGGCATCGGCGGATTCTTTTTCCGGGCGAAGGACCCGAAAAGTCTCGCGAAATGGTATGAAGACAATCTCGGCGTGACGATGACGCCGGAGGACTATGAGAGCGAGCCTTGGCGCCAGGAAGCCGGCACGACGGTTTTCGCGCCGTTCAGAGAGGATACGGATTACTTCGGCGACAAGCGGTTGCAGTGGATGATCAATTTCCGCGTTCGGAGCATCGACAGGATGGCCGCACAGCTGGCCGCGAACGGCGTCGCGGTCGAGATCGATCCCGAGACCTATCCCAATGGCCGCTTCGGCAAGCTGAACGATCCCGAAGGCAATCCGATCCAGCTTTGGGAGCCCGGCGGCGTGGATCGGGGCTGAGCCGTAAGGGGGCGCCTTATTTCTGGCGGGGACAACGAAGGGCGCGTTCCAGGAGGCGTCTCGGTACGCGCAGCTGGTCCGCGCGACGCCGCGGCGATCGGCGATGTCCTGCGCGCTTCCTACGGAACCTTTTATCGCGGCTGGTATCGCGACGATCTTCTGGAGCGCGCCCTCCCCGGCATGACGCGCGCAAACCCCGCGCTGCTCGCTTCCGGAACCTATTATGTCGCAGAGACCGGCGGGCGCATCGTCTCTTGCGGCGGCTGGAGCCGAAACAAGATCGGCGGGCCCTCGACGCCGCGTCTCTTTCACATACGGCACTTCGCAACGCACCCGGACCATGTGCGTCGGGGCGCGGCGGGCGCGATTTTGAAGCGATGCATCGGCGAAGCGGCGGCCGGCGGCGCGCACGAGCTTGAGGTTCTCTCGAGCCTGCCCGCCGAGCCCTTCTACGCCGGACACGAATTCAGGACCATGGCCGCCGTGCATGTTCCGATGAGCGGCGCGGCTTTCGCCTGCATGCTGATGCGGCGGACGGTATAGGGCGACCGGTTGACAGTGCTAGCAACATTTCGCATTATGCTAGCATGCGCAGAAGGCAAATCGCGGTGAAATCCGAACCTCAGCTGTCCGTGCGCAGCGCCAAGGCGCTCGACCTTGCCCGGAAGATCGCGCAAGCCGAAGGGCGATCTTACCCCGAAATCGTCGAAGACGCGCTGGAGCTCTATGCGCGCGAACACGCCGGATTGGCGAACGCCGCGAGTGAGGCGTTCTGGGGTCCGATCGAACGGATCATGAAAGAAGGGCGGTCCCGCATGCGGGCCGGAGGAACGTCAAACCTCGACGAATTTTACGACGACGACGGCATGCCGGCGTGAGCGTCGTCGATTCCTCAGCGCTGCTCGCCATATATTTCGATGAGCCTGAGGCCGCGCTGTTCAAGGCGGCCGTGGCTGATCGGCCTGCGCTCATTCCGGCGCCTGCGGTCGCGGAAACCTCGCTGCGGCTGATTCACCAGGGTTTGCCGCTCAGCGAGGCGCTGCGCTGGTTTGAGGCTCTGCGGCGCGCGGGCGCCAAGACTGTCGATTTCACCGGAGAGATGGCGAAGGTCGCGGTCGCGGCGCGGTCGGTCTACAAGAAGCCGCATCGCGCCGCCTTGAACTATGGCGATTGCCTTGTCTACGGGGCCGCTAAAATTCTTGGCGAGCCCCTCCTCTGCAAGGGGGACGATTTCCATTACACCGACATCGAACTTCACCCCGCCTCGCCGCGTCCGCGCCGAAGCGCGCGGAGCGTTCGCGTGGTGCGCATTGGAAAAGACGGATCTGTCGATGAAGGCTGAGAACGCCATCTCCTCCATGACCGGCTTTGCCCGCGCGGATGGAACCGACGGCGGGCGCCGCTGGACGTTCGAGCTGAAGAGCGTCAATGGACGCGGCCTTGAGCTGCGCTTCCGCCTGCCGCCTGGGTTCGATTCGATCGAGGGCGATCTGCGCAAGGCGGCCGGCGAGGCATTCGCGCGCGGGTCTGTCACGATCAGCCTCAACCTCGAATCGGCGGCCGCCGAAACTCTCCTGCGCATCAACCAGGCGGCGCTCGATCAGGCGATCGCGGCGGTCGATCATATTCGCACACGGATCGACTGCGACCGGCCGCGCGCCGAAGGGCTCCTCGCCCTGCGCGGCGTCATCGAGGCTGGCGACGACGGGGTCGACGAATCGGCGCGCGCGGCGCTCGGAAAAGCGCTCGCCGAGAGCTTTCGCGGCGCGCTCCGGGCCCTGAGAACGGTGCGTGAGGCGGAAGGGCGGACGATCGCCGCCATGCTCGCTGCGCAAATCGCCGAAATCGAACAGCTCACCGGCGCCGCGCGCGCGCATGCCGGATCGAGCCTCGCCGCCATCCGCCAGCGCATCTGCGCGCAGCTTTCAGAACTCCTCGCCGGCGGCGGGCTGCCCGAAG
Organism: Parvularculaceae bacterium; assembly: GCA_040081755.1. Classification (GTDB taxonomy): domain Bacteria; phylum Pseudomonadota; class Alphaproteobacteria; order Caulobacterales; family Parvularculaceae; genus Amphiplicatus. The sequence goes on from JBEBFW010000014.1 coordinate 7,275, forward strand.
AGCGGCTGGCCCAGGAGGCCGCCCTCCTCGCCGTCAAGGCGGACATTCGCGAGGAGATCGACCGCCTCACCGCGCATATCGAGGCCGCCCGCAGCCTCCTCAAGGCGGGGGGCGCGGTCGGGCGCAAGCTCGATTTCCTCGCACAGGAATTCAACCGCGAAGCCAACACGCTGTGCTCCAAGGCGCAGGACATGTCGCTGAAGCGAATCGGGCTTGAATTGAAAACGGTGATCGATCAGTTTCGCGAGCAGGTCCAGAACATTGAGTGACATGACAGGCGCCTTCAAGGTCGAGCGGCGGGGGGTGATGCTCATCCTTTCGAGCCCCTCGGGCGCGGGCAAGACGACGCTCGCCGAGCGCATTCTCGCCAGGGACCCGGACATTTTCCTCTCCGTTTCGGCGACGACGCGCGCGCCCCGCCCCGGCGAAGTTCATGGCAAGGACTATTATTTCGTCAGCCAGGATGAGTTCTTCCGCATGCGCGATGCAGGGCAGTTTCTCGAATGGGCTTTTGTATTCGGGAACTACTACGCGACGCCCCGCGCCGACGTCTTCGCCATGCTCCTCAAAGGCCAGGACGTTCTTTTCGACATAGACTGGCAAGGCGCCCAGCAGCTCGATGCGGTCGCCGGCGGCGACGTCGTCAAGGTCTTCATCCTGCCGCCGTCGCGCGCCGAGCTTGAGGTGCGCCTCAGAAAGCGCGCGCAGGACCCTGAAGAAGTCGTCCGCGCCCGGATGACGAAGGCCGACGCCGAAATGTCGCACTGGGCCGAGTACGACTACGTCATCATCAATTATGAACTGAACGAATCCGAGGAAATGATCCGCGCCATCCTCCTCGCCGAGCGGCTGCGCCGGCGCCGCCAGACCGGCCTCGCCAATATCGTCAAGGACATGATGCGCGACAGCTGAGCTTTGCTCGCGCGCCCGAACAGGCGCGCTTCCCCCCTCGCCCCTCTCCCCCGATCGATTCTCGAGAACCTCAAAGCAGCGGGGGCGGGGGGCGAGGGGAAAGGTCAGCAGACCACCCCTACGTTGCGGTCCGCCTACTCCGTTAACCATACCGGCGCACGCGGAAGGCGAGTGACGACCGACTTATCCTACACTTGCGACGGCGCCTTATGATGCCTCCCGCCGCCGTCCGAAAGGAAGAAGCCGTCGTCTCTATCCTCGATATTCACAGCATTTCCGCGCTTTCCCGCCGCTCCTTGCGCTGCCCCTTGCGCCGCTCCTGCTTGCGCGGCGCGCTCTTGATTCCGGCCTTGCGCCAATATGGCGCCAGGGCGCGGAAGACGCCGAGCCCGCGCTCCATGTCTCCGGCGGCGCAGAGCTCGACCGCTCTCATCACGCCGGCGGCGACGGTCTCGGCGTTGATGATTTCCTTGAAGCGCAAATACTGGGCGAACTCGATGGGAGAGAGAATGACTGCGGCCGTGCGGCCGAAGCGCTTCACTTCCACGGGCGCCTCGCGGCAATGGCGGACGATCTCGCCGAGCTTGGCCTTTGCTTCGCGCGTCGTGTACGATTTCATGTTTTTCTCCTTCAACAAACAGAACGCCGCGCAGTCTACGGCAGCCGCCGTGGTGTGGGATAAGTCAGGTCTCTTTCCCCTCAGAGGCGAGTTGCAAAACGCCTCAGTATACGGAGCTGTTAACCATGGCGCCGGAGGCCGGGCGGACCACAACTCGCCGCAAAGCCGCGCCAATGGCCGAGGCCCCGCTCAGGCGGGTTCCGAGTTTGAGACCACAATTAACGATTTGGCGCCCGCCACACATCGCGTCCAACGCACGGAGCGGTCGACTCTCGCGAAGCGTTCAGCTCTTGACGAACCGCGCCGCGAAGAACCCGTCCATGCCGCCGATATCGCCCCACATCGACGGAAGCGTGCGCAGATCGCCGGCGGCGGTCACAGCCTCGGCGAGACCGGGAACCTCGTCTTTCAGCACTGGCCGGCGCGCAAGGCTGCGATGACGCTTCAGCGCCTCCTCGCCCTGTCGCTCGCACTCGTCCGGCTGAAGCGAGCACGTGGCGAACACCAGCGTTCCGCCGGGCTTCAGCGCCGCGACCGCGCGATCGATCAGCTTCGCCTGGAGGCCGGCCAGCACGTCGATGTCCTCTTCGCGGCGCGACCACAGAATGTCCGGATTTCGCCGGATGGTGCCGGTTGCAGAGCAGGGCGCGTCCAGCAGAATGGCGTCGGCGAGCGTCGGCGGCTTCCACGCAAGGAGATCCGCCTTCACCGTCTCGGCCTGCAAGTTCGTGCGCTGAAGATTCTCGGCGACGAGCTTCAGCCGCGGGCCCGAGCTGTCGAGAGAGAGAACGCGCGCGCCGGCTGCGGCGAGCTGGAGGGTCTTGCCGCCCGGCGCCGCGCACCAGTCGAAGACAGTCTTGCCGGAGACATCGCCGAGGAGGCGCGCCGGGAGCGCGGCGGCGGCGTCCTGAACCCACCAGTCGCCGCGGTCAAAGGCGGCGAGCGCTGTCACCTTGCCGGCGTGCTCGACGCGCAACGAGCCGCTCGGCAACGATTTTCCCCCAAGGGTCGCCGCGAGCGCTTCTGCATCGACCCCCGGCTTCAAGGTCAGGTCCAGAGGCGCCTGACGGCGGTGCGCCTCGGCGATCGCCCGGGCGCCGCTCGGCCCATAGGCCCTTTCCCAGCTGCGCCAGAGCCAGCCGGGCGTATCGGCCCGGACAGGGAGTTTCTCGATCGATGTTTTCCCGGCTTTGGCGATCTTTCGCGCGACCGCGTTGACGAGCCCCGCATAGCCTTTGGTTTCCTGAAAGGACTTGGCGAGCTCGACCGCTGTGCCGACGGCGGCGTGGTCGGCGACACCGAGGGCGGCCGTTTGCGCCGCGGCGAGGCGCAATATGTCCTGGACCCGCTCGGCGCGCTTGGGCAGCGGCTTTTCCATATAGGGGGCGATCAGGGCGTCGAGCGAGCCCTGGCGGCGCAGCACGGTCGAAGCGAGGGCCCGGGCAAAAGCGCGATCCGGCCCCTCAAGAGCCTCGAAGGAACGGCATTTTTCGAGGGCCCCGTCGAGGGACTCCCCGCCCCGAACCAGGGTGAGAATGTCGAGGGCGGGCCGGCGCGCCGAAAGACCGGCGGGCTCCACAGGCTGAGGCGAAGGCGCATTGACCATGATTTTTCTATCGGTGTTGCCGTCGCGCTTGTCACCCCTCCCCGGCCCTTTGCGCGCGAAGGTTTTGGGCTTATTGTCTCGAGGGTCGCCTCCAGGCAGATGAGGCGCCCTCGGTGTACCGGGTCGCAAAGGGCGTCCGGCGGGGAAGTTGAGGTGGGGTCTTTCATGAAAAAGCTTGCAGCGGCGCTTGCCGCGACGACCGTTCTGTGCGGCGCGGCCCACGCCGCAGGCGCCCAGCCGGAGCTCATCAGCAATCCGCGCGGCGTGGTGTCGAGTTTCGATGTCGCCAATATCGGACCGATCCTGACGGAAATGGGCGCGGTCTGGCAGCAGGCGCAAGCGCCGAGCGGGCAGCCCTATCTTCAGGTGAGCGCCGGCGGCGATCTCGTCCTCAACGTCATTCCGACGGCCTGCCAGGGCCAGAACTACACCGGCTGCGTCGGCATGAACACCGTCGCCTTCTTCAGCGGCGCCGACCTCAACTATCAAACGATCACGGCCTTCAATCAGCGCTACTGGTTCTCGACCGCCGGAATCTCCGAGGACGGATCAAGCGCCTATATCAGCCGCTACGACATCTCCGATTACGGCATTCCGCGCGGCAACGTGGCGGCGAGCGTCCTGAACCTCGTCGTGCTCGCCGGCATGTTCCGCGAAGAGCTCGCGAGCGGCGCCAAGACCGTCAGCCTCGAGGGCTTCGCCGAAGACATGTCGGCGCGGCTGTTGAACGGACGCGGTCTTTCCGCCCTCGCCGGCTCTGACGCCATGCCGCATGTCACGCGTCACCAGATGGCGCTCGAAGAGACAAACGAATTGATCCAGGTACTGATGAAAGACCAGGACGCGCCGCGGAACAAGATCGAGAACGTCACCTCGAAGAAGTGAATTTTCTGCAGGATTGAACCTGAAACGGCGCCGGTTTTCGGCGCCGTTTTCGTTTGCAGTTCGTCAGCTCGTGCAGACGCCGGGCGAGGTGCAGAACTGCACGCGCGCCGAGCGGCGCGGCCAGCGCGAGGCGGACTTCTCGAAGTCGATCGGCGACAACAGATGCCGCGTCAGCGCCGATTCGTAGGTGTAGGATATTTCCCCGACGATCAGCGAGGACGATTCGTCCAGAAGCGTCGCGTCGGTGAGGCCATCATATTCCGTGCCCGGCGCATAGGGCTGGCCGCCGGCGTTGTCGCGGCTCCAGTGCACGACCACGGTATCGGTGTCCGGATCGAATATGAGGCTGACGATCGCAATATCCGCCGCGATATCGCCCTGCCCGACGATCTGTTCGACGCCGGTGAAAAGATCGCCGGCCTGATCGGCCGTGAGCTGCGTTTCCTGCGAGGTGAGGTCGGCGAGCGTGTTGACGGCGAGCGAGACGCGCCGGCTCACCGAAAAGGCGTTCGAGCCTTCGACCACGCCGAAGAACAGAAGGATCATCACCGGGGCGATGAAGGCGAACTCGATCGCCGCGATGCCGGAACTCGACCGGAGGAAGCGGACAAGCCGCGAGAGCGCAGATTGGCGGATCATGGTTGTCGCCCTCACGAATTGAACGGTTCGTTGCGGAAGATCGTGACGGAGATCATCTTGCGCGAGCCGTCCGGGCCCTCGGAGAGATTGAGGCCGAGCGCCGGATTGACGGACTTGTGCAGGAAGCAGACGCGCACGCGGACGATGTCGCGTTCGGCGCCGGGACTATAGGGAATCGCATCGACCGCATCGTCGTCGGCGTCGCGGCAGGTGGGCGCGACGAGGTCGTCGGCGAGTTCGTCGAATGTCGAGAAGCGCGCGACATCGACGGTGAGCTGCGTCGCGCAGTCGCCGAAGAGATCGACGACGTCGCAGATCTCGTTGAAGAAAGCTTCGCGCGATATGGGCGTCGCCGTCGACTGCACTTGCCCGGTGCGGATCAGCCGCGCTGCGCGCGCCGCCGCCTGATCGACGGCCGAGTCGATGAAGAAGAAATAGCCCGCTTCCAGAATGGAGAAGGCGAGCGCCAGGAACACCGGAGCGATGATGGCGAACTCGACGGCGGTGGCGCCGCGTTTGTCTCGCCCGAGGCCTCGCAAACCCCGCCGCGAGAGGCCGAAAAACCGGTTCTTCATAAGCGTGACGCCGCCTCGCCAGATCGCATCAGCCAGGCTGCGGGCTCGGTTGACCGAGCAGACTTCGCGCCGCAGACGGCTGTCTCGCCCTGGAGTTTGGCGCAATCCCGTTAACGGAGAGTCATTCCGGCGACCTCGGGCGGTCTTTGCAAGATGGCGCGCGGGCAGGTAGCAAGACTGTCCGATTTTGGGAAAGAACAATTATGGCGCGGATGCTCGGCGGATTTGAGATGGCGACCCCCGCTCATCCGGCGGAACAAATGGTTTTCAGCGACGAAGCGTGCGCCTTTCTCGCGGGCCTCGTCGATCGCTTCGCGCCGCGCCGCACTGCGCTTCTTGCTCAACGCAAGGTCTGGCAGGCGCGCATCGACGAGGGCGCCCTCCCCGATTTCCGCGCCGACACGGCGCGCATTCGTTCGGCCGACTGGACCGTCGCCCCGCTGCCGTCGGACCTTCGCGACCGTCGCGTCGAAATCACGGGGCCCGTCGATCGCAAAATGATCATCAACGCCCTCAATGCGGACGTGAAAGTCTTCATGGCCGATTTCGAGGACGCGCTCTCGCCGACCTGGGGCAATGTCGTCGAGGGGCAAGTCAACCTCATGGATGCGGTGCGCCGCACGATCAGCTTCACCGATTCCGCTTCCGGCAAGACCTACAAACTCGATCCGGATCCGGCCGTGCTGATCGCGCGGGTGCGCGGACTTCATCTCGATGAAAAGCATGTGCGCCGGAACGGCATGCCCATCCCGGGCTGCCTCATGGATTTCGCGCTCTATCTCTTTCACAACCATGCGGCGTTGAGCGCGAAGGGCTCGGGCCCGTATTTCTATCTCCCGAAACTCGAGCACTGCGAGGAAGCGCGTTGGTGGAACGACGTCTTTGTCGATGCGCAAAGGACGCTCGGTCTACCGGTCGGAACCGTCCGCTCGACCATGCTCATCGAGACGCTGCCGGCCGTTTTCGAAATGGACGAGATGCTCTTTGAGCTGAGGGAGCACGCCGCCGCGCTCAATTGCGGCCGCTGGGACTACATTTTCAGCTACATCAAGACCTTGAAGCATCACGCCGACCGGCTGCTGCCCGATCGTCATGCGGTGACGATGGACAAGCCTTTTCTCGACGCCTATTCGCGGCTCCTCGTGCGCACCTGCCATCGTCGCGGCGCGCTCGCCATGGGCGGCATGTCGGCGTTCCTGCCGGCGAAGACCCCGGAGCAAGATGCGATCAACAAGGAGAAAGTCCGCGCCGACAAGGAGCGCGAAGCGGGCAACGGACATGACGGTTCATGGATTGCGCACCCGGCGCTCGCCGACACGGTGAACCGCGTCTATTCCGCCGCGTTCAAACCGGGAAAGACCAACCAGATCGAGGTCATGCGCTCCGGGGACCGGCCGGTCGAAGCGGCGGATCTTCTCGCAGCTCCCGACGGTCCAGTCACGGAAGAGGGCGTGCGGGCCAACATCCGGGTGGCGCTGCAGTATATCGAAGCGTGGCTCGGCGGGCTCGGAGCCGTCGCTATTTACGGCCTCATGGAGGACGCCGCGACCGCGGAGATATCGCGCGCCTCCATCTGGCAGCAGATCAAGCACAATGTCGTCCTCAAGAACGGCCGGGGCATGACAGCGGATTTCTTCCGCGCAGCGCTGGCCGAAGAGTCAGCGGCGGTCAAAGCCGAAGTCGGCGCCGCGCGCTGGACCGGGGGCCGCTTTGCGGAGGCGGCGAGCCTTCTCGAAGAGCTCTGCCTGCAGGATGAATTCGCCGAGTTCCTGACGCTCGGCGCCTATGCGCGGCTGGCGTAGGCGCCCAAACAAAAACGCTCCGGTATTCCGGAGCGTTTTTGCACTTGAGTCCGCTTTGCAGCCGATCAGTTCGATCCAGCGACGATGCGCGGCGACTGCAGCCGCTTCTCGCCGTCAACGGCAGCCTGGAAAATCACGCCGCCGCCATTATCGCCGCTGACCGGGAAGGACTGCGCGAAGGCGCCGGCCGCATTGGTCTGCACGGTGCCGATGAACTCCATCTGATTGCCGTTCGCGCCCCGATAGATGCTGACTTCCTTGTTCGCGCCCAGGCCTTCGCCCTGGATCAGGACTTCTTCTCCTGGCGAGACGACGCGCTTGTTGATCATCAGGAGCTTGCGGGGCGCTTCGCGCTCCGCAGCCTGCTGCGCCGGCGTCAGCTGGTAGGGCATCACTCCGGTAACGTCATAAACAACGCCGCCGGCGCCCGGACCTGCGTGCCCGTAATTATAGGGCAGGCCGCCCGAGACCGGACCCGGCGCAGCAGCGGCCGCGGGAGCTCCGGCTGCCGGAACCGAGTTGGTCGATGGGATCCAGACCGTCGCCCCGACCTGCACATAGCGCCAGTCGATATTCGGATTGACGTTCGCTACGGCCGACGCCGAGACGAGGTGTTGGGCGGCGATGTCATTCAGCGTGTCGCCGGGCTGCACGACATAGGCGACTGTGCCGATATGGGAGCCCGTCGCAGCGCCCTGCCCCACGACCGATTGAACGTAGGAGGCACGCTCCACATTGAAGGTCTGCGGAACTTCGATAACGGCTCCCTCGCCGATATGGCGGGCGTCGCGGATCGCGGGGTTATAGGCGAGGAGGACCGAGACGCGGACGTCGCAGAGCTGCTCGACGTCATAGAGGTTCTCGTAGCGGCCGATCTTCACGAAACGCTCGCAGGCGCCGTCCAGCTGTTCGGCCTGCGCTCCGGGGAACATCTGGTGCGCGCGCCGGGCGCCCTCGATGCCGTCAAAAGACGCGAGATTGAGCGAGGGCTGAGCCGCATATGGCGCTTGCGCGTAATAGGGCGCGGGTGCGACCGGCGCCATGGCGAGTTCGATCTGGCGGGTCTCGGGCCGCGTATTGCGGACGAAGTCGTTCCGATACAGACGATCAGGGCCCGTATCGGGTCCGGAATATCGCGAGGAGCTTGAGGCGACGTGCGAGGAGTCCGTCGTCGCGCAGCCCGCCAGAAGCGCCAGAAGGCTCGCCGCGCCAAGGATCGTCGTCGCGGATTTCATCCCGAAAGTCATACTCATCCCCTCATTCCCAATGCGCGTCTCCGGAGGGCGCGCCGAATGGCCGAAGGTTAACACACTTCAAAGCCGCCGCGCTAAGGCTTTCCGAGCGCCGCGCCTCGACCGTTGCATCCGCGCATCAGCTAACGAGGTCGTTACTCCTTTGTAATTTGTAGGTTTTTTGGAACGCAGCTTTTGTCCGGCCTGCAATCCAACCCAAAATGAGGTTTTACCTGATGAGACTGTTTCTGACCGCCGCCAGCCTGCTCGCCCTCAGCGCCGCCCCGGCTCTCGCCGAAGAGGCGCGCATTTTCGATATCTGGCAGTCGACCGGCTCCACAAAGACGCTGATCGCTCTCGCCGCGACTGGAGAAAAAGCTCCCTTCATCGCAGCCGCCGGCGCGGACAAGGCGTCGCTCGATCTGCTTGCCGCCGATGAGGCGAGCCTCGCGATCGTCGAACTTCGCGCCATGACAGCGGCAAAGATCGAAACCGCGGAAAAGGCCGCGGCGGACGACAGCGATGACGAGACGAAGAGCCAGAAAAAAGTCATCAAGATCGAAAAGCTGGTGAAGCACGAACACGACGCCGATCATCCCGAGGAACACGCCGCCACTGAATCGGACTCGGACGACAAGGCGGCGCCCGAGACTGTTTCGGCTGAGGCGCCGCACAAAATCGTGCTGATCAAGCAGGTCGTAGCCGGCGACAAGTCGGAGAAAAAAGAAGTCCGCCGCGTCATCAAGCTGAGCGGCGACAAACCGACCGAGGCCGAAATCGCCGCGCTGATCGAGAAGGCCAAGGGCGATCTCAAAGCGGAGGGCGGCGACCTCGCCATCGAGCAGGGCGCGCTTGCGGCAGACGATGCTGACGCAGCGCTTCTCGCCTCCGCCTCGGGCGCAAAAGTCGTTGTCGTCGAGAACATCATGGACGGCGCATCGACGCGCCTCGTCTCGATCACGGGCGCCGACGCCGACAGCGCGCGCGCTTTCATCGACAAGGCTGAGGGCCTCGAAGATGCCGAGAAGGCGAAAATAAAGACCGATCTCGGTCTCTAAGGCGTTACCGCCCGAATGCCTGAAACCCGGCGCCGCAAGGCGCCGGGTTTTTTGTCGCGACCGCGGGCGTCTATTGCGGCGCCGTCCAGCGCAAGACCGGATTGCGCGCGGCCGCCGTCTCGTCGAGCCGACGGCGCGGCGCAAAATGCGGCGCGCCCTTGAGTGAGGCGTCGCCGTCTTTCGCACGCCGGGCGATCGAAAGGAGCGCGCCGCAGAAGGCGTCGAGTTCCTGCTTCGATTCCGATTCCGTCGGTTCGATCAGCATGGCGCCGTGCACGACCAGCGGGAAATACATCGTCATCGGATGATAGCCCTCGTCGATCATCGCCTTGGCGAAATCGATGGTTTCGACGCCGGTTCCCTTCAGGAAGGCGTCGTCGAACAGCGCCTCGTGCATGCAAAAGCCGGCGAAGGCCGGGGTCATCTCGGATTTCAAACGCGCCAGAACGTAATTGGCGTTCAGCACCGCGTCCTCCGCCGCCTGACGAATCCCGTCGCCGCCATGGGACAGCATGTAGGAGAGAGCGCGCACGAACATGCCCATCTGACCGTGAAAGGCGGTGAGGCGCCCCCCATGCAGGTTTTCGCCTTCAGCGCGCGCCTCACGGCGCGTCTCGACAAGGATGAAGCGACCGTTCTCGCGAATGACGTAGGGCACGGGCGCAAAGGGCGCGAGCGCGGCCGAGAGGACGACCGGCCCGGATCCAGGGCCCCCGCCTCCGTGAGGCGTCGAGAAGGTCTTGTGCAGATTGATGTGCATGGCGTCGATGCCGAGATCGCCCGGGCGAACCTTTCCGGCGATGGCGTTAAAATTGGCGCCGTCGCAGTAGAAATAGCCGCCCGCCTCGTGCACCGCATCGGCGATGGCGCGGATTTCGCGTTCGAACAATCCGCACGTGTTGGGGTTCGTCACCATGATGGCGGCGACGTCGGGCCCGAGCTTATCCTTGAGGGCCCTCAGATCGACACGTCCCGTCTCGTCGGCGGGAATGTCGTCGACGGTGAAGCCGCATTGCGCGGCCGTCGCCGGATTTGTTCCGTGAGCCGACTCGGGCGCCAGAACGCGCTTGCGGTGCGCCTCGCCGCGCGCCTCCAGCGCCGCCTTGATCGCCATCATGCCGCAGAGCTCGCCGTGAGCGCCGGCTTTCGGCGACATGGCGACGGCCGGCATCGCCGTCAGCTCAAGGAGCCACCCGGCGAGTTCGTCCATCAATTCAAGCGCGCCCTGCACGGTCGATTGCGGCTGCAAGGGATGCACGTCGCCGAAGCCGGGCAGCCGAGCCATTTTCTCGTTGAGGCGCGGATTGTGCTTCATGGTGCAAGAGCCGAGCGGGAACGGCCCCATGTCGATGGCGTAGTTCTTCTGGCTGAGGCGCACGTAATGGCGCACCATTTCCGGCTCGGAGAGCCCGGGCAGGTTGATCGCCTGCGTGCGCTTCATGGCGCCCAGACGATCTTTGAGTTTGGTTTCGGGCAGATCGACGCCGGTTTGTCCGAAGGCGTCCTTTTCGAAGATCAGCGATTCTTCGATCTGAAGACCGCGATTGCCCGTGAAAGTCGCGCCGCTCGCGGTCGTCGAGTCAGCGCGGGTGGGCCGTCCTTGCGCATTCATGGTCATCTAGAGCACCTCCCCCAGCGCATGCGCGTAATCGGCGATGTCGGCGTCGGTCGTGCATTCGGTCGCGGCGACGATGAGAAGGTCCTCGGCGTCGCTGTCATTGGGCCAGAGCCGGCCGCCTGGAACCCCGCCCAGCACGCCCTTCGCCGCGAGCGCCTCAACGATCTCGGCGGCGTTCGCCGAAACGCGCAAAGTGAACTCGTTGAAGAAGCTCTTGTTGATCAGCTTGACGCCGGGCACGCGCGACAAGGCGTCGGCAGTCTTGCACGCAGCCTCGTGCGAGAGCAGCGCCATGCGGCGCAGGCCCTTTTCACCGAGCAAGGTCATGTGCGCCGTGAAAGCGAGGGCGCAAAGGCCCGAATTGGTGCAGATGTTGGACGTCGCCTTGTCGCGACGGATATGCTGTTCGCGCGTCGATAGCGTCAGCACGAAGCCGCGCTTGCCCTCCGCATCGACGGTCTGCCCGCACAAGCGCCCTGGCATCTGGCGCACATACTTCTGGCGCGCCGCGAAGAGGCCGACATAGGGTCCGCCGAAATTCAGGCCGACGCCGATCGACTGTCCTTCGCCGACGGCGATGTCGGCGCCCATCTCGCCCGGGCTCTTGATGGCGCCGAGCGAGACGACTTCCGTCACCGCGACGATGAGAAGCGCCCCCTTTTCAGCGCAGACTTTCGAGAGCGAAGTGAAGTCGTGCAAGTTCCCGAAGACGTCCGGGTTTTGAACGATGATGCAGGACGTGTTCTCGTCGATGGCGCCTGCAAGGTCGTCGCGGCCTTCGACGTCGAGCGGCCGCAAGACGACGGTATCGCCGAGAAGTTCGGAGTTGGTTCTGACGACTGCCGCATAGTGAGGATGCAGGCCGCCCGAGACGACGACGCGGCTCCTTTTGGTTACGCGCCGGGCCATCAGCGCCGCTTCGGCGCAGGCGGTCGAGCCGTCGTACATGGAGGCGTTGGCGACATCGAGCCCGAGGAGCGAAGCGACTTGCGTCTGGAACTCGAAGAGACACTGCAAGGTCCCTTGCGCGATCTCGGGCTGATAGGGCGTGTAGGAGGTCAAGAACTCCGAGCGCTGAATGATGTGATCGACGCTCGCCGGCACATGGTGCTTGTAGGCGCCGGCGCCCACGAAGAAAGGCCCGGCGCCCGCCGGACGGTTTTTCGACGCCATGGCGCCCAGGATGCGCTCCACTTCGAGTTCGCCCTTGTGACGCGGGAGATCGAGTTTGGCGTTCAGGGCCGATTTCGGCACATCGACAAAGAGGTCGTCGATGGCCCTGACGCCGATCGTCTTCAGCATTTCCCGGCGGTCATCGGCGGATAGAGGCAGGTAGCGCATCAGGCGATCAGCTTCTTGTAGGCGACGGCGTCCATGAGCTTCTCGAGCTCAGCCTTGTTCGACAGCTTGATCTTGACGAACCAGGAGGCGCCTTCAGGATCGGCGTTCACCTTCGCCGGATCGTCGACGATCGCCTGGTTGACGGCGACGATCTCGCCGGAAACGGGCGCGTAGACGTCCGAGGCCGCCTTCACCGACTCGACGACGGCCATCTCGGCCTTTTGTTTGAACTTCGCGCCGACGGCCGGAAGCTCGACAAAGACGACATCGCCGAGCTGGCCGGCCGCGTGCTCGCTGATCCCGATGGTCGCCATGTCGCCCTCAAGCAGGACCCACTCGTGATCTTCCGTGTATTTCTTCATGTCGTTCTCCTAGCCTCGATAGTATCTGTGCGGAACGAAGGGCATGTCCGCGACGCTGGCGGCCAGCGGCTTGTCGCGCACGATCAGATGCACGCGCGTCCCCGTTTTCGCATGCGCCGCGTCGATATAGCCCATGGCGACCGGCGCGTTCATCGTCGGCCCGAAACCGCCCGACGTGACGACGCCGATCTTTTCTCCGTCCAAGGACTGAATTTCCGCGCCCTCGCGCGCCGGCGCGCGCCCCTCCGGCTGGAGCCCGACGCGCAGCCGCTTCGGGCCGCGCGCCGCTTCCTTCAGGATGCGATCGGCGCCCGGAAAACCGCCCTCCTCGCGCCGGCGCTTGCCGAGCACGAAGGAGATATTGCCTTCGACCGGCGAGGTCGTTTGATCGAGATCGTGCCCGTAAAGGCAGAGCCCCGCCTCAAGCCGCAGCGAGTCTCGCGCGCCAAGCCCGATCGGTTTCACGTCCGGATGCGTCAGCAAGGCGCGCGCGAAGTCGGCGGCGGATTCCTCGCGGATTGAAATCTCGAAGCCGTCCTCGCCCGTGTAGCCGCAGCGCGAGACGATGAGATAGGCGCCCTTCCACTCGTTCGGCGCCATCGACATGAAGGCCTGCGTCGCGACGCCCGGCGCGATCGTTTCGAGCGCCGCGGCCGCTTTCGGCCCCTGCAGCGCGATCAGCGCGCGCGCGCCGGCAAACTTGCTGTGCGCGTCGCAGATTTCGAGCTCGGCGCGGCCGCTGAGCGTCTCGCGGAGGAGCGCGAAGTCCTGCTCCTTGCACGCCGCGTTGACGACGAGAAAGAGCCGCCCCTGCGCGTCGTCGCGCAAGGGACGCGTGATCATCAGATCGTCGAGAATGCCGCCGTCCTCGTTGAGAAGAACGGAGTAGCGCATCGCGCCTTTCTTCAGTTTCGAGATTTCGCCGGGAACGAGCGTCTCGATCGCCGCGGCGACATCCTTGTGCGCTTCGTCGGTCCCGAGCGGTAAGCGGCTGTTCAAGAACGCCTGTCCCATATGAGAGACGTCAAAGAGGCCAGCGTTTTCGCGCGTCCAGAGGTGCTCCTTGAGGACGCCGTCGGCAAATTGAACGGGCATTTCGTAGCCGGCGAAAGGCACCATTTTGGCGCCCAACGCGACGTGAACGTCATGGAGCGGCGTGCGCTTGAGCCCGGCTGAATCAGTCATCATGGTTCCCATACGTGACGCCGGCCGCGCCACTCACGCCGCCGTCCCCGGCTGTCCTGGGAACCTGAGAGATTTCGCGCTTACGCAGCGCTTACTCCTTCGGTGGGCCGATGCGCACATCGGCCCGTTTCCAGCCTTCGATCAGCGCGCGCGGTCCTTTTGCCTGAGAGTTTCCGGGGCCGTTGCTCCTTCGGCGCCGACGCCCGCGAGCGTCGGTCTCTCCCGCAAACGCGCTGCCGCCTTTGGCGGCGAGGCGACCATAGGGGCCGCAGGTCCAGAGTCAATTAGCGCCGGTGGTCGTCGTGGTCGTGATCGTGCAGCGGCTTGCCCGGCGCATGATTATGCTTGGCGCAATAGCAGTTATCGCAAACCCCCCGGACCTCAAGCCGCGCCACGTGCAAATCGAAGCCCGCACGGCGCACAATGGGCGCGATCCCGGTCGCCATGGCGTCGATCTCAATCTCCTTCACAAAAGAGCAGATCTCGCACACCAGAAAAGCTTGCACCTCATGCGGCTGCTCGTGGTTGCAGCGCACGAAAGCCTTCATCGCATCGAGCTTGTGGATGACGCCTTTGGCCTCGAGTCCATCGAGGGCGCGGTAGACGGTCATTGGCGCGCGAACGCCTTTTTCTTTCAACAGGTCCAGAATCTCGTAGGCCTTTAGCGGGCCGTCCTGCGTTGAGAGCACGTCCCAGAGCAGCTTCTCGTTCTTGGTCAAGCCGGCCGGGCGCCCCTTGGGCTCGAATTTCGGCGGCATGAGCCGAGCCTCGCGCACCGCCTTCGATTCCGGTTTCACTTCTGTCTTTGCCGGCGCTTTAGCCTTAAGGTGACTTGCATGCTGGTGGGCGTGAACTCCGGGCTTGTGATCGCGGCCTTCGGCGCCATTCGCCGAAGAGCGTGGCTGAACCCGCGCAAGCTTTGATTCTTTTGAATTCGCGCGCCCCGCCTCATCGTCCTTCACCGCCACGCGCCGTTCCCCTGCCTGACCGCCGGAATGTTATAGCATTGTTATAGCGGTAGGGGAAGGGGGCGGCGGCGGCAACACCGGACGATGTGGACCCCACCCGCCGCACCCAATTTTGAGGGGCTCGAAATACCGGTTACTGCGTATGCAGACTAAAATGCGAACTCGCGTTCCCGGAACCATTTCGACGCGATCCATTTGACGCCGGCGCGGACAGGCAGTCCCGCATGGCGCGCGGCGCTGTCGGGCGCCCCGTCCGCGGTGACATTCGAGAAGATGAGAACGTCGCCCGGAGCGCCCTTGAATTTCACATCGGGGGCCATGAAGTGCGTCTCCCCGCCTTCGTACTCGTCATTGAGATAGAGAAGCGCCGTCATGATGCGCTGGCCGCAGGCCGCGAAGTCGCGTCCCGTCGGCGGAATCCAGTCGAAATGCGGCCGATACTCCTCGCCCGGCGCATAGCGCAAGACGCTGATGAACTCCCCCCTCGAATGCTCGATCCCGGCGAAGCGCGCCAGCAGCTGGTTGATTGCAACGATCGAGAGGTCCTGATCGGCGGGGCCAAGCGTCGCCGTCATCGACGTCCTGTATTCATCTTTACGCGGAGCGCCTGTCAACGGATCGAACGTCATTGACGGCCCGAGACAGCGCGCCGCCGCCGCCATCAGATACTCGAGCATTTCCGGCGGAACCGCGTCGCGCACCGCATAGGCGTGCGGCGCGGCGCTAATGGGCTCATGAACGACGGCCCGCTCCGATGGGCGCAATGCGCCGGCCCGGCGCGCCAGGCCGCCGAGCGCGGGCTCGATGGTCGCCAGCTTGGATTCGATGCGCGTCCAGTCCAGCGACGGCGTCGCCTTTGCGTTCGGGAACTCCTTGTCTCGCACGCCCGCGGCCGTTTGCGAGAGGCGCCTCTTCAACTGTTCCGCACGGGGATATTTGATATTGACGAGGCGGGCCAAAACGCCCTGCGCGGTCCCGGGGTTCCCTCGCCCTTCGATGGCGCGTCGGACAAACGTGGCGCCGGCGACGGGATCGAGCATCGCTGCACTCTCGATGAGGGCGCCGCCGTCGATATCGTCGATATCCTTCAGGATCAAAAGCCCACCGAGATCGCGGGCCGCCGGGGCGTCGCCTGACCTCGCCGCCCGAAGGACGAGCCTCAACGCCGAACGCCAGTCGGACGGAACGCCGAACCCGTCGGCCAGGAGGACGCTCAGCGTGCGCATGCCCGCTGTCGATCCTCCGCTGACGGACTGCTCCAGCAGCGCACGCGCTTCGCTGAGGCCCGTCTTCTTCTGGAGAAGTCGGGTCGCCAGCGTGAAGTGCGCTTCCGGGTCGCCCGCCTCAGCGGCGCGCTTTAGCCACAGATCGGCTTCGTCGCGCTGCCCGGCGCCAGAAAGCGCGGACGCCAGCGCATATTGCGCCCGCGCCTCGCCGGTTTCAGCGCGACGGCGGAGATCGGCGATTTGTTGCGGCGTCATGAGGTTGGCGAAGGGCGGCGAGGCTGCCGATAGTGATGCGTTGGACCCAGCGCGTCAACGCGGCGGACGCCGCGCCCTCCTACTGCCACCCGGCCCGATCGAACGCCCTCACGGCTTCCGGCTGCAGTTCGCCAAGCCTCGACACGGGCAACGCATCTTCCTTGAAGGCGCCGAATCCGGCGATGAGGCCATCGGGAGCGAGACCCTCAACGATCGGATATTCATTATTGCCGCGGGCGAAGACTTTCTGACTCTCGTCGGTGAGAAGGAAAGCGATCAGCCTCTCGGCGTTCTGCGGATTTGGCGCGTAACGGGCGACGCCGGCGCCTGAGATGTTTACGTGCGCGCCGCGGCCGTCCTGATTGGGGTAGAAAACGGCGATGTTCTTTCCAATGTCGAATTTCTTCTCGTCCTTCGGGTCCTTGTAGCGGGCGACGTAGTAGCTGTTGACGATGGCAAGACGGCATTGCCCGGCGGCGACCGCCTCGATCTGGCTGGTGTCATTGCCTTCCGGCGCGCGAGCGAAATTGGCGACGACGCCCCGCGCCCAGGCCTCTCCCGCCTCCTCTCCGTCATTTGCGATGATGGAGGCGAGAAGCGACTGATTGTAGACATTCGATGAAGACCGCACACAGATCATTCCGGCGAAGCGCGGATCGGCGAGGTCTTCGTAGCTGTGCAGGCCCTCCGGCGCTCCCTTGCTGCGGTCGTAAACCACGATGCGGGCGCGCTTCGACAAGCCGACCCATTCGTTCCCGGGATCGCGAAACCGCGCCGGCGCCCGCGCAAGAATGGTTGCGTCGGCTATCGGACGAAGAAGCCCGCGCGATTGGGCGCGCCAGAGGACGCCTGCGTCCGCGGTCAGGAAGATGTCGGCGGGGCTCGCCTCGCCCTCCTGCGACAAGCGCTCGATGAGGGCGTCGCCCTCGGACTCGATCAGGTTCGCCTTTACGCCGGTCTCACAGGCGAACTTGTCAAACAGATCGCGATCGGCCTCGTAATGGCGCGCGGAGTAGACGTTGACCTCGCCGCTTGCGGGCGCGCAAACATCGCTTGCGGATTTCGCGCAAGACCAGAGTGCGAGCGCAGCCAACCCCAACCCCAACCCTGAACCAAGCTTCGAACCCATGTTGCGCCTCCGAGGAGAAAGGCGCAGTATTGCAACTAATTCTTAGTTGCAGCAAGCGACAGGATGCCGCTGGTTGGAAATCGAGGCCCGCTCAGGATGGAAATACGCGGATGCGCGCAGCATCGACGATCGCCCGAACGTTTTTCCCAAGCTCGATCGGGACTTCGCTGGCGCCTCGGGACTCAAGTCCGGCGCCGGTCGCCTCGACTCGCCAGCCGGGCCCCAGAAACCGGCAATCGATGACTTCCAGTCCGCCGCCCTCGTCCTCGACAAGCGTGACAGCGCCTGGAAGTAGAACTACTTCGCAAGGACCGTCCGGCATCCTCTCTGCGTTGAGGACACCGAGCGGGGTGTCGATGCATCGTCCGGCAACACGTGCCCGAAAGCGCTGCGACCCCGCAAAGAGCGCGGCCCCTTCAGGCGTTTGCGGCCGCTCGAACAGGTCGGCGGGCCGCGCGATCTCAATGATGCGGCCTTCCTTCATGATCGCAACGCGGTCGCCGAGCGCAAGAGCCTCGTCTGCGTCGTGCGTCACCAGAATGGCGGCGGCGCCCGAAGTCTTGAGGATGCGACGCACCCCGAGGCGCAAACGCGCTCGCATCGCGGCGTCAATCGCCGCAAACGGCTCATCGAGCAGCATGGCTTTCGGCCGGCGCGCCAGTGCTCGCGCCAGCGCAACGCGCTGTTGCTGACCGCCGGAGAGTTGATGCGGGTACCGATCATCAAGCGCCTCAAGCCCACAGGAGGCGAGTTCCGCGGCGGACCGACGGGCTCGTTCCGCCGCTGGCAGCGCCTTCAACCCGAACGCAACGTTTTCGAGCGCTGTCAGATGCGGAAAGAGGACGTAGTCCTGGAAGACGAACCCGATCTCGCGCTTCTCCGGCGCGGTGAAATGGCCGGCGCCGGAAAGGAGGACGCCGTCAAGCTCGACCTCGCCGCCATCGGGTCGCTCAAGTCCGGCGGCGGCGCGCAGAAGCGTCGTCTTTCCGCAGCCCGACGGCCCGAACAGCGAGACAATCTCGCCGGAGGCTGCCGCAAGAGAGGCGCTCTCTACGGCAGCGACCGCGCCGAACTGGCGCGAGATGTCCTTCAGCACAAGGCCCATTCCCCCGTCTCTCGCATCATCCGGCGACGAATGGTAGCTCTCCCGCCGACGTTCAGTGATGAGATGACTGGTTCAACTCCCAAGACATCGTTTCTGAGGACAGGCGCGCCCGCCGGCGCCGCGATCGTTCTCGCGGCGGCGGTCGCGGGTCCGCTCATG
>JBEBFW010000170.1:0-7368 GCA_040081755.1 Parvularculaceae bacterium
TGCTTTCCACTTCCGCCGCGAGTTGGCGTGGATCGAAGCCTGCGAGGAGCCGCATGCCGTCGAGAAAGCCGATGCCGCCCTCACCCGTCGCGCTTTGGACTTTTTTCCAGTGATCCATGACCTGCTGGAGTTGTTCCCCATCGACCTCGATCCATTTGCCGCGCAGTGAAACGAGGCCGGTGTCGGCGCTGAGCAGTTTGGCCCACTCTTCATCGGTCAGCGGCTCGCCGTCTCGCGCTCGCCGATTTCCGCTCCTATGGCGAGGCGGAGATCTGCTTCGACGGCCGCCCCGCCTGCCTCTTCGGGCCGAACGGCGCCGGCAAGACCAATCTTCTCGAAGCCCTCTCGCTGATCGGGCCGGGCAAGGGCCTGCGCTCCAGCATGCTGCACGAACTGCCGCGCATTGAGGGCGCCGGCGCCTGGGCCGTGTCGGCGCGTCTCGCCTGCGATGGCGATGAGCGCCAGCTCGGCGTCGGCGTCGCCGCTGACGCGCCGGACCGGCGACAATGCCGGATCGATCGCGTCGCCGTCTCGGGGCCCGGCGCTTTCTCCGATCTTGTGCGCTTCCTGTGGCTGACGCCGGCGCAGGACCGGCTGTTCGCTGAAGGCGCCGGCGAGCGTCGGCGCTTTCTCGACCGCATGGCGCATGTGCGCGACGCCGCGCATGCGCGCGCCGCCGGCGATTACGACCATGCCTTGCGCCAGCGCCAGAAACTTCTCAATGAGGGCTCCCGCGATGACGCTTGGCTCTCGGCTCTCGAGGCGCAGATGGCCGAAGCGGGCGTCGCGGTCGCCGCGGGCCGGCGCGAGACGGCCGGCGCGCTCGCCGCGGCCGAGATCGCCGGAGAAGACGACGTGTTTCCGTCCGCCGATCTTGTTCTCGAGGGCGACCTCGAGGCGGCGCTCGATCGTGGGCCGGCCGCCGAAGTCGAAGAAGACTTCATGGCGCGCCTCAAGGGCGCACGGCGCGCCGACGCTGAGGCGGGGCGCGCGACGCTCGGGCCGCACCGCAGCGATCTTCTCGTATCGCATCGAAAGAAAGAAAGGCCCGCGCGGCTGTGCTCCACCGGCGAGCAAAAGGCGCTTTTGATCGGCCTCGTTCTCGCCAACGCCCGCGCGCTCGCGCTCACCTCGAAGTTCTCCGGGACGCCGGCCCCGCTCGTGCTCTTGCTCGATGAGATCGCCGCGCACCTCGATGAGGCGCGCCGCGCCGCGCTGTTCGACATTCTCGACGGCCTCGGGTTTCAGGTTTTCATGACCGGCACGGACAAATCGCTCTTCGACGCCTGGGGCGCGCGCGCGCAAGGCTTCGCCGTCGAGAGCGGCGTCATTAGAGAAGAAATGATCGGCTGACAGATGAACGCAGTGACGAAAGAACTGGAAGAAGAATACGGCGCACACTCGATCAAGGTCCTCAAGGGCCTCGACGCGGTCAGGAAGCGTCCGGGCATGTATATCGGCGACACCGATGACGGCTCGGGCCTTCATCACATGGTCTACGAAGTTGTCGACAACTCGATCGACGAAACGCTCGCGGGCCACGCCGATCTCGTCGAGGTGATCTTGAACGCCGACGGCTCCTGCACGGTGCGCGACAACGGCCGCGGCGTGCCGACGGACATTCATCCGACCGAAGGCGTCTCCGCCGCCGAAGTCATCATGACGCAACTGCACGCGGGCGGGAAATTCGACCAGAACTCCTACAAGGTCTCAGGGGGCCTGCACGGCGTCGGCGTTTCGGTCGTCAATGCGCTCTCCGAATGGCTCGACCTGCGCATCTGGCGCGCGGGCAAGGAGCACCATGTGCGGTTCCGCATGGGCGTTCCCGAGGCCCCGCTCAAAGTCGTCGGACCCTCCGACCGCAAGGGCACCGAGGTGACATTTCTTCCGACAACGGAGATTTTTTCGAAGATCGAGTTCGAATTCGAAACGCTCGAACACCGCCTGCGCGAACTGGCGTTCCTGAACTCCGGCGTCGTCATCTCGCTGAAAGACGAGCGCCATGTCGAGGTCAAGGAAGAGAAGATGGCCTATGACGGGGGCCTCGAGGCTTTCATCGGATATCTCGATTCATCGAAAAATCCGCTGATCGAGAAGCCGATCGCCTTCCGCGCCGAGCGCGACGGCGTCACGGTCGATGTCGCCATGTGGTGGAACGACGGCTATCATGAAAAAGTCCTCTGCTTCACCAACAACATCCCGCAGAAGGACGGCGGCACGCATCTCGCCGGATATCGCGCGGCGCTGACGCGCATCGTCAACAATTACGCCGGCGAGTCCGGCGCGGCGAAGAAGGAAAAGGTGGGGCTGACCGGCGACGATGCGCGCGAGGGGTTGACCTGCGTCCTCTCGGTGAAGGTTCCAGATCCGAAATTCAGCTCACAGACGAAAGACAAGCTCGTCTCGTCGGAAGTGCGCCCGGTCGTCGAGGGCCTTTGCGCCGAAAAGCTCGGGGCCTGGTTCGAGGAGAACCCCGGCGAAGCGCGCAAGGTCGTCCAGAAGATCGTCGAGGCGGCCGCCGCCCGCGAGGCTGCGAGGAAAGCGCGCGAGCTGACGCGCCGAAAGTCCGCGCTTGATATCTCCTCGCTCCCCGGCAAGCTCGCCGACTGCCAGGAACGCGATCCGGCGAAGTCTGAAATCTTCATCGTCGAGGGCGACTCGGCCGGCGGCTCGGCCAAGCAAGGCCGCAACCGCGAGAATCAGGCGGTGCTGCCGCTCAAGGGCAAGATCCTCAATGTCGAGCGCGCCCGCTTCGACAAGATGCTCGGCAGCCAGGAGATCGGCACGCTGATCACGGCGCTCGGCGCCGGCATCGGGCGCGACGACTTCAACATCGACAAGCTGCGCTACCACAAGATCATCATCATGACCGACGCGGATGTCGACGGATCGCACATCCGCACGCTTCTGCTGACCTTCTTCTTCCGCCAGATGCCGGAGGTCATAGCGCGGGGCCATCTCTACATCGCCCAGCCCCCGCTCTTCAAAATCTCGCGCGGGAAGTCGGAGCAATATCTTCTGAACGAGCGCGCGCTGGAGGATTATCTTTATCGCGAGGGCGTCGCCGAAGCGCAGCTGACGCTCGCCTCGGGCGAGCGCATCGCGGGGCGCGACCTCGCCGACGTGATCGACAAATCGCGTAAGGTCGGTGAGGCGCTCGCAGAGTTTCCGGCGCGCTACAACCGCGCGGTCATTCTGCAGGCGGCGCTCGCGCGGGCCTTGCGGGAGGCGCCGCCGGGCGCCGAGGGCGAGGCGCTGGCGGCGCGCGTGTGCGCCCGCCTCGACATGGTCGCCGAGGAGTATGAGCGCGGCTGGAGCGGCCGGCCGGACGGCGAGGGCGGCTATGTCTTCGAGCGCGAACTTCGCGGCGTTCTCGATCGTCATCACCTGACGCGCGAGCTTCTCCATTCCGCCGATGCGCGGCGCGTGCAGGGGCTGATGAACGGTCTCGCCGACTTCTTCGAAAAGCCGGCGCAGTGGTCGCGCAAGGAGCAGGGCGCCGCCGTTTCCGGACCGGAAGACCTCCTCAAGGCTGCAAGAGCCGCCGGTGAGAAGGGCGTCAGCATCCAGCGCTATAAGGGGCTTGGGGAGATGAACCCCGACCAGCTCTGGGAGACGACGCTCGATCAGGATGCCCGCGTGCTCTTGCAGGTGAAAGTGAAGGAGGCCGACGCCGCCGACGACATCTTCTCAAGGCTGATGGGCGACGTCGTCGAGCCGCGCCGCGAATTCATCCAGGCGAACGCGCTATCGGCCGCGCTGGATGTTTGATGGCGGAATCGGGAAAACCCTTTGATCGCAAGACGCTCGAGCAGGCGTTCGAGCGTCTCGGCGAACTGGCGCGCGCCGCGGAGAAGTCCGTCGAGATTTCAGTCTATGGTGGATCGGCGCTCGTGCTGACCACGGATTTCCGTGTAAGCACGCGCGACGTGGATGCAGTCTTTGAACGCGATCGAAAATTTGTCCGCGAGGCGGCTCGCGTCATTGCAGCCGAATTTGGTTGGGACGCGACGTGGATCAACGACGGTGTGAAGGGCTTTTTAAGCGCAAAGGATCAGCAAAAAGGGGCAAAGGCGCTGTTCCGCACCTACCCGGACGAAAGCGGTGCGGGACTTCGTGTCTTCATCGCCTCGCCGCATTACATCTTTGCGATGAAGTGTCTTGCGATGCGGATCGGCGCGACCGAGGATTCTGGCGACATCGACGACCTGCGGAAATTGGGAGGGCGGCTGGGCGTCAAATCGGCGCCGGATGCAATCGCTCTCGTTTCGAAGTATTATCCTCTCGGAAAGCTGCCGCCGAAGACGCAGTTCGGACTCGAGGAAATCTTCGGCGGTTCGCTCGGGTGATGCGACGATGCGGCCGACCACGATCGCCGAGGTTGCTTCACGCGCCGCCGCAGGCGGCGGCGTGTTTGATCGAGCGGTGCGCGAGTTCGTTGATTTCTGGCAGAGCGCTTCGACCGATGAGAGACGAAAGGCGCTGGCGCGCGAACCGGCGAAGCTGGATGGGGTCAAGGACGCGTATCTCGCCGCGCTGACGGAGCATCTCGCATTGTCGGCGCGCATCGACGTCCCCGAGTGGAGCGAGAAAGACGCGCGATTCCTGAAGGAGCCCTTCTTCGCCGGGGGGATCGAGTCGCTGAAGGCGATTCTCCTGGTCGAGAGTCCGCTGGCGTTTCGCCGTCGCCTTATCTTCATCAGCGCCGACGCGCTCTCGCGTCCGCGTCGGGATTTCGCCAGGGACCCGGCGTAGGCGCTGTGCGCCGCAGGCGATGCGCTGTCGGCGGCGCTGAGTGTGATGCGCTTTGCGCCGCGCCGCCGGCCCCATTGGCGCAGGAATCGGGTGGACGCGTCCCGTCCCGGCTCTATTGCATGCAGCGATATCAACCGTATCCGGGCGAGGCGCTTTCATGAACAATCTCATTCTGCACCACTATGATCTGTCGCCATACGCGCAGAAGATTCGGGCGATCCTTGCATACAAGGGCATTTCGTGGGGGTCTTGCGAAACGTCGATCGTCCCGCCGCGCCCGGCGCTTGCTTTGCTTGCGGGCGGACACCGGCGCATTCCGGTTTTGCAGATCGGTTCAGACGTGTTTTGCGATTCCAACCTGATGGTCCCGGTATTGGAACGTCTGTACCCGGATTTGCCAATTTCCTCGGGCGAGGATGTGCTTGCGGTTCCTGCGTCACAGTGGCTGGAGCCGAGAATGTTCACGCTTTTTTCGGCGCTCAAATTCCTTGACCCCGCTGATTTCATGGCGAATTTTCAAAGCATCGAGGCGCTTCAATTCTTCGCGCAGGACAGGGCTCGATTCATGGCGCCGATGGTGGACACGTCGAAGAATGCGGACTCGGTGCTCGCCTGCGTCCAGAATGTCGGAGTTTACGCGCGTTGGATCGAAGCGCGACTGCAGCGAGCGCCGTTTCTGCAGGGCGACACGCCTGCGCATGCGGATTTTTCCGCCTGGCATCCGTTCAACTGGATCAAGGATCAGGCGGCCCACCGTCGATGGTTTGGCGATTTCAGCAGATTATGGGATTGGGTGGAGCGGATCGCCTCGTTCAAAGGCGGCGAGCGCAGCACAGTGACGGCGGAAGCAGCCCTGGCGGTCGCCCGCGCAACCGAGCCCGCCTTTGATTGGAACAATGATCCGCAGGCCGGCGATCCTGACGCTGGAACGACTGTCGCCGTCTCGCCGCTGGACTACGGCATCGTTCCGGTAAGGGGCAGTCTCTCTTCAATCGGGCCCGATCACGTCGCTATCGAGCGCCATACCCCGGAAACGGGAGCGCTGATCCTGCATTTTCCGAGATGGGGTTACAAAGTGGAGCCAGCTTAAATTAAGCGCCGCCAAAGCGGCGCCGCATTGGCCGTGTCCTGCCGCCCCCACAGATGATTCGCGCCGCTGCGCAAAATGTGGGAGCCTCGCTCCGCTTTCTTCAGAGGTGAGAACCATGAGAAATCTTGCGATCGTCCTTGCTGTTGTTGCGCTGTGCGCCTGCTCGCCGAAGGGTGCCGAAAGCGAAGCGGCGCCATCGGCGCCCGAGGCGTCAACACCGGACGCTGAAGGCTCGGCGCCAGCCGAACCGAACGAAGAACCTGCGGAGCCGGCGCAGGGCGCCGGGCCCTCGATCCCGGTCGGGGAGACCGGAGGCATGTGCGGCGGCATCGCAGCATTCCCCTGCCTCAATGCGGCCGACTATTGCGCCATCGCCGAAGGCGAATGCGTTTCGATTGCCGATGTCGCGGGAATCTGCACGGTCAAGCCCGAGGTCTGCACCATGGATTACAATCCGGTCTGCGGCTGCGACGGCAGGACCTATGGCAACGCTTGCGGCGCCGCCGCAGCGGGCGCCAGCATCGCCTCACGGGGAGAATGTCCGCCGACGGAATGATCGACAAGGCGTCAGGCTGAGCGGCGCCTGCTCAAATCCGGAGCGCCCGGAGTCATGCCTGTCCGCGTGTTCGACCGGCAAGACCTCAGGAAATGAGCTGCGCTTCCAGCGCCTCACGCGGCGCCGGAGGGACACCCTTCGCATAACCGACGCGCGCCAGCATCTGCACGATGCCCCCGCCCGAAGCGAGGAGCGCATGCGCGCGCCGGTAGTGGTCGCCCATTTCAGGAAACTCCTGCAGGGCCTGGCTCACGGGTTGACAGGCGAGGCCCTCTTTGGTGGCGGCGAGATGCATCCGCACGAAGGCGGCCCCTGCATCGAGCTGGTCCCGGCGCGAACTTGTCGCGGTCGTGGCGAAGAGGAAGGCCGGGCTCGCCTCGATCGCATCGACATAGGCGGAGACCGCTTGTTCGTAGGCGGAGGCTCCGGGCGTATCCATCTTCTCGCGCGTCAGGAGGCCGGCGACGCTGAGGCCTTCAAGCAGCGGTCCTGCGAGCGCGAGTCCGAAGGGCTGCTCGTCGATCTCTTTCTTGCCGAGGCGCGTCACCTTGATCGACTCGCGGCGGGTGCGGTCGAGCGTCCACTCGGTGCGCCAGGCCTGTTTGGCCAGCTCCTTGATTTCGGCGAGGCGCACCGGATCGACGGCCGCGTCCGCAAAGACGCCGGGAACCGTCGCCGCCTTCAGCACATCAAGAATTTCAGGGGCGACTTCCCGCGCCTCGAATGCGTTCCTGTTGGTGCGCCGGGTCAGCGCATAACCGAAGAGCGGATCGCGGGCGACGCTGGCGTCGGCGACAAGGCGCACATGGGCGATCGGGCGCGCGTCAAGGGTCGGCGCAGGCTCACCCTCCGGGAAAGGAATTATCTCGGCGCGCAGGCCCTTTTCCGCCACGGTGCGAATCGGGACGAAGCCCGATCGGAGCCGGTCGTCGGAGACGCGGATGATCGACCGCTCCGCGTCATCGAG
>JBEBFW010000171.1:0-7365 GCA_040081755.1 Parvularculaceae bacterium
CTCGGAGTCGCGCGCGATCAGCGCGAACTCGACGAAGCGCTGAAAAAGGCGAGCGAGACGGCGGGCGTGCGCAGCGTCGTCAGCCATGTGGTCCTCAGGAGCTTCCCGCCGCCGGCGCCGCCGACCAGTCTCTGAACGGATGAACCCCGATGGCCCTCGACATCGCCATTCAGATGGACCCGATCGAGAGCGTCGATGTTCACGCCGACACGACCTTCGACCTCGCGCTTGAAGCCCACGCGCGCGGCCACAGGCTGTGGATCTATGAGCCTGCGGCGCTCGCCCTTCGCGACGGACGCCTTTGCGCCCGCGCCCGTCAGGTCGTCGCCCTGAGACGCGAACAGGGCGTCCACGCAAGCCTCGCGGCGCCGGAGACGATCGATCTGCATGCCGTGAACGTCGTGCTCGTCCGCCAGGACCCGCCCTTCAACATGGCCTACATCACCGCGGCGCAGATGCTTGAGCGCCTGCAGCCGGACGTTTTGGTCCTCAACGACCCGCGATCGATCCGCGACGCGCCCGAAAAGCTCTTCGTCACCGAGTTCAAGGACCTGACGCCGCCGACGCTGATCACCCGCGATACAGGGTTCATTCGCGCCTTCCGCGCGGAGCACGGCGACATCATCCTGAAGCCGCTTTACGGCAATGGCGGCGCCGGCGTCTTCCGCCTCGCCGCCGACGATTCCAATTTCAACGCGCTGCTCGAGCTTTTCCTCCAGTCCTTCGCTGAGCCGCTGATCGCCCAGAAATACCTGCCTGCGGTCCGCCAGGGCGACAAGCGCGTCATCCTGCTCGACGGCGAGGCGGTCGGCGCCATCAATCGCGTGCCGGCCGAAGGAGAAACCCGGTCGAACCTCCATGTCGGCGGCACGGCCGAACCCATCGACATGAGCGAGCGCGACCAGGAAATCTGCGACCGCATCGGCCCGGAACTCTCGAAGCGCGGCCTTGTCCTCGTCGGGATCGACATCATTGGAGACTTCCTGACCGAGATCAACGTGACCTCCCCGACCGGCGTCCAGCAGGTGAGGCGCTTCGGCGGCGCCGACATATCGGCGCTGTTCTGGGATTGGGTCGAGGGCCGTCTCGAGGCGTGAACGCCGCCTCGCCCCGATCCGGACCGTCGGGCCAGCGCTTGCCGCCGCGGCGAAACGCAAACGAACTCAAGGCGCTTTCGCTCAGGTCCTAAATTCGCTAGGAACCCCGCTCCCGGCGCATTCCGGCGGCGACTTCACGCCCGCGCCCCCAACAGCAGGATTGCCGCCTTCCGCCGATGGGTTTGATCGACCGCTATATCTTGCGCGCCGTCCTGACGCCCCTCCTGCTCGCGCTCGGCATTGCGGGGATGCTGCTTCTGCTTGAGCAGATGCTCCGGCTCTTCGATTTCGTGCTGGCGGAACAAGGCCCGGTGGACGTCGTCTGGCGGATGCTGGCGAACCTCCTGCCGCACTACCTCGGCCTTGCTTTGCCGCTCGGCACCTTCATCGGGATCTTGCTGGCCTTCCGGAACCTTGCTCTGTCGAGCGAGCTCGACGCCCTCAACTCGAGCGGCGCGTCGGTGCCGCGGCTGATGCGGCCGGTTTACGGGCTCGTCGTCCTGATGATGATCTTCGACTTTCTGCTGGTTTCGTACATTCAGCCCTACGCCCGCTACAAATACGAGCGCATCCGCTTCGACGTGACCAGCGGCGCGCTCGGCATCAAGATTCCGCAGGGCGAGTTCGTCGATATCGGCGAGCGCGTCACCATCCGGCTCGGCAAGGTGAATACGGTCGATAAGCGCGCCGAGAACATTTTCCTCGAACAGCGCAGCCCCAATGGCGGCAAGACGCTGATCACCGCACTCTCCGCCGGCATTTCGACAACGCCCGAAGTCACCCGCCTCATTCTCAACTTGCGTGACGGGCGCCAGATCCTGATCGACGACAAGGGCGATCGCGCCAGCGAGCTGTCCTTCGACACCTTCGATGTGGAAATAGATCTGCCCGCCATCGCCGTCTTTCGCGGCCGCGGCCTTGACGACCGGGAGGCGACGTTCGGCGAAATCTGGCGGTTCTTGCGCGACAACGACAAGGGCGTCGGGCCCGCCTGGAACGACTATCGCGCGGGCCTCCACTGGCGGATCATTCACCCGCTCACTTTCCTGGTGATGCCGATCCTCGCCGTCGCCATGGGCGTCACCGGCCGGCGGCGCGAGTCAAACCTCAAACCGATCCTCGGCATCGCCATTTTGATCGTCTATCACGAACTCCTCGAGGAGTGGGGCAAGGTGACGGCGAGCGAGGGCTTGCTCTCCCCTTACGTTTCGATGTGGGGTCTCTTCGCTGCGTTCGTGCTGCTTGCGATCCTTCTCTATCGCGGCTCCGTCGATAAGGCGCGCACCGCCCGCATCGGAAACGGCGATGTCGATGACAGTCCCGTGCGGGTGCTCGCCGACGGCGTCGTCGATGACGGGACGCTGGGGACGGCGGGCGCCGTGCAAGGAGCATCCAGATGAAGCTCGATGCGACATTCCTGCGCTATGTCGGGCGGCAGTTTCTCATCCGTTTCGTCGGATTGATCGCGTTTTTCGTGATCGTGCTGCAGATGCTCGACCTGTTGAACCGGTCAGAGAGCATCATGGAGGCGCAAGGCGCCGGCTGGAGCTCGATCGTCAGCTATGTGCTGCTGCGCGCGCCCTCGATCGTCAGCCAGTTCACGCCCTTTGCGGCCCTTCTCGCCGTGGTGGCGACGCTCTCCATGCTGAGCCACTCGAACGAGATCACCGTGATGCGCGCGTCGGGCATGTCGATCCACCGCGTGCTCTTCCCGATCGGCGTCGTTTGCGCGGCGATCGCCTCGGCGCACTTCGTCTTTCATGAGACGATCGCCGTAGGGGCGGCCGAAAAGCTCGCTTACTGGGAAGCGAACGACTACGCCGTCGATCTGCCGCCCGACACGGGCACGCGCACCAATATCCGGCTCTCGCACGATAACGCCTATATCCACGCCGGCAGCGCCGCCCGGCTCGGCGAGGAAGTCTTTCTGAAGGACGTGACCGTCAATCCGCTGACGCCGGCGGGCCTTGTCGCGGGCGAAATCGCGGCGCGCGCGGCGCGTTACGAAGCCGGGCGCTGGAAGCTGTTCGATGTGCGCGAATACAGCGGCGGCGCGAACAGGATGGTCCGCACAGCGAGCGCCGACTGGCAAACGTCCCTCAATCCGGAAACGCTCTTCGCCCTGACGCTCAACCCGGACCGCACGAGCCTCGTCGAGCTGCAACGCAAGATCGCGCAACTGCGCGCCGACGGCGCCAGCACCCGCTCGGCGACCACCTCTCTGCTCGGCCGGCTCTCCAAACCGGCAGCGACGCTGGTCATGCCGCTCCTTGGCGCCATCGCCGGCTTCGGCATCCGCCGCCAGCGCAACCTCTTGCAACGCGCGATCCTCGGCTCGGTGCTGGGCTTCAGTTACTTCGTCGCAGAGAACATGATGCTGGCGCTCGGCAAGCTCGGCGTCGCGCCGGCCATGATCGGGGCGTTCTTTCCGTTCGCGATCTTCATGGTGGTCGGATTCTCCATACTGCTTGCGATGGAAGGTTGACGGGGTTCACCTCCCGTTAACCAATATCTTGAACACTCGCCTCAACCAGAAGTTGTCCTTTGCACAAGGAACAACCAAAGAAGGGGCGCCCGACATGGCCGGATTGATCCTGAAACTGCGCCCGCACGAGGAGTTCTTGATCAATGGCGTCGTGGTGCAGAACGGCGACCGCAAAACGAGGCTTCGCGTGAAGACCGACGGCGCGGCGATCTTGCGTCTGCGCGATGCGATGAAGCCGGAAGAGGCGACGACCGCGGATCGGCGCGCCTATTATGTCGCCCAGCTCGCGGTATCGGGCGAAATCTCCGGCGAGGAGGCGAGCATCATTCTGCGCGGCGCGCTGGAAACGCTGAGGGCCGACTATGCGGGCCGCCCGGAAATCGAGGCGATCCAGCGCGCCGCGGAGGAACTGGAAGCGGGGCGATTTTACGGCGTCATGCGCCGGCTCGGTGAATTCGTCAGGCCGAAGCCCGCCCCGCCCGCTGCGACCGGCGCCGCCGCACAGAACTGAACGTTGATATTGGCGCTCCGCTGGGGCCTTGTTCCGCTGAACCCTGGAGCGCCTCATGGTGACAGACTTCTCCGCCGACGGCGGCTGCGATTGCGGCGCCGTCCGCTACCGGCTGACGCGCCGGCCGCTCTTCGTCCATTGCTGCCATTGCCGCTGGTGCCAGCGTGAATCCGGGGCCGCTTTCGCGCTCAACGCCATGATCGAATCCCGCTTTGTCGAGCTGCTCGCTGGCAAGCCGGAACCCTTGTGGACGCCGTCGGAAAGCGGCCGCGGTCAGCGCATCGTGCGCTGTCCGACCTGCCGCCTCGCGTTGTGGAGCCATTATGGCGGCGGCGGCGACAAGGTGAAGTTCGTGCGCGTCGGGACCCTTGACGACCCCGATCGTCTGCCGCCGGACGTTCACATTTTCACCGCCTCGAAACAGCCCTGGGTCGTCCTCGACGGCCGCGCTCCGGCGGCCCTGGAGTATTACGACTGGCGGGACCTGTGGCCGGAGGACAGCAAGGCAAGGCGCGCAGCGATCGCTTGATCGCTGCGCCAAGGATGCGGAAATCGACGGCGACCTAGCCGTTGTCCGGGAAGCAGGCCTGAACGGCGGCCTTTGTCGCCTCGGAAGCGGCGTCGAGATCGGCCGGCGTCTTGATGGCCGCCAGCGCTTCTTTCAGCGCTGCATCCTTGGCGGCGGCGGCGCCGAGGCAGTCGCAGCCCGAGGCGTCGCCGCCGTTCTCGGCGACATAGGCCTTGCAGTTGTCTGCGGTGTCATTGGCGGCGGCCGGCAGGCCAAGCAGAGCGAAGGCGGCGAGGGCGATGAGCTTTTTCATGCGGGTTTCCTTCCTTTCGAATTTCATTATTTGCGCGTGCAGGCGTCCATGGCCGATTTCGCGTCGGTGCTCGCCGCGGCGTAGCGATCCGCCGGGTTCGGTATTTCGGCCAGCCGGGTGAATTCATCGGCAAGGCCCGGCGTAGCGTCGATGCGCGCTTCAAGGCACGAGCAGCCCGAGGTGTCGCGGCCGTCGGCCTTCAGGCGCTCGACGCAGCGATCCGCCCATTCGCCGGCGGACGCCGAACCCGAAATCGCCGACAGCGCCGCCGCGCCCGCTGCAAAGCCAGCCGCCGCCAGCGCGACGGTGATCCTGTTGACCTTCATGAGAGCCCCTTGATGAGAATGAACGCACCCCAGCCGCGCCGTTTTTCGCCCGCCGCGCTTCGCCGCGTCAAGCGCTCATGCCCTTTCGGCTGCCGGGTAGGGCCTGTAGCGTTGCGGCAGGCTTCGGGATCGGATGAGCATGGGCGACACAGCGAAAATGCACGGCACGACCATTCTGGCGGTCAGGCGGGGCGGGCAGGTCGTGATCGGCGGCGACGGGCAGGTCAGCCTCGGCGCGACCGTGGTGAAAGGCGATGCGAGAAAAATCAGGCGTCTCGCCGGCGGCAAGGTCCTTGCCGGGTTCGCGGGCGGCACGGCGGACGCTTTCACCTTGCTGGAGCGGCTTGAGGGCAAGCTCGAGCAATATCGCGGGCAGCTTATGCGGGCCTGCGTCGAGCTCGCCAAGGACTGGCGGACGGACCGCTATCTGCGCCGTCTCGAGGCCATGATGATCGTCGCCGACGACACGGCGACCTTGATGCTGACGGGGTCGGGCGACGTGCTGGAGCCGGGCGATGGGGTCTGCGCCATCGGCTCGGGCGGCGACTACGCGCGCGCGGCAGCAAAGGCGCTCTACGAAGAGACTCAACTCGCGCCGGACGAGATCGTGCGCAAGGCCCTGAAGATCGCCGCCTCCATCTGCGTCTACACCAACGAGCAGCTGACCATCGAGAAACTGTAAAGGAGCCGCGATGTCGGACTTCTCGCCGCGAGAAATCGTCTCTGAACTCGACCGCTACATTGTCGGGCAGAACGCCGCCAAGCGCGCGGTCGCGATCGCGCTCCGGAACCGCTGGCGCCGGCGCCGGGTCGAGGGGCCGATGCGCGAGGAGATCACGCCGAAAAACATTCTGATGATCGGACCGACCGGCGTCGGCAAGACGGAAATCTCGCGGCGCCTCGCACGGCTCGCGGGCGCGCCCTTTCTCAAAGTCGAGGCGACGAAATTCACCGAGGTCGGCTATGTCGGCCGCGACGTCGATCAGATCGCGCGCGACCTCGTCGAGGTATCCGTCGGTCTGGTGCGCGAGAGGCGACGGGCCGAGGTCCGCGCCCGCGCCCACCAGTCGGCCGAGGGACGCGTGCTGACGGCGCTGGTCGGGGAGTCGGGAGACAAGACCCGCGAGACTTTTCTCAAGAAGCTGCGCGACGGCGATCTCGACGACAGCGAGATCGAAATCGAATTGAAAGAGCAGGGCTCGCCCCTGCAGACGCTCGATATTCCTGGCGGCGCGGGCTCGGTCGGCATGATCAATCTCTCCGATATGCTGGGCAAGGCCTTTGGCGGGGCGCGCCGCAAGCGCCGGCTGAAAGTGAAGGAGGCCTATGAGCCGCTCGTCGCCGAGGAATCGGACAGGCTCCTCGACGACGACCAGATCAACCGCGAGGCGGTCAAACTCGCCGAGAGCGACGGCATCGTCTTCCTCGACGAGATCGACAAGATCGCGCGCGGCGCCGACAAGGCCGGCGGCGCCGACATAAGCCGCGAAGGCGTGCAGCGCGACCTTCTGCCCCTGATTGAGGGCGCGACCGTCGCGACGAAGTATGGCCCGGTCAAAACCGACCACGTTCTTTTTATCGCTTCGGGCGCGTTTCACCTCACCAAGCCTTCGGATCTCCTGCCGGAACTCCAGGGGCGACTGCCGATCAGGGTCGAACTCGATGCGCTCACCCGCGACGACTTCATCCGCATTCTGACTGAGACGGAAGCAAGCCTCCTGAAGCAATACGCCGCGCTGATGGCGACCGAGGGCGTCACTCTGAGGTTCGAGGCGAGCGCCGTCGACGCCATCGCCGATGCTGCGGCGCTGGTCAATTCGACCGTCGAGAATATCGGCGCGCGCCGGCTCGCGACCATCCTCGAAACGGTGCTCGACGACATCTCGTTTACGGCCGGCGATCGCGCCGGCGAGACCGTGGCGATCGACAAGGCTTACGTCGAGGGTCGCATTTCAGCGATCGCGCGGAACGCGGACCTCTCGAAATACATTCTGTAGGCGGACACCAATAGACGGGCGCAGGCAGTCTGCGCCCTCCCGGCCGGACCCGGGACCGGCGCGGCTTTGGAATGCCTTGAGGCAATCCTTCGGCGGCGCCGGCCCGCGGGTCCCCGGGCTTTGCGTTT
>JBEBFW010000172.1:0-7354 GCA_040081755.1 Parvularculaceae bacterium
AGCGTCAAGCTGCCGGTTTCGGCCGAGATGGCCCTGACCCTCCCGTTCACCAAGCCGAGCGGCTACGGCCTCGGCAAGGCGGGATGGATCACCTGCAGTTTCGGGCCCAATGACGTGCTGCCGGAGGATCTGCTGGCCGGCTGGATCGACCAGAGTTTTCGCGCAGTCGCGCCGAAGAAGCTGGTGGCGGCGCTCGAAGCGGGTTTCGCTGACGGCGGCGGGTCTCGAAATCCGCGACCGACTGGCGTCGCTTTATGAGCGGCAACTCGGGTCCGTTGCGCAGGTCGGCGGCGTCGATCTCGCGCTCATCGAACAGACCAACAAGGCCCTGCAGCGTCTTGAGCGCTTCTGGGCCGACCAGGTGCGGTTCAGACTCTAGCCGCGATCGCCCTTCATGCAGCGGCGCCGCCAATTCGGCGCCGTTTTGCATTTTGATACGCGATGGTCAGGCGAAGAGCGCCGCCGATCGCTCGATGAACCAATAGGCCGACACGACGCCAAGGCCGTAGCCGGCCAGCCGCTCAGCGACGCCGAGCGGCAGCGCAGGCAAGCTGAACGCCTCGCGCGTGCGCACAACCGCCGAGACGGTGGCGAAAGCGGCGAGCGCCAGCATGACCTGACCCGCCTCAACGCCGAGATTGAAGAAAAGAAGCGCCGCCGGCTTTTCGGTCTGCGGAAGGCCGATCTCGCCAAGAGCGGCGGCGAAGCCCGCGCCGTGCAGCAATCCAAACGTCGCCGCCACCAGAATGGGGCGCCGCCAGGCGAGCGTCGTCTTGTTCCCGCGCGCGACTTCCGACGCCACGAAGACAATCGACAGGGCGATCGAGGCCTCCACAGCAGGAATCGAGACGCGTAAGACGTCGAGCGCCACCAACGCCAGCGTCAGCGAATGCGCGATGGTGAAGCCGGTCGCCGTCAGCAGCACGCGGCGCGGCGTGCGCGCAAGGATGAGAAGTCCGAGGAAGAACAGGATGTGATCGATGCCGATGAGGATATGTTTGACGCCAAGCGAGAAGTAGCTGCTGGCGACCCCGGTGAACGTCGTCGGCGGCGGCGCGGTCCACTCCTTCGTCGCGGGGCCGAGCGCTGCGGTCGAGACCTCGCCCGTCTTGCGCGAGATGCGAACGAGCGTCGAGACGGAGGGATTGAAGACAGGATAGCTGACGCTGAGTTTCAGACCGGATAGTCCCGGACTGCAAGCGTAGGCCTGATGTCCGGAATAATACTCGGCGGAACTCTCTGGCGCCGCGCCGACAGCGATGCACGAGCCTTCGAGGCGGACAGTCGGCGCGTTTGGCTGATCGATCGATTCCGGCGCCCGCCAGGAGAGGAGCGCGCGCCCGTCCATCTGCTCGTCGATGAGCACTGTCAGCGGCCGCGCCTCGTGCGCTGTCGCCGGCGCAATCGCTGCAAGCACAAGCAACAGAGCGAGCAGGGGCTTCATGGCGCCGGGTCAGCCGACAACGGCTCGATCATGATGTCGTACTTCTGACGCGCGCCGTCGAGGAGGCCTATTTTCGTGCGCTCGCGAAGGTCGCGGCTTGCGTCTTCGATCACCTTGTCGCGCACCTCTTCCAGCGCGAGCGTCCGGCCGGGGATCACTTTTTTCACGTAGACAGCGTGCGCGCCGTAGGAAGATCGCACGGGGCCCCGCCACGTATTGAACGGTCCGCTTTCATTGAAGATGACGACGGCCGCTTCCTCGCCGAACTGGGAGGAGACGTCGTCGAGCGTGCGATCGACGAAGTTGACGCCGAACGGAAATCGGTCGCCTTTGCCGGGCGCGGCTTCGAACGGCGCCTTCCGCTTCATGAGGTCGAGGACCATCTCTTCGGCCGCCGCTTCCGACGCTGCATCGCCCCGTCCCTCCCGTGCAAAAAAAACATGCGCGAAGGTCGCAGCCGGCGGCTCGACATAGTCTTGCTTGTGTCCCTCATACCAGGCGGAGATCTCTTTCTCCGTAGGCGGTTCGTCGCCGATCAGGGTCTCCTGCAGGAACTCGAATTTCTGGATGAGGCGCTGCTTGACCACATAGTCGTCCGCTTCAAGATCGAGCTTCAGGGCTTCGCGATAGGCGATCTCCTCGCGGATATAGTCCTCGATCAGGGCCTCGCGCTCCTCGGGCTTGAGCCCGGCGAGGATTTCATTCGCCGTCCCTGCGTCGAACGCCTTGGAGCGGTACTGAATAAACTCGAGGAGAGCCGCACGATCGACGACAATGCTGCGCTCGTCGTCCGGCGGCGGCTTGATGACGCTGGCGGCGGCGAAGAAAACGGCGCCGACGGCGAGAAACTGAAGAAGCGGCTCGCGCAGCGCTCTGCTGAAGATGCTCATGCTGAAGGTCGAGCGCTCACGGCGCGTACCAGATCGGGGAACTGTAGGCGCGCTCCTGAATCACTTGCGGGTACCCTTCCGGCGGCGGCTGCTGCAGCGCGACGCTGTCGTAAAGCGAATTGCGCGGCGTTGGTATCTGGAGCACGCGGACATAATAAAAGGCTTTCGCAGCCGGGTCGAATTCCGGGTCGCGCCAGACTGTGGCGAGATAGGCCTCGCCGATGGAGTTCTCGTATTTTGCCGCGACGCGATCGACCGTGTCGCCGACCGCGGGCAGCTTGCCATCGGCGCCGATCGTCCGTTCGCCAGACCAGGCGACGTCAAAGACTCTCTCTCTCGCCTGACCGTCGGGCCCGAGCGAGCCTTTCACCACCTGCACGCGGTCGAGATTGGCGTCGACCGGGTCCTTGACCGCCTGAATGAGAAATGAAGGCGCGGCGGCGTCCGCCGCGGGCGTCAGCGTCTGCCCCATGGGGATGCCCTTGCCGTAGCCGACGGCCGCGACGTCGCTCGCCGTCGCGTCTTCCGCCGCAAAGGCGTAGCCGCCAAAAAAGCGCAGGCGGATGCGCGGGCCTGTCGTGCCGTAGACCTCGCGCCGCTTGATCGCGGACAAGATCTCCTCGCGCGTGTTGTCGCGCGCCCAGATCGCCGCAACGCCGGACGCCGACATCGCCCAGCCATTGAGGCGCCCGGATGGACCCCAGCTCTTGCTTTCAGGCGTGCCGTCGCGAGCGAATTTGCCGGTGAAGTTGGTTTCTTCGGCGCTCGACAGACCGCTATGCGTGTCGGTCGAGCCGATCATGCCGAGCTTGAACGGGTTCACGCCAAGTTTCTGCTCCTGCTCCAGACCCGTCAGCAGCGCGCCGCGCACATAGTCGGCGCGGGTTGTCGTCGGCTCGTGTTGCGCATCCTCGCGCGCCTCGATGAGCTGGTTGAAGAACTCGAACGCGGCGAACTCGTCGTTCGGCGAGATCGCCGGGTGAGTTTCCGAGGTGCCCTTGATCTGCGTGACCTCGGCGACAGTCTCCCATGCCGCCCGCAATTGCGCAAACTCGGCGGTCAGCGGCGATCCGTCGAAGTTCAGCGCGGCGAACATCCGGGCCTTCGAGATATTGGAGTTGTGGGGAATTGCGGTGAACATCGCGCCGGTCGCCCTGGTCTGCTGGTCGAGCCATTTCCACAATCCTTCAGGACTAGGATCGTCATTGGCGGAGAAAGGGATGAACGCGCGGGCCTTGGCGCCGTCGATCGATGAAAGAACAATCCGGTGAAGATTGGCGCCGTCCGGCGTCGGAGAGTACTCCCAGCCGACCAGCGACGTGAACTTGCCGGGTTCGTTGTGTCGCTCCGCGGCGGCGAGATTTGTCTCCCAGCTCACCCTGGTGATTTCTTCCTGATCGAGATCCTCGAGGAGACGCGGATCGCTGTTCAGCCACTGCGTCGCCACCTGCTGCGCATCGACCTTGCCGATGAGCGCCTTGAACCGCCAACCAAGAAGGTCGAACAGGCCGAATTTTGTGCGCTGAGGGTTCTCCGCCCCGGCGGCGTTGATGGCGAGGATGAAAAGGCCGAAGGCGTCCTCGCCTCTTCCCTCCGCGACGAGCTGCTTGATGCGCTGGCCGAGCTTGGTCCGCGTCAGCCGTTCGTCGCCGACGGTGAGCAGGCGGTAGGGAACGCCCATCAGTTCGGCGTGATCCGTGACGGCGAGAAAATCGAGCGGCGTTCGAAGCTGTGTGCGCGCCCGGTGGCCTGGGTGAATGACCGGCTCGCCCTTGGCGAATCGGTAGGCCGTGTCCGCGTCTGCCGACCGGTTGCCGAGCAAATAGGCATCGACCGAGAGGTTCGTGTGGAGATGCGTGTCGCCCCACAGCAGCTTGTCCGGGGTCTGCGCGCTCGCCGCAAAGGAGCCGATCGCCAACGCCGCCGCCAACAACGCCGTCTTTTTCATGGATTCCCGCCCCGTGTCGGCGGCTCTCTCGGCCGCTCGCGGGTGCTTCATAACGCGCTGCGCGGGGGAGTGAAAAGCGGGCATTGCATGAAGCGGCTCCTTCATGGCCCCGGCCGCGCGTGATAGGTTGCTTTTGGTGAGAGGGTTCTCTTTGAGGGTGCGCCGCGGTCCGGTCTGGTGTTTGCTGCTGGCGGCTCAGGCGCCGGCCGCCGCCGTCGCGGCGGATGAGATCGTGGTCAGCGGCGAACGGCGTCCGCAGGATATTCTCGAGGCCGCTTCAAGCGTCAGCGTCGTGCGCGAGGATGAGCTTCGGCGCATATCCGCCGATCATGCGAGCGAGGTCTTGTCGCGCGCCCCCGGCGTCCTGATCCATCGCGGGAGCGGTCAGGAGCATCTGACGTCCATCAGGTCGCCGGTGCTTACCGGCGGGGCGGGCGCCGGATCGTTTCTATTCCTTGAGAACGGGGTGCCGCTGCGCTCCGCTGGGTTCGCCAATGTCAACGCCCTGTTCGAGGCGCATACCGAGGTCGCGTCGGCAATCGAGGTCATTCGCGGGCCGGGCGGCGCTCTCTATGGCGCCAACGCCATCCACGGCGTCGTCAACGTGCTGACGCCGGGGCCGAGCGAGCAGCGCTCGGGCCGGGTTTCTATTTCCGGCGACACCGTCGAGCGGTTCAAGGGGACGGCTGTCCTTTCCGACACAGTCGGGCGTCACGGCCTGTGGTCCGGCGTGTCGCTTGCCTCGGAAGCGGGCTATCGCGCCGCCACCGGCCTCGACCAGCAGAAGGCGACGCTGCGCCATGACTACGACGGCGCCGGCATCGACATCGGCACTGTCTTTTCGGCGGCCAATCTCAACCAGGAGACCGGGGGATTCGTGATCGGCCCTGACGCCTACGCGGACCCCGTGCTGCGGCGGGCCAACGCCAACCCGGAGGCCTTTCGCGACGCGAAGTCTTTTCGGCTCTCAAGCCGCATCGATGTCGAGACCGGCGACGCCTCAACTTTGTCGGTGACCCCGTTCGCGCGCTGGACCGACCAATCCTTCCTGCTGCACTTCTTCCCGTCCAAAGCGCTGGAGGAGAACAGCCACTGGAGCCTCGGCGCCCAGACAGCCTTCTACGCCGGCGAGCGCGGCGCGCTTTCATTCATTGCGGGATTCGATTGGGAGTATACGGAGGGATCGCTCCGCGAGGTTCAGTCGATCCCGACGATCGGAACTTTCACGAACGGCGTTCATTATGACTATGACGTAGCGGCGCTTGCCGCCTCGCCGTTCGTTCAGGCGAGCGTGTCCTTGACGGACCGCTTGAAGGCGGTTCTCGCCGCGCGTCTCGACTGGACGCGCTACAATTACGACAACCGGACGGGGACTGGCGCTGTGGGCCGTTTTCTGCGGCCCGCCGACGCCATCGACGATTTCCTTACCGCGAGCCCCAAGGCGAGCCTTCTTTACGAGGTCGCCGACGGCGTGCTGCGGGCGAGCTATGCGCGCGGCGCGCGGCCGCCCCAGACTGCCGATCTCTATCGGCTGCAGCCGAGCCAGACGTCGAACGCGGCGGAGCCCGAATTCATCGACGCCGTCGAAGTCGGCTGGCGGGGAAGCCTCGGTCCGCGGATCGATCTCGACGCCGCAGCGTATTTCATGGCGAAGAAGAACTTCTTCTTCCGCGATGCGGACGGCTTCAACGTCAATAACGGCAAGACGCGCCATGTGGGTGTCGAACTCGAGGCGACGGCGCGAGCGGCCGACGACCTCGTCTTCGACGGAAATGTCGCCTATGGCCGCCACACCTACCGGTTCGATCGGCCGATCCTCAGTCTGCCGCAGCAAAGCGAGGCGATCGGCAAGGGCGACGATGTCGATTCTGCGCCAAGGTGGCTCGCCGGCGTCAGGGCGTTATGGACGCCGGGCGATTTTCGCGGCGAAGCCGAGTGGAGCTATGTCTCGTCCTATTTCACCGACGCCGCGAACACGCAAACCTACCCCGGACACCATCTCGTCAATCTTCGCGGCGCCTATGAGCTATCGGAGAACCTCGCTGCGTGGGTCACGGTGCGAAACGTCTTCGACAAGCTCTACGCCGAGCGCGCGGACTTCGCCTTCGGAGAGGCTCGCGCCTTCCCCGGCGAGGAGAGAACGATTAGCGTCGGCCTCGACGCAGGCTTCTAGGGGGCGCTCCCGATGCAGACGATTGTGACGCCGCCCGAGTTCGGCGCGCCGATGGCGCCCGCCAATCCTTCGCCGGACGCAGTGAGGCTGCTTGCCCTTAGACGCTCGACGTCGATCAAGCTGCTCGGGCCGCCAGGGCCGGATCCCGAGACTCTCAAAGCAATGCTCGTGATCGCTGCGCGCGCGCCCGACCACCGCAAGCTCTTTCCTTTCCGCTTCATCGTGTTTGAAGGCGAGGGCAGGGCCCGCGCCGGAGATGCGCTGGCCGTGGCCTTTCGCGCCGCGACTCCCGGCGCCGATCCTGCCGAGATCGAGAATGAGCGCGGGCGATTTTTGCGCTCGCCCGTCGTCGTCGCTGTCGTCTCGCGCGTGGACCCGGCCCACAAGACGCCGGAGTGGGAGCAGGTGATGACGGCAGGCGCCGTCGGGCTGAACCTCCTGCTCGCTGCGAGCGCCTACGGCTTCGCCGCCTCATGGGTGACCGAATGGTGCGCCTATGACGAGGGGGTCAAGCGCGCCTTCGGTCTCGGCGGCAACGAGCGGTTCGTCGGGTTCCATTATCTCGGGACCGCCCGCGAGCCGCCGAAGGAGCGCCAGCGGCCGGCGATCGAGGACCTGATCACCCAGGTCAAGGGGCTCGACATGGCGCAGGTCCGCAAGGACATCGCCGAGCAGCAGGCCCAGGGCGGCCAGGGCGACCACGAGGCCTGAGGCGCGGCGCCCTCGATCCGGGCCGCACCCCGCGTTACGAGCGGGGCTGTCACAGCTCGGTGGCTGCACGCGCGCAGGGGATCGTCCCCTGATCGGCGGGGAAACCCGCTCCGGAACGCGCTCTCCCAGATCCGGTGAGGTCCCGCCGAGCTCCATCCCCCCGGAGCCGGCATGGTCACGGTCAGCGA
>JBEBFW010000015.1:0-25788 GCA_040081755.1 Parvularculaceae bacterium
GCCATGCGTGGAACAAACTCCTCGCCGAGCCGTGGCGCATCATGTCCATCGGACTGCGCCAATGGGCTCATGAATGATCTTCAGCGAGGGTTGGTATAAACCATCGAAGCGCCTGAAGGCGCGCCGGGATTTGAAACTCCGCCGGCGGATGTGTTTTGCCATGTGTGCCGCGCGAAAGTCGTGCGCGCCGCCGAAACGATCCGCGCCGCAGGCCAGAATTAACCATGCCTCTTAACCCGCTTCCCCCGACTTATCCCCGTCGGTTGACGCGGCCCTATGATGGTCTCGTTCCATGCACCGGAGAGGCGCCGTTGCAACCGTCCAAAGGCGGCATGGAATGCGGCGAGCGGGATGAGCGGGTGCGAAGAACGGAGCCCGCAACATGTCCCGGCCGGTCCG
Source organism: Parvularculaceae bacterium (assembly GCA_040081755.1). Lineage (GTDB taxonomy): Bacteria > Pseudomonadota > Alphaproteobacteria > Caulobacterales > Parvularculaceae > Amphiplicatus. The sequence continues at coordinate 400 of JBEBFW010000015.1, forward strand.
CCCGCGGCTCCTCGGCGTAATCTCCAGGGTCTCATCCAGCCTATCGGAACCCACGAGACAGCAATGACGCCCGCGGGATGGATGCAGAACAACGCTGCCGGCCGCTTCGCGGCCAATTCGTAAGTCATCGCGCGCTCCGCGCGCGGGCCGCGGGGCGCTCGCGTCCCCGTTTGACTACCAAGGACTGGACACGCGCGCCCCGCGCATCCTCTCCACTCTTATCCTCTCGCGCAAAAGTTCCTTGCGGCGGAGACGGGAAAGGTTTGACCGAAAACGGAAACCAGTTGTGAGGCGAACCATGACGCGCCAGTCAGCGCACCAGCTCATCGACGACATGTGTGTTGCGCTCGACAAGATCGCGCGCCGTGAACCAGACGTCGCGGCCCTTGATGCTGGCGCGGAGTTCCGCAGCGAAAGCCGGATCGATCTCGGTCGGATCGATATAGCGGCGAAAGAAGCGCTCGGCGTCCAACCGGCGTTCGAACTCGGGGCGCTTGACCTCTTCCTCGCTGATCACGTCATAGGCGGTCGGCTCATGGAACATGAAGCGCGCCGACGGCGCGGCCGTGCGACGTTCGCCGGCAAGATAGATCGGCACGCACATGGACGCGCACACGCGATTGGCGCCGACATGCGTCTCGACTTCGTGAGAGCGCTTCATCCGCTCGATCTCGTCGATGACCGCGCCGCCCTCTGCGACCATCCCTCCGGGCGAATTCAGCTCGATGACGATGCGCTCGGCCTTCGCTGCGTTTTTCTCGAACGCCGCCGCCAGATGCGCCGCCATCGGCGGCTGGATCGGAAAGAGCCACTCAAAGACGATTTCGCCGCGCCGCTCGCGCACGATGACTTCAGGTCCGCTGCGCAAAAACGCCCGGTCGTCGCGCATCGCAATGGCGATCGCGCAGGCGAATATCAAAAGCGTGGCCGCGAGCATCAGTCTGGAGCGCATGATTTTCCATTTGCGGACGCGCCGGGCCCGGCGCAAGGCCCCCTTGATTTTTCGCCCGGCGGGCCCGCTATTGCCGCCGCCGCACCCGATCGGGAACCCGCCATGACCACTGTCACTGACGCCTTGAAAGCGCGCATCTCGACGAGGGCCTACATCGACAGGCTCGTCCCCGAGGCTTTGGTGCGCGACATCCTCGATATTGCGAAGTTCGCGCCTTCAGGCGGCAATCTTCAGCCCTGGCGGGTTCATGTCGTGACCGGGGCCGCGAGGGACCGGCTCGTCGACGCCGTGAAAAAATCACTGGCCGACAATCCATTTGCGAATGAATTCGAGATCGCCGTCTATCCGGAGAATTTGTGGGAGCCGTTTCGCACGCGCCGCTTCACCGTCGGCGAAGAGATGTACGCCCTCGTCGGCGTCCCGCGGGAAGACAAGGCCGCGCGCCTCAAATGGTTTCAGCAGAACTTCGAATTCTTCGGTGCGCCGGTCGGACTTGTCTTCACGCTCGACCGGCGCTTCGACAAAGGCCAGTGGGCGCATCTGGGCATGTTCATGCAGTCGATCGCCCTCACAGCCGTCGAGAAGGGCCTTGCGAGCTGCATGCAGGAATGCTGGGCGGCGAGAGCAAAGACCGTCGCCGCGTTTCTGGGCCTGCCCGAGACCGAGCAGGTATATTGCGGCATGGCCCTCGGCTATCCCGACGCGGATGCGCCGGTGAACCGGCTTCGCTCAGAGCGCGCCCCGCTAGAGGAATTCGTGAGGTTTCACACATGAAAAACTTGTGCGTCGCGGCCCGCGCTCGACGCTCGGCGGCGGTCATGGCAGGATGAGCGCCATGCCCTCACCCATCCCAACTTCAGCAACGCTGGAAATCGATGCGCCGCTCTCGCAGGTGTTCGAGGCCGCTTGCGGCTTCGACATTCCGTTCATCATTCGCTCGCGCGGCATTGTGCCGGGAGTCTTGAAGGTCGAGGAACACAAGGGCCGGTGGAGCGCGGTCGGCCAAAAGCGGCTGCTGACCCTCACCGACGGATCGTCCGTGCGCGAAGAGCTGACCGAATACGCGCCCAATGTGAAGTACTCCTACCGGGTTTCCGGTTTCACCGGCCCGTTCGCCGCGCTGGTCAGCGAGGGCCGTGGCGACTGGCACTTCACCATGTCGAGCACGAACCGCACGCGGATCGACTGGACCTACGCGTTCAAGCCGAAGGGCGCGGCCAGCGGTCCGGCCGTCTGGTTCATCGTCAAGATTCTCTGGCCGGGCTACATGCGCGCCGCGCTGGAGCGATTGAAACAGGACGTCGAAGCTCGGCCGCGAGCCGCCGCGTGAAGGTCGCCGCCTTCAATGTGAATTCGATCGGCGCTCGCCTGCCGCGCATTCTCGAATGGTTCGATGTCGCGAAGCCCGACGTCGCCGTGCTGCAGGAGCTGAAATGCGTGAGCGACAAGTTCCCCGAACTCGAATTCGGCGACCGCGGCTACAACCTCGCCGTCAACGGACAGAAGTCCTATAACGGCGTCGCGCTCCTGTCGAAATTCCCCATGGAGGACGTTCTCAAGAAGCTCCCGGGCGACGAAACGGACGATCAGGCGCGCTACGTCGAGGCGGTGATCGCGCCGCCGGGCGCGGACGTTGTCCGCGTGTGCGGCCTTTATGCGCCGAATGGCAACCCGGCGCCCGGCCCCAAATACGACTACAAGATCGCCTGGCTGAAGCGCCTGAAGGCGCGCGCCGAGGCGCTGCTCGAATTCGAGGAATCCTTCGTCATTTGCGGCGACTTCAACGTCATTCCGCAGGCGGAGGATGCGCATTCGCCCAAGAGCTGGGAGCAGGACGCGCTGTTCTTGCCCGAAACAAGGGCGGCCTATCGTCAGATTCTCAATCTCGGACTTACTGACGCGCTTCGCCAGATTCACCCGCACGAGACGCTCTACACATTCTGGGACTATCAGGCCGGCGCCTGGGAGAAAGACAACGGCATCCGGATCGATCATTTCCTGTTGTCGCCGCAGGCCTCGGACCGCCTCGTCAATGCAGGCGTCGATCGGGCCGAGCGCGACAAGGAAAAACCCTCAGACCATGTCCCGGTGTGGATCGAACTGCGATGAACGGCCCGACGCCATGCTGAAGCTCTATCATTGCAAGGGCGCGCGCTCCTTGCGGGCGCTGTGGGCGCTGGAGGAGATGGGGCTGCCTTACGAGCTCGTCTCGATGCAATTCCCGCCCCGCGTCTTCCACAAGGATTACAAGGAGATCAACCCGCTCGGCACGGTGCCTGCTCTCGTCGATGGCGCAGCGACGCTGACCGAGAGCGCCGGCGTTTGCCAGTATCTCGCCGAGAAATACGGCCCGACGCCGCTCGGCGTCAGCAAAGACGAAGCCGACTACGCGCTCTACGTCAATTGGCTCCATCGCTCGGACGCCACGCTGACGTTTCCGCAAACCCTCGTGCTGCGCTACACGCTGCTCGAACCCGAAGAACGCCGCCTGCCCCAGGCTGCCGCCGATTACCGGCAGTGGTTTCTGGCTCGCTGGCGCTCCGTGGAGGCGGCGCTCGGCGAGCGCGATTATCTCTGCGCCGACCGATTCACGATGGCGGACATCGCGGTCGGCTACGCTCTTTATCTTGCGCGCACGCTCGCCATCGACGAGGCGTTCACGCCGAACGTCATGAAGTGGTGGGACAAGATCAGCGCGCGGCCGGCCTTCATCCGGGCGAACGAGAAGTAGCAAGCCATGCACGCTCCCCTCGATTTCGACGCCACGCGACTTCCCTCGCCGCATCTCAACGAAAGCCACGAGGCGTGGCGGCGGACTGTGCGCGCTTTCGTCGAGCGCGAAGTCATGCCGCACGTCAACGTCTGGGACGAAGCGGAAGGGTTCCCGCGCGACCTGCACAGAAAAGCCGCCGACGCGGGCCTGATCGGCCTCGGCTACGCGGAAGAGTACGGCGGCGTCAGGGACGGCGTCGATGTGTTTCACTCGATGATCAGTTCGGAAGAACTCGCGCGCGCCGGCGCAGGCGGGCTCATCGCCTCGCTCATGACTCACGGCATCGGGCTGCCGCCGATCATGGCGCTTGGTTCCGACGCGCTGAAGGCGCGCATTGCGCGCCCCGTGCTTGCCGGCGAGAAGATCATCGCGCTGTGCATCACCGAGCCTTCGGGCGGGTCGGATGTCGCGAACATCCGCACGCGCGCGCGGCGCGACGGCGACTGCTATGTCGTCAATGGCGAGAAGACCCTGATCACGTCCGGGTATCGCGCCGACTTCCTGACCGTCGCCGTGCGCACCGGCGGCGACGGCGCGAGCGGCCTTTCATTTCTGCTCATTGAGGCCGAGAGCCCCGGCGTCTCGCGCGCAAAGCTCGACAAGATGGGCTGGTGGATGTCCGATACGGCGTCGATCCGGTTCGACGACGTGCGCGCGCCTGCCGACAATCTCATCGGTTCGGAAAACAGCGGCTTTGCCGGCATCGTCGCCAATTTCAATATGGAACGGCTGGGCATGGCGGCGCAGGCGATCGCCTTTGCGCGCGTCTGCATCGAGGATGCGGCGCGATGGGCGCTGCAGCGCCAGACCTTCGGCAAGCCGCTGGTCAAGCATCAGGTCATTCGGCACAAATTCGCCGAGATGGTGCGCCATGTGCACGCGTCATCGGCGCTGCTCGACAATTGCGCGTGGCGGGTCCGGAACGGCGAGGCGCCGATCGCCGAATTGTCGCTGCTGAAGGTCCAGGCCACTCGAACCATGGAGTTCTGCGCGCGCGAAGCGATGCAGATCCTCGGCGGCGCCGGCTTCGTGCGCGGCTGTCGCGTCGAGCGCATTTACCGCGAAGTGCGCGTGATGGCGATCGGCGGCGGATCCGAGGAGATCATGCTCGACCTCGCTGCGCGCCAGATGGGGGTGTGACTTCGACTTCCGGTTTCAGACAGCGCCGCGCCTCGCCACAGCCTCGCGAAGAAGCTCTTGCAAACGCGGCTCGCCCGGGAAGTCTTCAGCAATCCAGCGCGCCTCGACATCCTTGGCGGTCGCAGCGACGTCTGGACCCGGGGCGACGCCGAGCGCCACGACATGCTTGCCGGAGACCGTGAATGGGGGCGGCGCATGACGGTCCGGAACCGACGCCAGCATGGCCCAATCGCCGGGAGCGCCTCTCGCGCGGCACACCAAAAGCCCGTCGCGATAGGACTGAACGCCGGCGCGGTAGAGGTGCGCGCGCGCCGCCTTGAGGCTCATGGAAGGCGCAGCTTCGGCCGATTGAAGCGCCCTTTTGCGGCGCGCCGCGTTCGCCTTCGAGAGACGCAGACGGCGATCGAGACCCTCATCGCCGGCCCCGAAAAGCGCAGCGATCCCCACGGGCGCAGCCGCCGACGGATCGAGTTCTTTCAGTCGCCGGAAGGTTTTTCGGTCGGCCGCGTTGGGCCATACCTCGACGAGAACGCCGGTCGCCGCCATCGCATCGACCGCGAGCGGCGCATTCGGGTGCGCGAGGATGCGGCAGAATTCATCGCCCACGCGCTCCGCGGAGAGAATGTCCATGCCTCGCGCGAATGCGGCGCAGGCCGCCAGCCCCTCGGCGTCGAACCCGCTTGCGAACCGCGCCGAGAAGCGGAAGAAGCGCAGGATGCGCAAATAGTCTTCGCAAATGCGGTCAGCCGGCTCGCCGATAAACCGCACGCGACCGGCTTTGGCGTCGGCGACGCCGCCGACCGGATCGAAGAGCTTCCCGTCAAAGGCGAGGTAGATGGCGTTCAGGCGAAAGTCGCGCCGCGCGGCATCGACGCTCCAGTCTTCTGTGTAGGCGACCGTGGCGCGGCGCCCGTCGGTGGCGACGTCGGCTCTAAGGGTCGTGATTTCAACGCCGACATGGTCGGCGATGCCGGTCACCGTGCCGTGGTCGAGACCGGTTGGCGCCGCCGAAAGGCCGGCCGCATGGAGAGCGCCGATCACCGCTTCTGGCGTCAGGGCCGTCGCGATGTCGATGTCTTTGGGCGTCTCGCCAAGGAGGCTGTCGCGCACGCACCCACCGACAAAGCGCGATGCGCCGGGTCGCGCCAATTCAAGCGCATGGACGATCTTTTGAACGGGAGCGCGGGCGGTCCACTCGAAATGCGCGCGATCCGCCGCGCCGAGAGTGAGCCACGGGCGAGCCTCGCTCATCGGCGACCGGGGCCGAAAGGCTCATCCTGCAAGATCTCGGCGAGCGATCTCAAGATGCCGGCGGTGAGGCCCCAGATATGGAAGCCCTGATGCCGAATGGAGAAAATGTTGAAGGCGACGCCCTGCTCCTCGCGCTGCTCGACGCTGTGGTTCGCAAGGTCCGAAATGAACGAGAGCGGGACCTCGAACGCTTCCGCAACCTCGCGCGGCGCGGGGTGAATGGCAGCTTTCGCATCGACGACGCCAACGACCGGCGTCACCGAAAAGCCGAGACCGCCCTGATGCGCGCCAAGCGCGCCGATCACATCGACCAGCTCGCGCGCAATGCCGACTTCTTCCTCGGTTTCACGAAGCGCGGTGATCGTGGAATTTCCATCGTCGGCCTGCACGCGCCCGCCGGGAAAGCAAATCTGTCCGGCGTGGGACGGCGTGTCGGCAGAGCGCACAGTCAGGAGAACCGTCGGCCCTGCGGGTCGATCGAAAATCGGGATCAGAACGGCCGCGTCCTGGCGCTCGCGCGTCCAACGCGTTTCAAACAACTTGTCGCCGACAAGGTGCGGGTTCATCTCGCTGAACAGGGCGCGAACTTTTTGCGACGACGCGAGTTTCAGGTTCGCGGCGATGCGCGCCCGCCACTCCCAGTCTTTTCGCACGGCCGTTTTCGTTTGCATGACTTAACCGAACAATTGCGCGCCCGCCGGGCCGAGCGGGTGGAACTCGCCGTCGGACTGCACCCCGAACATCATTTCGCCTTCGCAATTGCGCGTTTCGCCAAGGGCCACAAGGTCGTAGTAGACGGCGCGCGCGACGAGCGCCCAAAGTCCGGACCGGATATGGATATAGGGCGCGACGTCGCCGTTCGAACAGCGCCTTGCGACCAGCGCGTGCTGCCGGCCCGCGACCGCTTCGTCGCCGACGTTCGTGATGAAGGCGAGGCGCTGGCCCCTTGGCCCTTCTTCAACCCGCATCAAGACGGCGAGGAAAGGCGCGTCTTCGACCTCGACGCCAAGCTTTTCAACCGGCGTCACGAGAAAATAGCGATCGCCCTCTTTTCGCAGAACCGTCGAGAAAAGCCGGACCAATCGGGCGCGACCAATCGGCGTTCCCTCATGCACCCAGACGCCGTCGCGGCTGATGGTCAAGTTGAGCTCGCCGCAATAGGGCGGATCCCAACGCTCGACCGGCGGCAGCTTGCCGTTCGGCCCGACGTCCGCGAGGGCGGACGCATAGCGCATGAGATCGGTCATCAAAATCAAACCGGCGCCGCATCGTATGAAGCGGCGCCGGCCCTCGAGTTCACTCCTGCGAGCCTACTTGATCTCGCAGGCAAGGCACCGCGCGTAAAGGCCGCTCGGATCGTTGAAACTGTCGAAGAACATCGCCTGTTCCTCAACTTGCCTGATCGCCTTCCTGATCAGCGTGCTTTGAGCAAAAGCCTTGGGCTTGTCGAAGCCGAGCGCTCTCAGCGCCTTGGCGCCCATCGAGCCGAAAATGCGCTCGAACGGCGTGACCGTCTCGACGATTTCGACCGTGTCATACTTCTCAAGGTTCGCGAGTTTCGCGGCGGACGCCACCGCATCCCCGAGGTCGCCGATCTTATCGACCAGCTTGAGATCCTTCGCTTTCGAGCCGATCCAGACCCGGCCCTGACCGATCGAATCTACGTAGTCGCGTTCAAGATCGCGACCCTCGCTGACGTTCTTCAGGAACTTTTCGTAGCCGTCTTCGGTCGAGCGCTGGAAGATGTCTGCCGCTTCGGGCGGCAGGGGCCCAATGCCGGTCGCCAGGATCGGCGCCAGCGTCGTCGTGCCGACGCCATCGGTGAAAACGCCAAGCTCGGCGGCCGTATTTTCGAATGTGGTGAACAGGCCGAAAATCCCGATCGAACCGGTGACCGTCGTCTTGGCCGCCCAGATTTCGTCGGCAGGCGCGGAAATCCAATAGCCGCCCGAAGCCGCGAGCGACCCCATGGACACAACGACCGGCTTCTTGGCTTCCTTGAGCGCCAACACGCCGTCGCGGATGATCTCGGAAGCGAACGCCGAGCCGCCCGGGCTATCGACCCGCAGCACAACCGCTTTGACATTCTCGTCGTCGAGCGCCTGCTTCAGATAGCCGGCGATCGTATCTCCGCCAGCGGCCTCGCCCGGTCCGGCTTCGCCGTCGATAATTTCTCCGGATGCCGTGACGACCGCCACGTTGGGCGTATCGCCGTTGTCTTTGTCGTGATCGAGGGACGCGACATAGCGCCAGTACTCGACCTTCTTGAAGGACTCGCCGTCTTTGTCGGCGCCGAAAGTCTCTTGCAGGAACGAGAGCTGCTCGGGCCGCGACTTGAGCCCGTCCACAAGCCCGTAATCGAGCGCGGTCTTGGCGAAGTCGCCGCCGGCCTGCTGAAGGAGACCGCCCAGCCCGTCGGCGTAGCGCTGGATGGCGCCGGCTTCGAGGCCGCGGGCTTTCTCGACGTCGCCAGCATACTCATCCCAAAGCACGCCAAGGAACGCCAGATTGGCTTCCTTCGCCTCAGGGGACATATCGTCCCTGATGAAGGGCTCCACGGCGGACTTGAACGTGCCGACGCGGAACACGTGCGTCGTGATCTTGAGCTTCTCAAGGAAGGATTTGATGTAGGTGCCGTAGGAACCGTATCCGTAAATGATCACGTTTCCATAGTCGTGCATGAAAACTTCGTCGGCATGCGCGGCGAGGAGATACTGTTCCTGCCCGTAATAGTCGCCGACGGAGTAGATTTTTTTCCCGGCAGCACGGAATGCATCGAGTTCTCCGGCGATGTCGTAGAGCTTCGACGCGCTGATCGCCGGGACGTAAAGCCCGCCAAGATCGAGCACGATGCCGCTGATGCGTTTGTCCTCGGACGCGCGGCGGATGGCGCGGATGACATCGTGGACTTCAATCTGGTCGGGCTCGTCGAACCCGTAGGCTTCCTCGAGCGCCTGCTGGAAGGGGTCGGCTTCCGGCGCCTGTTCAACCAAAACGCCGTTGGGGTTGATGAGGAGCGCGGACCCATCCTCAATAGACGCGGCCACGTTGGCTTTTCCGCCATCGACGCCGCTCGACAGGCTGACGGCGACGCCAATCACCAGAAGCAGCATGATGAGCCCGATAACCCCCTGCAACAACAGGAGGAACCCAATCAGCAACTTGCCGAACCCTTTGATGAATCCCCAAATTGTGAAGTTGTTTTCGTCGCTCGCCACGGTCTACCCCTTGTGAAACCGGCCGCCGCAAAAGCGCCGGTCGAGGGCCGGCGGACCGGCCGTCTTTGGTTACTAGCCCCTCATTAACGCCGCGCTAAGCAAGGCGCGGACGCAGAGCGCAATCGTAGAGACAATGGGTCTTCTCCCGCAATAGGCAAGACGTGATCGACGATGCGTGCGGAAAGCTTGCCAATCCGAGGCGAAATCGGCGATCACCCGTGTTGGTTGAATTTCCCACGCAATAAGAAGCGCTTAGGCGACATCAAGATGGCGGCGACCTTGGACCTGGTTGGTGAATTCGAGGAACTCTCGGCGAAATTCGCGGCCGCGCGCGACGGTCTTGGCGAAGTCATTTTCGGTCAGGAGGACGTGATCGATCTGACGCTGGCGACTCTGGCGGCCGGCGGCCACGCGTTGCTGGTCGGCGCGCCTGGTCTCGCCAAAACCCTGTTGGTGACATCGATCGGCGAATTGATGGGCCTGTCGGCGAAGCGCGTTCAATTCACGCCGGATCTGATGCCCGGCGACGTGCTTGGATCGGAGGTGCTCGAGGAATCGGCCGACGGCCGGCGCGCGTTCCGGTTTATTCCCGGCCCGATATTCTGCCAGCTCCTCATGGCCGACGAAATCAACCGCGCGAGTCCCCGCACGCAGTCGGCTCTTCTCCAGGCCATGCAGGAACTTCACGTGACGGTCGCAGGCGTTCGCCACGACCTGCCCTCACCGTTCCATGTGCTCGCCACGCAGAACCCGATCGAGCAGGAAGGGACCTATCCGTTGCCTGAAGCGCAGCTTGACCGCTTCCTGCTCCAGATCGACGTGGACTACCCCGACGAGGGCGCCGAGCGACGGATGCTGGCTGCGACTACCGGCGCCCAAACTGAGCTTGTGCGACGAGTTTTCACCGGTGACGAGCTGAAGCGAGCGCAGGCGCTGGTGCGCCAGATGCCCATCGGCGCCTCGATTGTCGATGCGATCCTCACTCTCGTTCGCTCGGCGCGACCGACAGCGGACGCAACTGAGCACGTGCGCAAGGTTGTGGCCTGGGGTCCAGGACCGCGCGCCAGTCAGGCGCTGTCGCTGGCGACCCGGGCCCTCGCCTTCGTCGAGGGACGGAAAGCGCCGTCCATCGAAGACGTTCGACGTCTCGCCAAGCCGGTCTTGCGGCACCGCATGGCGCTCAATTTCGCCGCCCGCTCTGAAGGTCTGACTACGGACAGACTCGTCGATGAGCTTCTTGCGAAAGCGGCGTGATCCATGCGGGCCCGGAATGCCGGAACCGATGCGTAAGCACCCGACCTCACAGGGACCCGCGCTTAGACGTGAGGCCGAGGACGCCGCTTCCAGGTTTCCTGCGCTTCTGATCGAGGCCGAACGAGTGGCGCACACGGTCGCCATCGGACTGCATGGCCGACGCCGGGCCGGGCCCGGCGAGAATTTCTGGCAGCATCGCGCCTACGCGTTCGGCGATCCGGTCAACGCCATAGACTGGCGCCAATCTGCTCGCGTCGCAGACCGTCTCTACGTGCGCCAGAACGAATGGGAGGCGGCGGCCAATGTCTGGATTTGGCGCGATCCGTCGAAATCGCTCGACTATAGATCCGAGGACGAGGCGCCAACCAAGCGCAATCGCGCCGACGTGCTCGCGGTCGCGCTCGCCATTCTCCTGACGGAAGCTGGCGAGCGTATCGGCCTCTTGGGCAAATCCAGCGGCCACAACGGGCGTACTGCGCCTATGAGGCTTCTCGACGCCCTAATGGCAGACGACGGCATCGCCCCACAGCCGCCGCGCAGCCGGGTGACCCAGGGCTCGCGCATTGTCATGCTCAGCGATTTCTTCATCGATCTCGCCGTGCTCGAAGGCGCTGTCGCCGCCTATGCCGGGTCCGGCGCGAGAGGCGTTCTGCTTCAGGTTGTCGATGCAGCGGAAGAGGATTTTCCTTTTGGCGGTCGAATCGACTTCGAGGACCCCGAATCGAAGGACCGACTGATCCTGGGCGAGGCCGGCGCGCTCGCAGAGTCGTATCGAATGAAGTTTACAGCCCACCGCGCAACCGTCGCCGACATTGCACAGCGCTTCGGGTGGACGTTTGTCGCGCACAGAACGGAGCGGCGCCCCGAAACCGCACTGCTTTCCGTCTACAAAGCGCTCTCCGATTTCAAGGCCCTCAAGTGATGCGTTGATGCTCCCTGCCCTTTCCTTCGGCGCCCCCCTCGTCCTCATCGCCCTCGCGGCTCTGCCGGCGATCTGGCTTTTGTTGCGCGCGACGCCGCCGTCGCCGAAGCGACTGTCGTTCCCCGCATTCGTCATCTTGCGGCAACTTGAGACGAAGGAGGAGACGCCGCAGCGGACGCCGTGGCCCCTTCTCCTTCTGCGGTTGCTGTTGGCGACGCTCGCTATCGCAGGGCTCTCCGGTCCCATCCTAAACGCGCCGAAGGCGGTGCCCACCGCAGGACCGCTCGTCTTCGTCATCGACGACAGCTGGGCGGCGGCGAGCACGTGGGGCATGCGCCGGAACGCATTGCGCGCCGGCGCTGAGGAGGCGGCGCGATCGAACAGGATGATCTTTATCGTGACGACGGCGGATCCGCGTCCCGGAGCGATGCTGGGGCCGCTCACGGGCGAGGAAGCTCGCAAGATTGCCGACGCGATCTCGCCCCAACCCTTTCGGGCGGACCGCGCCGGCGCTGTTCAGCGGCTAGCCGAACTTGAGGATGCCTTGGCGCGCCTTGGCGGCAGCGCAGAGATCCGATGGCTGAGCGACGGTCTGTCCGGGGATGGAGATAAGGATCTTGAAGACAGACTGAATGAACTCGGCGCACAGACCATTTACGCCGAGCCGACGGCCATGGCGCTGCGTACGCTGCCGCCGTCCGGAGATAACCGTGTCTATCGCTTAGAGCGGCTCGACGGCGACGCCGCCTGGTCGGGCTCGCTCGTCGCCACATCTCGGAGCGGCCGGGAACTTGCGCGCGCACGGGCTGAGATGGCGGCGAATGTCCTGTCGATCGACGTCTCCATCGATTTGCCGCTCGCGCTTCGCAACGACATAGCGTCGGTCGCGATCGACGACGTCGCCTCTGCAGGAGCAGTGCAACTGGCTGACGCGCGAGAGCGCCGCGCGCTCGTCGGTCTCATTGCCGGCGCAGACGGGCGAGTCGATGAGTTCGTGAGCGGCTCCTATTTCATCCGCCGGGCCCTCGAGCCTTACGCAGCGTTTATCGACGGGGCTTTGGACGATCTTTTGAAGTCCGATGTTTCAGTCATCATCCTCGACGATATCGGGCGCCTGCGCCCCGGGGATGTCGCTGGACTGCAGAAATGGATCGAAAGCGGCGGCGTCGCCATTCGATTCGCCGGTCCCAATCTCGCAGACGCCGCGCAGGAAGCCGATCCGCCGCTCTTGCCGGTCAAGTTGCGCGGCGGCGGGCGCGCCTTCGGCGGCGCGCTCACCTGGGAGACGCCGCAGAGGCTGGCGGCGTTCTCGGAGACCGGGCCGTTCGGAGATCTCGCGGTCCCGGACGATGTATTTGTCAGAGAGCAGGTGCTCGCGGCGCCGGGCGGCGAGACGAGCGAGCGCAGCTGGGCGAGCATCGCTGACGGCACGCCGATCGTCACCGGCATGAAGATGGGCTCTGGCGCGCTCGCCCTCTTTCACGCGCCGGCGACGCCGAGTTGGTCCGATCTCCCGATCTCGGCGACGTTCGTCGAGATGATGCGACGCCTGGTCTATCTCTCCATCCTCGGTCCGGACCGCTCAGAGAGCGACGCCAATGCCCGCCTCGCGCCATTTCGCGTTCTTGACGGTTTCGGCGCCTTCGCGAAGCCGCGACCGGATGCGCAGAACATTGCACCGGGCGAAGCGAGGCTCGGCGCCGCGCCCGGCCGGCCGCCAGGCCTCTACGGAGCGCCGGAGGCGCCCATCGCTGTAAACGCAATGAGCATCGACGCACTCTTCTCCAGATTGGCGCCGAGCGGCGTCAACGTGGTTCCCTACGCGGAAGCGCCGCCCGTTCGGCTCGACGCGCCGCTGCTGGCTGCGGCCCTCTTCCTGCTGCTGGTCGATGGGCTCATCACACTTCTTTACAGCGGCAGACTTCGGTTTCCCGTTGCCGCTTCCTTGTTCCTCGCGTTTGCAGCGCCAGTGCATGACGCGTCTGCACAACCCATCGAAGCGCCGATCGACAATCGCGTCCTCGAAACCGCACTGAAGACGCGACTCGCCTATGTGCGAACCGGCGACCCGCAGGTCGATCGCATCTCCGAGCGCGGCCTAAGCGGCCTGACCGCAGAACTTTTCAAACGAACAGCGGTCGAGCCTGCGCCGCCGATCGCCATCGATCCCGAGACGGACGATCTATCGGTCTATCCCCTGATCTATTGGCCGATCGTCGCCGGCGCTTCGACGCCGACTGAATCTGCGCTTGGAAACCTTGAGACCTTCATGCGTTTCGGGGGTCTCCTTGTATTCGACACACGCGACGACGAACGTTCCGCGGCGGGCGCGTCGACTCCGGAGCAGTCAGCGTTGCGCGACATTCTTGGACAGCTGGACGTGCCTCCTCTCATGCCTCTTCCCAGGGATCACGTTTTGACCAAGTCCTTTTATCTACTGACGGACTTGCCGGGACGAACCGCGGATGCCGTTGTGTGGGTTCAAGCGCAAGGCTCTGCGAACGACGGGGTGACGCCGATCATCATTGGGGGGCGTGATTGGGCCTCAGCCTGGGCGACGGATGATTTCGGCCGCCCGCTGCGCGCCGTCATGGGCCGCGGCGATTGCGTGGCGAATGCGGAACCCGGCAAAGAACCGACGGTCCAAGAGTGCGCCTTCCGGGCGGGCATCAATATCGCCATGGTCGCCTACACCGGCAACTACAAAAGCGATCTGGTGCACACGACCATCCTTCTGCAAAGGCTCGAACGCTGATGCACGAGGTGGTCTTCGATCCAATCATCCCGTTGTGGGCGCTAGGCGTCGCTGGCGTCGTCTCGCTGGCGATGTGCTGGCTCGGTTTCTTTATTGGCTCGAGGGGCGCGTTCTTACGCCTGCTTGCCGTCGCTACGCTCCTCGCTTTGCTCGCCAATCCAATTCTGAGGACGGCCGAAACGACTCCGCTCGACGACATCGCCGTCATCGTGGAGGACAAGAGCGGCAGCCAAACGCTCGACGGTCGCGCGGACGCGAGCGGCAAAGCCGCGAATGAACTCGAAATGCGGCTGAAATCGCTTGAGCGCGTCGAAGTGAGACGGCGGGAAGCGACCGGTGAGGAAGAGACGCGCCTCGTCGAAGCGATCGAAGCCGCAGTGGCGGATGCGCCTCGCGGCCGGCTCGGCGGCGTATTCGTCATCACCGATGGCCAAGCGGCGGACGCTCAACGCGGAGAGACGTTCAGCCTCGATGCGCCGGTCCACTTCCTCTTTTCAGGCCGCGAGAGCGAGATCGATCGCAAGATCACTCTGATCAACGCGCCGCGCTACGGGATCGTTCGGAGCGCCGTTAAGATCTCCTTCCGCATCGACGACCTCGGCCCCAACGAAAAGCCGGTCGCGCGCGGTGAACACGCTGTTGTCTCACTGCGGGTCGATGGCAAGGAGCAACTGCGGGAAGCAGTCCCGATCGGCGCGGAGGTCGCGTTCAACGCCCCACTTGACCGGCCCGGCTCGCTCGTTCTCGAGCTTGAGGTGGGAGAGCGTGCGGAGGAACTTACAATCCGCAACAATACGGTCGTGCTCCCGATCACGGCCATTAGGGACCGGTTGCGCGTGCTTCTCATTTCCGGCGAGCCGCATCCGGGCGAGCGGGTATGGCGAAACCTCCTCAAGTCCGATCCCGCAGTCGATCTCGTTCACTTTACGATTCTGCGTCCGATCGAAAAAGGAAGCCCGTTCGAGCGAACCGAGGAGCTGTCACTAATCCCGTTCCCCCAGGACGAACTCTTCATAGAAAAACTGGGAGAGTTCGATCTCGTCATTTTCGACCGCTACGCCTATCGCGGCGTGCTCGACGCCTATCACTTCGACAATATCGCTCGCTACGTGGAAAACGGCGGCGCCGTACTTGTTGCAACAGGCCCGGAATATTTCGGCCCGGACAGCCTCGCCCTGCAAAGGAACATCTCGTTCATTCTCCCGGCCACGCCAGCAGCACAGGCAATCGATGGAGCGTTTCGCCCGCGGCTCAGCGCTGACGGCTTGCGCCATCCCGTGACCGCCGACCTCCCCGACCAGGCGATCTGGGGTCGCTGGCTGCGAATCCTCCCGGTCACCCCGCGCAGCGGCCAGACCTTGATGGAAGGTCCCGATCGAGCGCCCCTGCTTATCCTGGATCGCGTCGGCGAGGGCCGCGTCGGGCTCCTTGTCTCAGATCATGTATGGCTCTGGGCGCGCGGCTTCGACGGGGGCGGTCCGCATACGGAGCTGCTGCGCCGCATTGCGCACTGGCTGATGAAGGAGCCGGAACTCGAGGAAGAGCAGTTGTCGCTGCTAGGCGTCGGCGGCGCCCTTGTCATTCGTCGCCGTTCGATGTCGCCGGCGCCTGGCGTCGTCGAGATCACGGCGCCAGACGGCGCCGTCCGCGAGATCGCCCTTGCAGAAAGGAAACCAGGCTTCTTCGAGGCGACCATAGAGACCGCGTCGCGGGGCATCTATCGGGCTCGGTCCGACAACCTCTTTGCGGTCGGCGCTGTCGGCCTCGCTGCTGCGCCCGAATTCGAGAACGTTGTTTCAAACCTTGCGCTGCTGGCCCCGGTCGCCGACAAAACCCGCGGCGGCTCTTTTTCCTTCCGCCGCGGCGATGCGATCGCCTTGCCAGCAGTCCGACGCGTGGAGCCCGGCGGCGCCTCGTACTCGGGAAGTGGTTGGGCGGGCCTGGTGTCGCGACACGCGTTTCGCACCGATCGCGTTGCGGACGCAGCCCTTGGCGGCCCTTATTTCTGGCTCGCTGTAATCGCCGTCTTGTTCGGTCTCGCTTGGTGGATCGAGGGTCGCACGCCTCGCCGACGAGACGCTCCATCCGACAAAGTTTAGACATTCGGTTAAGGGCGCTTCAAAAGCGACCGCCTATGGTTCATGGGCCGGCGAAGCAATGGAGCGGGGCGCCAGACATGTTTGCCAAGCGATCCCAGGGCGACGAGACCTCACTTGACAGGGCGATCAAGAGGAGTCCGCTCGGCGCCCTGCTCAACCGCCGGGAGATTGAAGAGGACGAGCTCCCGCAAGCCGATATAGCCGCGGGTCTAAGCCGCGTTCTGAGGGCGCCGGCGCAGCAGCCAGCGCCGGCCGCGCAGAACACGACCGATCTCGAATCAGTTCGTGCGGCGCTCTCCTCGATAGAAGCCTCGCTTTATGCCATCGACAGCATCCGGGACATCATCGAACAGGCCTACGAGGTTGCTCTCTCTGCGCAAGACGTCGAAGACGCCGGCGGCCGCGCCCTGTTGGCCGAGAGTTATGACGAACTGCGCCTTTCCATCAACAAGACCATCGACGCGCTTGACGAACGAGCGGCCACGTTGATCGGGAAGAGCCAGCGGCATCTCGATGTGAAACTCGGCGGTAAGGCGCATTATTCCGTCTCCCCGACACGGCTGGACGTGACGCAGAAGGGGCTTAATCTCGCCCCGCCGCGCGACGCCTTTGCGACCTTTGACGAGATCAACAATGTTCTGGCCGAGCTCGACACGGCGCTCAAGAAAGCGGATCGCACTGCGGCCGGATACTGCCGCGATGCGCAGTTTTTGATCGCTCGGATGAATCAGGCGTCAGCGGAATAGCGACGCGAGGACCTGCGCCTCGAGCTTGCAAGCGTCTCAAACGCGCTTGAACGCCAGCACAGCGTTTAAGCCGCCAAATGCAAATGAGTTCGAAATCGCCCACTCGAAAGCGCGAGACCGCGGCTCGTTCGGGCAGTAGTCGAGATCGCAAGCAGGGTCTTTCTCGTCGTAGTTGATCGTCGGCGGCGCAACGCCCTTTTTCAGTGCGAGGATCGATGCAACGGCCTCGACGCCCCCGGCGGCTCCGAGAAGGTGTCCATGCATGGATTTCGTCGAGGACACGACCAATCCATCGGCATCGGCGCCGAAAACTTCGCGAAGCGCTTTGGTCTCCGTCGGATCGTTCATCAACGTGCCCGTCCCGTGCGCGTTTATGTAGACTGAACGGGCGTCGGAGATGCCAAGGCCCGCAATGGCCGCACGCACCGCGCCGGCCGCCCCTTCAACGGCCGGGTTGATCATATCCTTTCCGTCTGCGTTCATGCCGAAGCCGACGAGTTCGGCATGAATGGTCGCGCCCCGGGCTCTGGCGCGCTCAAACTCTTCAAGCATCAACACGCCGGCGCCCTCCCCGATGACGAGCCCTTTGCGGTTCTTTGAAAATGGCCGGCACAGATCGTCCGACATGATGTGCATGGCCCTCCACGCCTCAAGCGGGCCGTAGCTCAACACAGCTTCGGACGCACCGGCAAATCCAATGTCCGCCGTCCCCGCGCGGATAAGGTCGGCGCAAACGCCGATGGCGTGGGCGCCGGAAGCACAGGCGCTCGACACCGCGAAGGCCGGCCCCTTGAGGCCATAACGGATCGACAAATGGCTCGCTGGCGCATTGGGGATGATCCGCAAGATTGTCAGCGGGTGCGGGCGCCGGCCGTTCTTCATCATGCTGTAATAGGCGTCGTCTTGCGACCCGGCGCCGCCAATTCCGGTGCCGATGATCGCAGCCGCGCGCAGGCTCAACTCAGGAGTGATCTCGATGCCTGAATCCTTCAACGCCTCGTCGGCGGCGGCGACAGCGAATTTGGAAAAGCGATCTGCTCGCGCCAGATCGCGGCCCAATGCCTCTGCCTGCGAGTCGAACCCATCCGCCGGAGCTATGGGAACTGTGATCTCAAGTCCGTCGCCCGGCCCGATCGAGCGCTTGACGATGCCGCATTTGCCCGCCTCAAGCCCGCTCCAGAATTCGCGAACATTGTTGCCAAGGGAGCAGACCGCGCCGAGTCCAGTGACAACGACCCGGCGCGACATCAAGGCGTGCTCTTTTGCGCCATCAGCTTGGCGAGGGCGTCGACGAGATCGCCGACGGTCTTCATCTCGCCGAAGGGATTCTGATTGGCGTTGAACGGGACTTCGACGCCAAGCTTTTCCTCGACCTCGTAGATGATCTCGACGACAGCGAAACTGTCGATTCCGAGATCGGCGATCGGCGTCGCACGCGTCAATTCTCCTGTCAGACCGACCGCGTGCTCCTTGATGATCTCCAGCAGGCTCTGTTCCATGTCCGCCATCGCGGGCCCCTCTTTTTCAGCGGTTTAGCATGGTCGCGGATTTGGGACTAGGGAAGCGGCGGAAGGCCTATTCCCGGAAATTCTTGAACTGCAGAGGCTGGTCAAGGTCGAGCCCTTTGACGAACGCGATGGCGTTCTGCAGTTCATCACGGCTTTTGCCGGAGACGCGCAGCTCCTCCCCCTGGATTGCCGCCTGCACTTTCACCTTCGCATCCTTGATTTCACGGACAATCCGCTTGGCCAACTCTTTGTCGATGCCCTGCCTGATTTTGACCGGCTGACGCATCGATTGGCCGGCCGCAGTCTCCTCCTTCTGGTAGTCGAGCGATCCCGGCGCAATGCCGCGCTTTTGCATGTGGCCCTGCAAGATTTCACGAACCTGCTTCAGCTTGAGCTGATCGTCCGCATGGATCGTAATGACGCCTTCCTTGATCTCAACCTTCGATTTCGAGCCCTTGAAATCGTACCGGGTCCCGATTTCGCGCATCGTATTCTGGATGGCGTTGTCGGCTTCGGCGAGATCCACGTCGGAGACGATGTCAAAGGACGGCATATGAAGCCCCGCTTTTCCAGAGGGTCTCTATCTTCCAGCGGGACAAACGGCGCAAGGGTCAATCCTTCCGCAGCGAATACGCCGCAAACACGACCAGCAGCGACGCAGCAAGGCCGAACCAGGTCAGCGCATATCCGAGATGGCGGTTTGAAAATTCTACGCGAGTTGTCCCGCCCTTCGGCCAATCCCCAGCGTGTTCCAGCCCATTGCTGTCAATGTAGTAGGCTGGCGCTTTGATCCCAACTTGCCTGGCGAGCACGCGGGGGTCGCGGACAAAGTACAGATTATCCTTCAACTGATCTTTCGGTTGGAGCACGCTTGCCAGCCCCGTCGGCGTCTCCGCCTCCCGGAACAGGCCGACCACAATTATCTCGCCGGCAGGATCAGTTCCTCCTGTTTGGCGGACTGACTGTGGGACAAATCCGCGATTTACATAGACGAAACGCCGACTGCCGGACGAGCGAGACGGCGCGGACAGCGGAGCGAACGCGTAGTAGCCCGGCGCGCCGTTCAGAGTGCCGAAGACGTGCGCTGCAAGATCATGCCGGTACGCGCCGCCAAGCCTCACCGGCTGATACTCCATGTCCTCGCCCGCATCGGCTCGCGCCGCCGCTTCATCAAAGGGAATCGGTTCAGCGGCGAGTCGCTCCACCACTTTCGCGATGAGGTCGCGCTTCCATTCGAGGCGGCGCAGTTGCCAGATTCCAAGCGCGCACAGAACCGTCAGCATAAGAGTGGTCGCAGTCAGCAGCGCCGGATTTCGCATACGCAAATGTCATCGCTCCGCTCGTGCCTCGGGAGGCGGGTTTAGGCAGTCTTTCCGTGCCCGCAAGGCGACAACGGAGCAAGAGCAATAAATGATCAGCGTGAGCCACCGCGCCTGCCGAAATGGAATGGGGCGAAGCGGCGTCAGCGGTCCGCGATCAACTGAGTTATCTTGGCAAGCGCCGCATCTTGCGCGCTCGCCGCCACCCGAGCGTTGTCCGCCATCAATTTCAGCCGCGTCATGGTTTCGTTGGTCCTGCGGCATTGTTCATGAACATCGGCGAGCCGCGTCGCTATTGCCGACAAAATTGACCCCTGAGCGTCGAGCGCCGCCATGATCTTCTTCAGTTCATCGGCACCTGATTGATGCTTCATCCTGGTCCTCCACCGCCGCCCCTCGCACAAATACCGTATCGGCCAAAGGTTGCCAGTATCACAACACATGAACCAATTTGTTGCGATTTTCGCCATCGATTCTGCACGCCTCGCAAGCCACGTTCTGCGAATGTCACACACGGCTGAGTGGATCCGGGAGATGCTCGCCCGCGACAAGTCAAAGTCGCAGTCCGGGCTTGCCGACTCCATGGGCCTCGACAAGTCAGCCGTCAGTCGCATGCTTTCCGGTGACCGGCAAATCAAGGCCGATGAGGTCGCCCGCATTGCTGACTACTTTGGGCAACGACCGCATCGGGGCTTCTCGGAGGATGGGGCAAACTTCGAGGATGCGCCTCCGCTGGCGCCGATCTTTCGCGCGACCGTTGAGAACTGCGCCTGGCTGATATTTCGCAACGAACCGGCCATCGATCTGCGCAAACGCGCGCCGCATTTCATAAACGCCGCGTCTGTGTTCGGGTTTTTCGCGCCGAACGATGCGGCCTCTCCGCGTTTCAAAACAGGCGAAATTCTTTGGGTCGAGCCCGCGAGGCCTGTCCGAGCCGGCGATGATGCGCTGCTCGCCGAGAAGGGAGCGCGAAAGCCGACACGCGTCGAGGTCGGTGAGATGAAGAACGCCAGCGCGAGCGAGTTCGTGTTCACCAGATACGGGGACGGTCGCGAACAACGGCTGCCCAGCCGGCGGTGGTCGGCGATGCTGCTTCTGCCGCGGTATTGACCAGATCCGGATCGTGGGCGGGTCGAACCAATTCCGCGCCGGGAACGCGTGGCCCCTAAAGCTCTTCCAGCTTCATGGAGAAGATCGAGGCATGCGGTCTGTAGGCGGACATCTTTGACAGCAGGCCGTCAAGCGTCCCATCGACGATCATGATGCCGCGATGGGGCTCGCGAACGAATCCGACTTCGGCCATTCGCTGGTTGAAGGCGATAAGGTGGTCGAAATAGCTGTGGGCGTTGAGAAGGCCGACGGGCTTCGAGTGATAGCCGAGCTGCGCCCAGCTGATCGCCTCCCAGAGTTCGTCCATGGTGCCGACCCCGCCCGGCAAGGTGATGAACCCGTCGGCAAGCTCCGTGAATCTGGCCTTGCGCTGGTGCATGTCAGCAACGACATGAAGCTCGGTGCAGCCGAGATGGGCGACCTCCGTCGATTTGAGGGCATCGGGAATGACCCCGATGACTTCGCCGCCGGCCGCGAGCGCCGCATCAGCCACCGCTCCCATGAGGCCGAGCTTGCCGCCGCCATAAACAACGCCGATCCCTTGCGCAGCCAGACTGAGGCCGACGGTGCGCGCCGTTTCCATGTAGGATGGGTCGGCAGGCGTCGCCGATCCGCAGTAGACCGCCAGCCGTTTCATGAACGCGCCAACAAGACCGCGTCACACGCGGCCGACGCAAACTCGGTCAATGATCGACCTTCGACCACAGCGTCCGATAGGACCAGTAGAGAACGCCGGAGAGGATCAGGAGGTAGGCGACCGTCATGAAGCCGAGGCGCTTCCTCTGCTCCATTTTCGGCTCGGAGGCCCAGGCGAGAAAGTTCACGACATCATGCGCATACTGATCGACGGTTTCCGGCGTCGCCTCGTCGGCGAAGTCGATGAGCCCGTCCGACAGGGGCGATTTCATCGCGAGAACCCCGCCATGGGGGATTTCGACGCCTTCCTTCGGATGCCCTTCCTCGGTTCGGTACTCCTCCTTCAGGAGCTGCGACATGTCGCCGGCGAAATACCGATTGTAGTGCTGCGTCGGCGAGACGTTCACCGTCGCGGGCGCAGCCTCAAAGCCGGTCAGAAGACTGTAGATGTAGTCCGCGCCGTCCTTTCGGGCCTTTACAATGAGCGAGAGATCGGGCGGAAGGGCGCCGCCATTGGCGAGGCGCGCCATCTGTTCGTTCGGATAAGGTTTTGGAAAACGGTCCGCGGGCAGACCCGCGCGCTGAAACATGTCGCCTGAATCGTCCGGACCGTCCGTAATCTGATATTCAGCCGCAAGCGCCTTGACGACCGGATTGTCATTCGCGTTGCTGCAGCTGATTTTCTTTTCCTCGCCGGCTTTCTCACAGACCGGCGCGTCATAGGGCCCGCCCTTGTCGCCGAGATTGCGGAAGGACATGAGCTTCATGCCGTGACAGCTCGCGCAGACTTGGCGATAGATCTGAAAGCCGCGCTGGAGGGCCTCCTTGTCGTAGCCGCCGAACGGCCCATTGAACGACCAGTCGCCGCTCTTGTAGGGCTCGACCTTGCCCCCCGCGGCGCAGGCGAAGCCGAACGGCGCAAGCGCAAAGGCGGCGATGAGAGCGAACAGGGTCTTCTTCATGGCTTCACGTCTTTCGCTTATTCCGCGGGCTGCAGCGCAGGCGCTGCGGGATTTTTCCTCAGCACCGCCTCGTTGATCGACTTCGGCAAGGGCTTCGGTTTCTCCAGCACGCCGAGGAGCGGCAGAATGATGAGGAAGAAGGCGAAGTAATAAGCCGTGAGGATCTGCGCCCACACCACGTAGACGCCTTCCGCCGGTTGGCCGCCGAGATAGCCGAGGCCGATGCAGCAGGCGACGAACAGGAAGAACCACAATTGCGCCGTCGGCCGGTAGCGCATGGACCTGACTTTTGACGTGTCGAGCCACGGCAGGATGAAGAGGACGCCGATCGAGCCGAACATGGCGATGACGCCGCCGAGCTTTGACGTGATCGGCCCGATGTTGAACGTGATGGCCCGAAGGATGGCGTAGAACGGCAGGAAGTACCATTCGGGCACAATGTGCGCGGGGGTCGATAAAGGGTTCGCCTCGACGTAGTTGTCCGGATGGCCGAGCGCGTTCGGCATATAGAAGACAAACACGGCAAAGATCGTCATATAGACGACGATCGCGAAGCCGTCTTTCACCGTGTAGTAGGGGTGGAAGGGCAGTGAATCCTTCTTCACGTCCTTGATCGGCACGCCGGTCGGATTGTTGTTGCCCGGAATGTGGAACGCCCAGACGTGCAGCGCGACGACGCCGAAAATGGCGAACGGCAGCAAATAGTGCAGCGAGAAAAAGCGGTTCAGCGTCGGATTGGCGATAGAGGGCCCGCCCCAGAGCAATTGCTGAATCGACTCGCCGACAACCGGGACCGCAGCGAGAATATTGGTGATGACCGTGGCGCCCCAGAACGACATCTGGCCCCACGGCAGGACATAGCCCATGAACGCCGTCGCCATCATCAACAGGAAAATGACGACGCCGAGAATCCACACGACTTCGCGCGGCTCTTTGTAGGAGCCGTAGAAGAGCCCGCGGAACATGTGAATGTAGACGGCGAGGAAGAAGAACGAGGCGCCGTTCGAGTGGATGTAGCGCAAAAGCCAGCCGTAGTTCACGTCGCGCATGATGTGCTCGACGCTCGCGAAGGCGAGCGACGCTTCAGGCGTGTAGTGCATGGCGAGCACGACGCCGGTGATAATCTGAATGACGAGGAAGAGCCCCAGGATGCCGCCGAACGTCCACCAGTAGTTAAGGTTCTTCGGAACGGGATAATCGCCGAAGCTGTCATAGGCGAGGCGCAGGATCGGCAGTCGCTTGTCGAGCCAGCTTTCAAGCGCGGAGCCCGGCTTGTAGGTCGATTGATGAACCATTGGGTGCCTCTATCCGATCCGGATCGCGGTGTCCGACACGAACTGATAAGGCGGCACACGGAGGTTTTCCGGCGCCGGTCCCTTTCTGATCCGCCCCGCCAGATCGTAATGCGAGCCGTGACAGGGGCAGAACCAGCCCTGAAAGTCGCCGCGCACCTCGCCCTGCGCCGTGCCAAGCGGAATGCAGCCGAGATGCGTGCACACGCCGACGAGAATGAGCCATTCCGGGTGGGTCTTGCCTTCCGCGTCCGTCACGCGGTCCATGTCCGTCGCCACGGCGTCCGCCGGCAGATTGTCGTTGCGGGCCGCTTCGTCCTTCAGAGACGACACTTGCGCCGTCTCGGCCTCGCGAATCTCTTCAGCCGTGCGCCGGCGGATGAAGACAGGCTTGCCCTGCCACATCACTTTGATCGCCTGGCCGGGCTCGATGGCGGCGAGATCGACCTCCTTGGTCGAGAGCGCCCGCACGGACGCATCCGGATTCATCTGATCGACCAGCGGCACGATGGCGCCGACCGCGCCGACGCCCGCAATGGCCGCGCCAAAAATGTGGATGAAGTCGCGCCGGCTCGGCTCTTCCGCGGCCGCGCCTTTCACATGAGGTCCGCTATCCGCGCTCATCGCCTACGCCCCTCGGGAATGGAAATCTGTTAGAAAGATGGGTAGTTGCGGTCGCCTTATGGCAGAGGTCTGAAGCCAAACCGAGTGCGGCCTAGCGTCGCGAAAACCTTTAGACGTTGGGCGTTTTTCTCAAGGAGAATCAATCGCTTTGCGCCTCGCGCTCTACCAGCCGGATATTCCCCAGAACGTGGGAGCTGCGATCCGCATCGCCGCCTGTTTCGGCGCCGACGTCGATGTCATCGAGCCTTGCGGCTTTGCCGGCGCGACGCGCGAAATCCGGCGCGTCGCCATGGACTATGCGCTGGCGGCGACGCCCGTCTTCCATTCGGGATGGGAGGCTTTTCGAAGCGAAGCCGTGGGCCGGCGCCTCATTCTGATGACAACGAAGGCCGCCTCGGATCTTTGGGGTTTCACGTTCGCCGGAGACGAGATCATTTTGCTCGGGCGAGAAAGCGCCGGCGTACCGGACGACATCCACGAAGCCGCCGATGAGCGGCTCCGGATTCCTCTGGCGCCTGGCGCGCGCTCGCTCAATGTGGCCGTCGCCGGCGCAGTGGCGCTCGCTGAGGCGCGGCGGCAATTGGGGTGGCGGATGTGATGATCGAACAGAGAAAACACGCGGCGAGAGCCTGGTTCGAAGCGCTGCAGCAACGGCTGATCACGGCGCTTGAGGCCGTCGAGGACGACGCCGGGCCAGCCTCCGCGGAGCTGCCGGCCGGACGCTTCGAGCGCACGGCGTGGAGGCGGGGCGATGGCGCCGACCTTGGCGGGGGCGTCATGGCCATGTTGCACGGGCGCGTATTCGAAAAGGCCGGCGTCGTCCTCGAC
>JBEBFW010000016.1:0-25731 GCA_040081755.1 Parvularculaceae bacterium
GGCGTCGGCGGCGTGCGCCTCGATTTCGAACCAGATGCGATAGCGCGCCTCGGGCGACCAGATCGCCGTCATCTCGGGGCGTGCGTAGCGGGGGATCATTCGAGGTTTCCTGCGTCTTCCGTCTGCGTCTCCCAGTGTGGCGGATTTGAAATTCGCTCCGCAACTTCGGCGAGTCCTGACGCGAATTTCAAATCCATAAGCCACCCTAGACACTTGATCTGCTAATCCATCGAGAACCGACGGGCTCACTGCGCAGCAACCTCATCGATCAATCCGACGTCGAGTGCCCGCGGCTCTGAAACTCTTGCGCGCCCCGGCGCGCCTGCCTATACGTCCCCGGCCTCGCGAAAACGCGGGCCCTTCGTCTATCGGTTAGGACGTCAGGTTTTCAACCTGAAAAGAGGGGTTCGACTCCCCTAGGGCCTGCCAGCCACGCCCGCGCACATCAGGATTTTTCGGAGGACTAGCGGGGCGGCGCGCGCTCAGGGGAGAGAGAGAGTGCGTCATCCGCCCCGCCATGTCCTTAGGTCGCCCCTCAGACAGTGCTCATATCGAGACTAAGGGTGTTCGCGAGTGGGCGCGATTGAGGCGAGAATGTGATATCATATCACGAAATGTTACCGCGCTGCAGCATGAGAAATGTCTTCCGGCCGACAGGCGGCAGCCGCCACGAGCTACAAAGCCAAAATGCGTAGCGCCGAATAATTTGTACACGGGCAATTTCGGTCAGTCGGCGTTCCGCGGCGGCGGCCCGCCGAAGTCTTCGCCCTCAGCCATCGCCTTCACGCCCGGAATGACGCCCGGCGGGGCCATGCCGTCCTGCAGGCGCTCGATCAGGTGGACGACCCGCTTGATGTCCTTGATGTCATAGAAGGCGAACCCGCGAAAGATGGGCCATTCTTCCGTATCGAAATCATATTTCCGCCCGAACGCGATGTGGCCGCGACCGGCGCCTCTTTCGCTGACGGCGACGGGCGTATCGTAGGAAATGCGCAGCCAGGCGCGAGATTTCGGGTTGTGGCCCTCGACGATGATCGCGCGCTCATTGGTGAGGCAATAGACCATGGACGAGCGTCGCCCGAGGGAATGGAAGAGCGCCAGAAGGTGCGCCGCGCCGGCCGCTCCCAGCAGTGCGACCACAAACGCCAGCACAAACGGACTTCCCTGAAACCGGTTGTGCGCCGCGACGACAAGCATGAGCGCGCCGAACAGAAAGACCAGCGTCAGCAGTTTGACGCGTTCGGAAGGGGAGGGGGCCAGCGAAAATCCGGGCTGGCCGATCCAGAGAATGTTCTCCCCTTGATGGAGAAGCCCGGAGATGACGTCGGTTTTCTTCACGGGTACTACCTGCCTGAGGCGCATGAGGCATCGGGACGCCGTTGGGGTCAAGCGGTCCGCTCGGCCGAGCCTTCGCTTTTCAAGGAGTTCTCCGCTTCTGAATTGGCGCGGGCGTGTTAGAGATTGGCTTTGAACCGGTGCTTCCATGTCGAATCGAGCAATACCCGCGTTGGTTGTCTGTCTTGCGATGACGGCCTGCGCCAAAAAGGCGGGTGACGGTGGATCCGCCGCCGAGGTCTCAAACGAGAACGGCGCAACTGCGCTCAGTGAGCTTGCGCCCCAAGGCTGGGCGAGCGTGAGCGCCGATCTCGTCGATGCGAAGGGCGCATCTGTCGGCATCGTGCTTATTCGAGCTGGCGCGGCGGGCGTCATGATGCGTCTTGATGCGGCAGGTCTGACACCCGGCTGGCATGGCGTTCATTTTCACGCCGTCGGCGATTGTTCTGACGGCGCAGCAGGTTTCAAGAAGGCCGGCGCACATTTCAACGCGATGAAACGCGAGCACGGCCTTCTCCACGAGGGCGGATCCGAGTCGGGCGACCTGCCGAATATCTTCGCGGCCGCGGACGGTCGCGCCCGAGCTGAGCTCTTCCGCGCGGGGCTGGCGCTGACCGGCGATGGCGGCCTCATGGATGCTGATGGGTTCGCGGTCGTCATTCACGCCGGCGCTGACGATCACCAATCCCAGCCGATCGGCGGAGCAGGCGAGCGCGTCGCTTGCGCGGCGGTTCGCGAATAGGAGCGCCGGCGCGTTCGCAGGCTCTTCAGTCCGCTGCCCTGTCGAAGTCCATCGTCCAGTTGGTCTCCCAGGATCGGCCGCCGTCGGCGGAAATCGCCTGATCCCAGCGAGGCGCAGCGGAGTTGATCCTCGTCCATTGAAACCGCACGCGGATGGGCCGGCCGTTCAAGGAGTCGTCCGCGTAGAACGCGCCGGCGCCGTCCGTGAAACGGCCGACGACCGGCGTGTCGAGCGCGCGGGGCCGGCGTCCGTCAAGCCACCAAATCGACCATTGGTCCGTTTGCGGATCATAAGTCCGCAGCGTCGCGGCCCGGTAGAAGCCGGCGGGCAGATTGATGAGATTGTCATCGATATTCGCGCGGCCGCCGAGAAGCGGTTGAACGACGCAGGCGCCATCAAACGATTCCCAGCGGTCGCATCCCTGCAGGCGATCGACAAGGCGGCGATGCGCGACGCGCCATCTGCCGAAGAAGAAATCGAAATCGCGGTCAGGCATGCTCAAGCCCGTTTCCAGTCCATGATCCAGCTTTGCTCCCAGGTTTTTCCGCTGTTGCGCGTCACGGCCTGGCGCCAGCGGCAGGAGGTCGGCGTGATCTTGTCCCAGACGCCGGCGGCGATGATCGGGACGCCGTTATCGACATCCTCGGAGAAGAAGATTCCGGCGCCGTTTTCGAAGCTGCCGGTTTGACCCGGCGTGTAGATGACGCCGCCTTTGGCGTTCACCCAGTGGTCCGACCAGACTTTCTTCTCCATATCGAGAAGCCGGAGGCCCATGCCGGAGAAATCGCGCGCCGGGATTCGGAGCTCCTCGACGCTGCCGACGCCGCCGAGAATCGTCCAGCAGGTCGCTTCGCCCTCGAACGCATCCCACTCATTCGCGCCCCGCAAGCGCAGGTGCCGGATGCGCCATTCGCCGGCCAGAAAGTTGAAGTCGCCGGGTTTGCCCGGCGTCGGCGTTTTGGGCAGAGGGGGGACCGGATCGAGAACCGGCAAGGCGCCGGCCTTCTTGGGCGCGGCGGACGCCGGAAGCATCGCGGCTGCGGCGGCTGCGGCGCCGGCGATCAGAAGGGTTCGTTTTTGCTCGTCCACTTGCGACTCCTTTTGGTGGTCCCGAGTGGGGCCATCTCTTGAACGGTCCTAGATTCGAAAACATGACACCTGATGTCATGTTTTATGCTAGAAGCGAGAAATGCGGGCGAGCCGGCTCTTGTCCATTCTCCTTCTTCTACAGTTGCGCGGCCGCATCAGCGCCGAGGAACTGTCGCGCGAGTTCGAAGTTTCGGTACGGACGATCTATCGGGACGTTGACCAGTTGAGCGCCGCGGGCGCGCCGATCTACGCAGAGCGTGGTCGCAACGGCGGCTTTGCGCTTGATGGCGGCTTTCGCACCAAGCTGACGGGGCTGACGGCGCGCGAAGCCGAGGCGCTTCTTTTCTCCGGCGCCGGCTCACCGGCTGCCGACCTCGGCGTCGATGCGGAGCTGACAGCCGCCCAACTGAAAGTTCTCGCCAGCCTTCCGCCAGACCAGGGAGCGAGCGCCGAAAAGATTGCCGCGCGCTTCCACCTCGACCCCGTCGCCTGGTATCGCCGCGCGGAAAAGCTCCACTCCCTGCCGGCGATCGCTGCCGCCGTTTGGCGCGAGAAACGCCTCAGCATCCGCTACGAAAGCTGGAAGGGTTCAGTCGCACGCGTGATCGATCCGCTCGGCCTCGTGCTGAAAGGCGGGCTTTGGTACCTGGTGGCCGCGGTCGAAGGGGCGCCGCGCACATATCGGGTTTCAAACATTCTTGAGATCGAGATTCTGGAGACGCCCGCGCGCCGCCCGCGAAAATTCGATCTGCGGCGTTATTGGGTGAAATGGGCGCTTGAGTTCGAGGAGCGCCTGTTGAGCGAGCGCGCCCGCGTACGGCTCTCGCCGCTCGGGTTGAAGATATTGCGCGACGAAAGCCCAGCTGCTGCGAGCGTCGTCGATCATGAGCCTCGTGAGTCGAACGCCGGCGGCTGGATCACTGTCGAGATCCCCTTCGAAAACACGCGCGAGGGCGTACGACGGCTCTTGAGCCTCGGCGCCGAAATGGAAATTCTTCATCCGGCCCAGCTGCGGATGGCGGCGGCGAAAGCCGCCGATGACGTGGCGCGCCTCTATCGGGGACGCAAAACTGGCGCCCGTAGGCTCTGACAATAGATTGGTATACGGAGCAATAGCAGCCTGCGGAGCTTTCCTCTTCCGCGGGAGCCCTGAAACATTATGTGATACAACATCACATTCCGGCCCCAATCGCGTCCCGTTCCGGACACCCTTAGGCTCGATATGAGCACTGTCTGAGGGGCGTGCCTCAAGGACATGCGGGGCGGACCCGACGCGCTTCTCTCTCCCCAGCGCTGCGGTCCGTCCCGCTCCACAATTCGATCGGCGTGCGCGGCGAGGGTCTCTCCCCCAAAACCGACAAGCCCGCCGGCCGGAGGGGTGGCTAGGTAAGTTGCGTATCAGGCGTTGAGCGCCTGTCGGAATCTCTCCCCCCGGCAGGCGCTCTTTTTTTCCCCGATCGGGCGAGCCCTCATGCGTTTTTGATTTGGCGGAGCGCCGCGCTTCCTTGATAGAGATGGCGAATGCGGCCAATGAGTTCGCCTCTTAGGGGAAAAGAAATCTTGGTTGCCTAATTCTTGCCATAATTGAAACGTAAGTTTATAACATCACTGGAACGGGCGGAGCGTGATCGAAGCCCCCCCTTCCGGGGTGGGTCGAACAACTCGGTTTTGTTGCGTAGAGTCGAGTTTTGTTGCGTAAAGGGCGCGGACGGCCTCAAGTCCCCCATAGAGGCCGTCCGCACTCGTATCCCCGCCGAGCCTTGTAATCGATCCGCAACCGAAATTCTCCTGAAAAATTGACTTTTGGACAGGTTTTTTCGCTGGCTGTCGCCCTACCGACGAGCGCATCTTCGTCGCAGGTTGCAGGCCCGGCGCCTATCCGCTAGACGACGCGCCGCGCCGCCCGAACATCCGGGCGAACGCCCGGCTCGTCAGCGAAGCGCCCAGGGGATCGCATTGCTTGCCGGCGCGGGAGGCGAGGGTCGAAGTCCAGGCCCGAACCGCACCGCGGCCCTTTTCATCGCGCTTGCGCGCCGATCGCCTCGGCGCGCTGCGTTCCGTCGAAAGGAACTATATTATGGCGAAGAAAGTCACCGGCTCCCTCAAGCTTGAGGTTCCGGCTGGAGCGGCGAATCCGTCGCCGCCCATCGGACCCGCGCTCGGCCAGCGGGGCCTCAACATCATGGAATTCTGCAAGTCCTTCAACGCCGCTTCTCAGGCGATGGAGAAGGGCATGCCGGTTCCGGTGGTCATCACCATCTACTCGGACAAGTCCTTCACCTATCAGATGAAGACGCCGCCAGCCGCGTACTTCCTGCGCAAGGCGGCCAAGATCGAGAAGGGCGGCGCAACGCCCGGAAGGACACCGGCTGGAACCGTCACCAGGGCCCAATGCCGCGAGATCGCGCAAGCCAAACTGAAAGATCTCAACGCCACCGATCTCGATCAGGCGACGAAAATCATCATGGGCTCGGCGCGCTCCATGGGCATACAGGTGCAGGAGTAATCGCCATGGCTCACAACAAACGCATCAACAAGGCGCGCTCCAATGTCGATCGAGCCAAGGCCTATTCGGTCGATGAGGCCGTGAAGGTCGTGAAGGCCAACGCCACGGCCAAGTTCGACGAATCGATCGAAATCGCCATGAATCTCGGCGTCGATCCTCGGCATGCGGACCAACAGGTGCGCGGCGTCGTCTCCCTCCCCAACGGCACGGGCCGCAATGTCCGCGTCGCCGTCTTCGCCAAGGACGCCAAGGCCGAAGAAGCGCGCAAGGCCGGCGCCGACATCGTCGGCGCTGAAGACCTCGTGCAAAAGGTCCAGGACGGCTTTGTCGATTTCGACCGCGTCATCGCGACCCCCGACATGATGGGTCTCGTCGGACGCCTCGGCAAAGTTTTGGGCCCCAAGGGCCTCATGCCGAACCCGAAAGTCGGCACCGTCACGCCGAACGTCGCGCAGGCGGTGAAGGATTCCAAGGGCGGCGCTGTCGAGTTCCGCGTCGAGAAGGCCGGCATCATCCACGCCGGCGTCGGCAAGGCGAGCTTCAACGAAAAGGCGATCGCCGAAAACGTGCAGGCCTTCATCTCGGCTGTCGCCAAGGCAAGACCCTCCGGCGCCAAAGGGACCTACAT
Source organism: Parvularculaceae bacterium (assembly GCA_040081755.1). Taxonomy (GTDB): domain Bacteria; phylum Pseudomonadota; class Alphaproteobacteria; order Caulobacterales; family Parvularculaceae; genus Amphiplicatus. The sequence continues at coordinate 6,301 of JBEBFW010000016.1, forward strand.
CAAGAAGATAGCGATCTCCTCGACCATGGGCCCCGGCGTCAAGATCGACACGGCCGCGGCCTCGGCCTGAGCGCTGTTTTCGTCCTTCTGCCGATGATTTTGGGGCGGCTTGGCCGCCCCATTTTCATAAAGGCAGGAGTTGCAGGCGCGGCGGGTTTGTCAGGACCGTTGCGGGCAGCCAGAACGGCGGGACCATTCTTCCGCGAGGCCGTTTGCGAAGAGGTGTCGCAGCCGAAAAGGCTCGTGGAAATGGCCTTGGCGTCGCCCGAATTGGTTAATGCACTTGCGATGGACGGACTGATCGCCTCAAAAACGTCGGATTGTTTTTGCACGCCTCTCGACGTATTAATGGACGGTTAAGGTCGCCGTCAGGCGTGGAGGGGTAACATGAGACTTCTTGTAGGCGTCGTGGCAGCGGCGCTTTTGGCGATGGCGCCTGCGGGCGGCGCCTTGGCGCGCGGTATCAGCAAGGCCGAGATCGCGCGGGCCCTGTCGAGCGAGGGCTATTCGGTTCAGGACTTTCAGGCCGACAAGCTTGCAGTCACCGTCGGCGACTACACGATCGTCGTCGTCGTCGATGGTCCTGACGCCGATGTTTCCTACTTCACGTGGTTCCCGAGCCTCTCGATCAATCAGCTCGGCCACGAGTTCCTGACCAAGTTCAACAGCGAGGTGAAGTTCGGTCGCGCCTATGTCGATAGCGACGGCGACATCGCCATCCAGATGGACAGAAACTCCGCAGGCGGCGTATCGATCGAAAATATCAAATCCGATTTCGATGTTTTCGTGCTGCTCGCCTCGAAATTCCTTTCGGATGTCGAGAACCGCGTCTCGGCCTGAACTGTGATAACATTCGCGCCCGAGTTCGTTCGCGGGCGCGATTTTGTTTTTACGTTGCAACCTGACGGTGAATCCTGGAGACTGCCCGCGTAGAATCACGCTCAGTTAGTTCGAAGGCGTAGCGTTTCTTCGGTGCCTCGGTATAGTCAACGATAACAACTCAGAGGGAGCAGCGCGGCTTTTCGATCTCGAACCGGAGCAAGGTTCGAAGTCTGCGCGCTGGGGGTGGCCGTCGAGTCATGGCAGAGAATCTGGGCAGCGCGGGCGGCGCCGAACTCGATGGCAAGGAAGAGGTTTTGACGCTGCGCGGCATCGTCAAATGGTTCGATCCGACCAAGGGCTACGGGTTCATTGTTTCGACCAGCGGCGAAGGCGACATTCTCATTCACTCTTCCTGCCTGCGGGACGCCGGCTGTCTGACAGCCCGCGAAGGCTCGACAGTCGATTGCAAGGCGGTGCGGCGCCCGAAGGGCCTCCAGGCCCTGAAAATTCTGGCGATCGACGAAAGTACGGCGACGACGATGACGGCGGTTGTTAGTCAGACTCCGGCCGGCGAGTTCGCGCGCGCCACGGTCAAATGGTTCAATCGCGCCAAGGGGTTCGGATTCCTGACCCGCGGTGAGGGGACCGAAGACATTTTTATCCATATGGAGACGCTGCGCCGGTGCGGCATGGGCGAACTCGTCCAAGGCCACAGGCTGCAGGTTTCTTTCGCGGCCGGCTCCAAGGGCCTCCTCGCGATCGATGTCCGGCCGGATCCCGAGAACTGATAATCAGCTTTATCTGGCACCTGACCGCTGTTACCTGACGCCTGTTCGGGGCGTAGCGCAGTCTGGTAGCGCATCTGCTTTGGGAGCAGAGGGTCGCAGGTTCGAATCCTGCCGCCCCGACCATGCTGGAGATTTCGGAGAACGCCATGCTGGCGCGCATTTATCAGCCGGCCAGGACGGCCATGCAGTCGGGCAGGGGCCAGGGGGGCTGGCGGCTCGAGTTCGAGGCGCAATCCGCGCGGCGCATCGATCCGCTCATGGGCTGGACTTCGGCTTCCGACATGCAGTCGAACCAGGTGATGCTGGAGTTCGACACGAAAGAAGCGGCGATCGCCTACGCGGAGCAGTCCGCGATTCCGTTCGAGGTTCTCGATTCGAAAGCTGCGGCGCCGGTTCCAAAAGCCTATTCCGATAATTTCGCGTATCGGCGGCGCGGGCCGTGGACCCACTGACGGGTCGAGGCAAGGGCTTGGAAATCGGGCTCTGTGGACTTAATCCCTCCCGAAAAGCGCTACGGTCCCGTAGCTCAGTTGGATAGAGCACCCGCCTTCTAAGCGGGATGTCGCAGGTTCGAGTCCTGCCGGGATCGCCATTTCGTCGTTTGTCCGCCCCGGAGACTGGAAGCCCGGCGCGCGATCAATTGACCCACAGCGGTACGTAGGCGGCGTTGTTGGTCAGGTCGGCCTCGGGAAATGCGCGCGCGCGATTGAGAACGACGCCGAGCCACAGCGGCGCCCCGCGACGCAGATCTGCGGGCAGGCGGATAAAGACCCGCCTCGTATTCGGTCGGTTGGTGCAGAGCGCAATGTTGTTCTGAACGAGCCAGCGGTCCGCGGTCGTGATGGTGGCGTTCGTCGAAAGAAAATAATCTGCAGTCGTCGTGCGGCAGTCGATTCCAAGATCCTCGAACGTGAACTGCGCGAACAGCCATTGGCCGGGCGTCACGTCGAAGTGGGTCTCCCCATCGATGTCCCGAACCGGCAGGACGCCCCCGGCGCCGATGATGTCGGTCTTGTCGTGGATGCTGTACTCGCCGTCAGAGCCCATGTAGCGCCAGTGCGTCACGGCGACATCCGTCCATGCGGCTTTCGGCCCATAGTGAGCGATGATGCCGGCGCTGAGGTCTTCGCCGACATAGCCGACCGCGCGCGACCCGTTGACGTTCAGGTGCGAGAAATCGTCCCCCATCACGTTGTAGCTGTAATCGTTGTGCGAGAATCCGAGGCCGTGTCCAAGTTCGTGAATGAGAATCGGCGCGAACGGCCGGCCTTCTCCGCCGTAGTTCCAGATGTCGCGTTTGTTCTCGGACAGCGTCCACGGAACATCCGCGTCGATGATGACATCGACCTCGTTGACATAATAGAACTCGCCGAAGAACCAGACGCAGATGTCGTAGTAATGCGCCGTCGCGGAACCTTCGTTCGCCCACAGATGATCTCTGGAGAACCACACCTCGGATTCGCCGTTGCCGGGGCTGACATGGTAGGTATCGACGCCCATATCGAGGCGGTAGTTTCCAGGGTGCGCATTCACTTTCGTGAAGGCGTCCGTCACGCCGGCGCGCCAGCCCGTCTCGACCGGAAAGGAAGCGCCCCAGACGCCGACCGTGCCGACGTCGCCGCGAAAGCGCAGGGGCGTGCTGTAGCAGGATCGGTGGCTGTAGGCCGAAGCCGCGCCGGCGGCGGCGGCCCAAAGGCAGATCGCAAAGGCGAAAATCCTGAACATGGGTCAGACCCTCACTTCGGCTTGCCGGGCTGCTGTTGAACCGGGCTGAGCGGATCGGCGCCCTCAGCCTCGGATTCGATCTTTGTGGCGGGCTTCGGCGCTGGAGGAACCGCGACGGCGACCGGAGGCAGCATGTAGCCCGGCGACGTGGTGGCGGAGACGATGGCGCCAGGCTTGCGGCGAGCGCCTGCTGAGACGCGCGCAACCTCAGCCGAGAATGCGGCAACGGACATCGGTTTTTTCTGTTTGGTTGCGGCCTTGCCGGGCTTCTTCAGCGGAATTCCGATCCTTGCGCCAATCTCGCCGGCGATATCGGGCGGCATCGGGTCCCCGTCGCTCTCTGTCGTCGGCGGTTCGACGACGTTGAACAGCGAGTATTCGATTTCCTTGGGCGCTTCCGTCTCGTAGCGCTTCTTCGCTTCGTCGTAACTCATGCCCATCGTCGCGAAGCGCTCCTTGACGAACGGGTTCTGCATGACGGCCTCGAAGCCAGGCGCCGGGAAACGGTAGACGGTCAGTTCCTTCGCTGGCAGGCCTCGTGCAAGGACGCGGCCTCCCTTGGCGGAGAGGACGGGCGTCCCATGTGTGTTGTAAACCGCGTCGCCGAGCACCCTGAAGCGCCCCCACTCGCAATTGGCCAGCGGGCAGGTCTTGTCGCCATTGCCTTTGATGAACAGGATATTGCGCTCGCCCGCCTTGAACATGGGGACGCCGCTGAAGCCGACGATGCCGCCGCGCCCGTCCGGCCCTCCAATGAATCGAAGGACAAGCGGACCGTTGGGCGCCGCGCCACGAAAGACCCTGATCGGTTTGACGGTGACGAGCGCGTTCGGGATTTGGTGCTGCTGTCCTGAAATCGCGACATTGCGATAATCGACCGAGACGATCTCGGCCAGGACCACAAGGTCAGCCGCATCCGCCATTCCGGCGAGATCCGACTCAGCCGGACCTAGCGAGCCATGCGCCAGCGCCGGGCCTGTCGAGGTCATGGCCAGAGCTGACGCAGCCAGCGCTGCATAAAACGGTTTCATGACGCCCCCGGCCTCCTCCGCAGACCAGAACGTTACCGCCATTGGCGGCGCTGGTCACCTGCGGCGCGCATCGCGCGCGATGCGCGCGATTCCTGAAGGACGTGGGTTCGAACGTCGAATGCGTTGCTCGGTCTGGACGATTCCTAAGCAGCGGGGTGGCGGATGGGGTGGGATTCGAACCCACGAGACCCTTGCGAGCCTGCCGGTTTTCAAGACCGGTGCCTTCAACCGCTCGGCCACCCATCCGGAAGAGGGCTTCGCTTAACGGGAAGAGCGGGAAGGGCAAAGCAAAAAAGGGGAGACTTGTTCCTTGCCAGCCTGCTGAAAATCATCGATAGCGCAAGCGATGCGCACGAGTTTTCCCCAGTTCTGTCGGGCCACGCTTCTGGCTGTTGTCACTATCGTCGCGGCGGGCTGCGCGACTTCGCCCAAGGAGGCCGCCCGGCCTGACCCGCATTACAAGATTGGCTCGCCCTACGAGATCAATGGCCGCCGGTATGCGCCGCGCGAGGACGCGTCCTACAACGTCGTGGGCACCGCCTCCTGGTATGGCGACGCCTTCCACGGCAAGGCGACGGCCAACGGCGAAGTCTTCGACAAGCGGCGCCTCTCGGCCGCGCACACCACCTTGCCCTTGCCCTCGCTGGTCGAAGTCGAAAATCTCCAGAACGGCCGCAAGGCGATCCTTCGCGTGAACGATCGCGGTCCGTTTGTCGGCGACCGCATCATCGATCTGTCTCACGCCTCGGCCATTGCGCTCGGGTTCGAGGACGAGGGCCTTGCCCGAGTGCGCGTTCGGTATGTCGGCCGCGCCGACCTCTACGCACGGGCGCCCTTGCTCGGCGAGAGCGTCGCGTCGCCGGACATTGGTTCAAGTTCTCGAACCGTGACGGCGCCCATCGCGGCTGCAGCGCCGGCAGGGCCTGGCGCCTTGCCGACCCCTGTCGCCGAATCGACATTGCCGCCGGTTCCAGCCGAGCCGAAGCCGGCTGTCGCGGCCGGTCCAATTCCGATGGAGCCCGCGAGGAACGAGCACTGGATTGTGCTCGACGAGTTCGACGATCTTCAGGCCGCGGAGGTCGCGCGCTCGATCGTCAATGAGGCGGAGGAGGTTCGGGTGACGAGCCCCGGCGCAAGGGCGCGCTACAGTTTCGAGATCGGCCCCTATCAGACCCGCGCGGCGGCCGAAGCGCGCTTGGCCGCGCTCCGCGAAGCGGGCTATCTTGAAGCTCGCCTGGCCGGCAGATCCGCCGGAAAGTAACGCTGTCCCTCAGGAACATGTTGATGTTGAGACCCATTCTCGCCGCGCTGGCCGCTTTGCTTTTGTGCGTCCCGGCGCTTGCGCAAGACGATCAGATCGCAACGCCCGCACGCCATGCGATCATCATGGATTACGACACTGGCGCGATCCTGTTCGAGAAGGACGCCGATACGCCGACGCCGCCCTCGTCGATGAGCAAGCTGATGACGGTGGCGATCGTCCTTGAGCGGCTGAAGTCGGGCCAGTTGAAGGCCGACGATCTGTTCTCGGTGAGCGAAAAGGCCTGGCGCGAGAAGGAAGGCTCGTCGATGTGGGTGCGCGTCGACACCAAAATCCGGGTGATCGACCTCTTGCGCGGCATCATCATTCAGTCGGGCAACGACGCCTGCATCGTCGTCGCCGAGAATGTCGCCGGCACCGAGGAAGCCTTCGCGGACCTGATGACAAAGAAGGCGCGCGAATGGGGGATGAACAACTCCACCTTCGCCAATTCGCACGGCCTTCCGCACCCGAAGCAATTGATGAGTATGCGCGACATCGCCATCTTGTCGCGCAAGCTCGTCCACGATTACCCCGAATACTACAAGATTTTCGGCGAGCGCGAATTCGTCTGGGAGGGGATCAATCAGCCGAACCGCAATCCGCTGCTCGGCTCTTTCACGGGCGCCGACGGTCTGAAGACGGGACACGCCGAGGAAGCGGGTTACGGGCTCGCCGGAACGGCCAAGCAGGATGGCGTGCGCCGCATCGTCGTGTTTCACGGGTCAGCGTCCGAAAAGGAGCGCTCGGTCGAGGCCCAGCGCCTGATGCGCATCGCGTTCAACGACTTCCTCAGCAAGACCCTTTACCAGCCCGGCGACATCGTCGGCGATGCGCTGGTCTTCAAGGGCATCGACAAGACGGTGCCGCTTGTGACCAGGGAGCCGGTATCCGCGATCCTTCATCGCTCGGTCGCCGGGGCGGTCAAGGCGACCATCGTTTATGAGGGGCCGGTGAAGGCCCCGATCAAGGCGGCGCAGGAGATCGGCTATCTGCGCGTCGCGACGCCGGGCGGCGATGCGCGCGAATACCCGCTCTACGCCGGCAAGGCCGTCAAAGAGATCGGCGTTTTCGGCAAGATCGCCCTTGCAGCGGGAGCGCTGCTCATGCCGAAGAAAAATGCTCCGGAAGCGTCTGAGCCGGCGCCAGGCGGCGCGCAATAGCCGTGACTACCGCCAGCCCGAAGCGCGGCGCATTCATCAGCTTCGAGGGCGGAGACGGCGTCGGCAAATCCACGCAGATCGCGCTGCTGGCTGAGCGTTTACGTAAGGCCGGCCGCGAGGTTGTCGTCACCCGTGAGCCTGGCGGCTCCGTCGGCGCTGAAGCTATCCGCGCGCTCCTGGTGACTGGCGCAGCCGATCGTTGGTCGCCCCTGACCGAAGCGCTCCTCATGTACGCGGCGCGCGCCGATCATCTTGAGAAAATCATCAATCCTGCGCGGATGCGCGGCGCGGTCGTTCTCTCGGACCGCTTCTCGGATTCGAGCATGGCCTATCAGGGGATCGCCGGGGCGCTCGGCGAGCGCGCGATCGGCGCGCTTGAGAGCCTCGTCGTCGGCGCCGATGGGCCGCAACTGACCCTCATTCTCGACGCGCCGGTTTCTGCGACCATCGCTCGCGCGCATGCCAGAGGCGGAGATCATCGCTTCGAGGCCAAGGGCGCCGCCTATCAGGACCGCGTTCGTCAGGCGTTTTTGAGGATCGCTCGCGATAGCGCCGAACGGTGCGCAATCGTCGATGCGTCGCGCCCGGTCGATCAGGTTGCGGCCGACATCGCCTCGCTGGTTTCGGCGCGCCTGAACTTGTTCGAGGACGCGTAAGGCCGCGCCAAGGCTGTTCCGCGCCATTGACGAAGGCCGATGGCTCCTCAAGGCTGGCGCCTTGAGGCGGAGGCTCTCGATGAACACGTTCTTGAAGGTGCTTGCAGTCGCCGCAGGCGTTGTTTTGGCCAGCGCAGGCACCATGCGCCTGCCGGTCGTGCAGGACCGTCTGTTCGAGGGCGCACTCGCAAAAGCCGTCAACGCGTCTACCGATGACCTGTTCGACGGCGACGGCCTCAAGGTCTTCTTTTGCGGCACCGGCTCGCCCTTGCCGTCGAGGAAGCGGGCGCAGACCTGCACCGCCGTCTTCGCCGGCGACAAGTTCTTTCTGGTCGATGCGGGCACGGGAAGCTGGGAGAATGTGCAGGCTGCAGGCGTTCCCGGCGGGCGGCTCGGGGCCATCTTCCTCACTCATTTCCATACGGATCATATTGGCGATCTCTCGGAAGCCAATCTCGGCTCATGGGTCACTGGCCGCCCTGCGCCGCTCAGCGTCTATGGCCCGACCGGCGTCGAACGGGTGATCGCGGGAGAGAATGAGGCCTTGATGCTCGACTACGGCTATCGCACCGCTCATCACGGCGAGGCGGTCGCGCCGACGGCGACTGCCGGCATGATTGGCCTTCCCTTCATCTCGGACGAGCCGATCGTTGTTTACGAGGCGGACGGCCTCAAGGTGACGGCCTTCCCGGTCCTTCATGAGCCGATCGCCGGCGCCGTCGGCTACCGGTTCGATTACAAAGGAAGAAGCGTCGTCATTTCGGGCGACACAGCCTTTTCGAGCAGCCTTGTCGCCAACGCAAAGGACGCGGACCTCCTCATACACGAGGCGCAGGCCAACCACATGGTCGCGAAAATGCAGGCCGCGGCCGAAAAGGCCGGCAACAAGAACACGGCGAAGATCTTCGCCGACATCCCTTCCTATCACACATCGCCGGAGGAAGCCGCGCGCGCGGCGCGTGAGGCGAATGCGGACTGGCTCGTTCTCACCCATCTGACGCCGGCGCCCGACAATGGCGTCGCGAGGAGTATATTTATGCGAGGCGTCTCTAAAGTCCGCGCAAAGAATATCAAACTCGCGGAGGACGGCATGCTGGTCGAATTGCCCGAGGCTGGCGGCGTCAGCTTCGAAAAGCGATAGGAGACAGCCTTGCATAAACCCGTCCTTGTGACAGGCGCGTCGAGCGGCATCGGCGAAGCGGCCGCCGTCCTTCTTGCGCACCAGGGCTTTCGCGTTTTTGCGGGCGCGCGCCGCCTGGAAAAGCTGAAGGCTCTCGAGGGATTGGGCGCCGGCCGCATCACGGCGCTGGAACTCGACGTGACCGAGGAGGCCTCGATCGCCGCTGCGCTGAAGCGAGTGACCGAGGCGGGCGCCGCGCTCTACGGCCTCGTCAATAACGCTGGCGTTTCGGTGACCGGGCCGCTCGAGGAAGTTCCGCTGGAGGACTGGCGCCGGCAATTCGAGACGAATGTTTTTGGCGTCGTCGCCATGACGAGGGCTGTCTTGCCGGCGATGCGCGCCGCGCGCGGCGGTCGGATCGTCAATGTGGGTTCCGTCGCTGGGCGGCTGGCCTCGCCCTTCATGGGCGCCTACGCGGGATCGAAGCACGCGCTTGAAGGGCTGTCGGATTCCTTAAGGCGCGAGCTTGTTCCCTATAACGTCAAGGTGTCGGTCATTCGGCCCGGCTTCATCAACACGCCTTTCGGCGAGCCCGAGCAGGACGGCTTTGCGCGCTATGTCGGCGACGGTCATCCCTATTCGGAGCGTGTCGCCGCGTTCAAGGCCTGGCACGCCAAGGGGCACCCGAAGGGCGCCGCGCCCATGGAGGTCGCCGAGGCGATTGCGCACGCGCTGACGGCCAGGCGCCCGCATTCGCGCTACACCGTTCCGGCGCGCTATATTGGGCCTGTGATGCTGCGCAATCTGCTGCCCTCGGCGATCGTCGATCGGGCGTTTGCGAGAACGACCGGCGTCAATCGGCCCGCATAGTCGCAGGCGTGAGCTGTCCCTGCGGCGTCCGATCCGGTGGGCGGCGTCTTGAAAAGAAGCGTAGTCTGATGGTCGAATTTCGGCGGAGGAAACATGAGCAAGAACTGCCAAAGCTGCGGCATGCCGATGAACAAGGACGTTCAGGGCGGCGGCTCGGAGAAAGATGGGTCAAAGAGCCTGAAATACTGCAGCCATTGCTACATGAACGGCGGCTTTTCGCACCCGAAGATGACCGCTGCGGAGATGCAGGGGCTCGTGCGCGGAAAGTTGAAGGAAATGAAGGTGCCGGGATTTCTCGCAGGCTTCTTTGTGAGTGGAATCCCGCGCCTCGAACGCTGGCGTCAGGGATGAGGTTGCTATGAGCAGGCATGTCGATCCAAGCCGCGAGCAATTCGGCGCGTTCATGAAGTCCGCCGGCGAGGGGTCGATCTGGATGCTGAATTTGATCCGCTTCAGGAAGAACGCCAGATACAAGGACAAGACCGTCGCGACGGGCGCTGACGCCTACAGAACCTATGGGCGCGAGAGCGAACCCTTTTTCAAAGGTGTCGGCGGCAAGATTGTCTGGTCGGGCGCGCCCGAGCACATGCTGATCGGACCGGATGACGAGAAATGGGACATTTGCTTCGTCGCGGAATATCCGTCTACGGAGGCGTTCGCCACGATGGTGAAGAACCCCGGCTATCAGGCGATCGTTCATCACCGGCAGGCGGCGGTTAAGGATTCTCGGCTCTTACGCCTGAAACCGGGCGCGCCTGGCGCGATCTTCGCCTGAGAGGCGAACCTGGCCGCCTGCCGGATCGTTTTGCCTTTAGCTGTCGCCGCCTGATCCTGTATGCTTGCCGTCGGCCGCATCGCGGGCGATGACGGGGAGTATTGTAAATGCGTATACTGATGATCATGACCCTGGCGCTGGCGGCGCCGGTGCCGGCGAGCGCTGGCGAACTTGAGAATACCGCGGCTGGCGCCGAGTACCGCTTCGTCAAATGCGCGAAGCCCGCCGAGCCGGACATGACCGTCGATCCACAACTCTCGGGCCGCAAATTGCGCGAGCGGCAGAATGCGCAGGTTCAGGCCTATAACGTCTATGTCGATGGGGTGAACGAGTATGTTGTCTGCCTCGCCGCGGAGGCGAAGGCCGATCTCGAAGCCTATTACGCTGCCGTTTCGGCCAGACTTGACGCCGAACAGGAGGCGATCTCCGAGCGCGCCGATGCGCTCCGGCCGAGCCGCGGCGGGGGCCTCGGCAAGCGAAAGACAGGCCGGTGATAGTGTCACCCTTGTTCGCCTGAAGCAGCGCGGTTAGGAAGGTCGGGCCTTGCAACCTGAGCCCGCCTCATGCCGACTCCCATTCTCATGCCAGCGCTCTCCCCGACGATGGAGGAGGGGACGCTCGCCAAGTGGAAAGTGCAGAAGGGCGACAGGGTTTCGTCCGGCGACGTCATCGCCGAGATCGAAACCGACAAGGCCACGATGGAAGTCGAGGCGGTCGATGAGGGCGTCATCGGCGAGATCCTTGTCGCCGCGGGCACGGAGAATGTGAAGGTCAACGCCCCGATCGCTCTGTTGATCGGCGAAGACGAGAAGCCCGCAAAGGCGAACGGCGCCGCGAGGACCGAGGCGGGAACCGGCAACCGGCAACCGGCAACCGGGCAGTCCGCCAAAGCTGATGAGCCGGCGGAGGCGCGCGGCGCCGCACCGCCGACGCCTCCCCGTATCGAGATCGCTTCCGATCCGGAGCTTCCCGCCGGCGTCGAGATGGTTCCGACGACAGTCAGGGACGCGCTTCGCGACGCAATGGCCGAGGAGATGCGGCGAGATCCGGACGTGCTCCTGATGGGCGAGGAGGTCGCGCAATATCAGGGCGCCTACAAGGTGTCGCGCGGATTACTCGAGGAATTCGGGCCGCGCCGCGTCATCGATACGCCGATCACGGAATACGGCTTCGCGGGTCTCGGCGTCGGCGCGGCGTTCGCGGGGCTGAAACCCATCGTCGAGTTCATGACCTGGAACTTCGCCATGCAGGCGATCGACCACATCATCAATTCGGCGGCGAAGACCCGCTACATGTCCGGCGGGCAGATGGCCTCGTCGATCGTGTTCCGGGGGCCGAACGCGGCGGCGAGCCGCGTCGCCGCCCAGCACAGCCAGGATTTCGCCGCCTGGTATTCGAACGTGCCGGGCCTCATCGTCATTTCTCCGTATGCGGCGGCGGACGCCAAGGGGCTTCTGAAGGCCGCCATCCGCAATCCAAATCCGGTCGTCTTCCTCGAGCACGAGCTCGTCTACGGGGACACCATGCCGGTGCCGAAGCTCGACGATTTCGTGCTGCCGATCGGCAAGGCGAAAATCCAGCGCGAGGGGAGCGATGTGACGATCGTCTCCTATTCGCGCGGCGTGAAGTTCGCGCTCGAAGCCGCGGCTAAACTCGAAGCCGAGGGGATTTCCGCCGAGGTCGTGGACTTGAGGACGCTGCGCCCGCTCGACGTCGAGACCGTCATCGCCTCGGTGAAGAAGACCAACCGCGTGGTGACGGTGGAGGAGGGCTGGGCCCCCTGCGGCGTCGGTGCGGAAATCGGCTGGCTCGTCGCCCAGCACGCCTTCGACTGGCTCGACGCGCCGCCGATGCGCGTGACGCAAGAGGACACGCCGCTCCCCTACGCCGCCAACCTCGAGGCCCTGAGCCTTCCGAACGCGGACAAAATCGTGCAGGCCGTGAAGGCGGCGATGTATCGGGAGTGATGTTTAGGCAATTCGGTCATCTGCTGTTCAGCCCGACGGGGCGGGTTTCCCGCAAGAAGATCTGGCTTTTCGCCGTGGCTTATGTAACGGTTTGCTTCCTCGCATTCATGGTTGATTTTGCGAATGGGTTTCGCGCGGGTGAAAACCTGCCTTGGTGGACAATCACGACACGGATGATGCTGTTCTGGCCTGCCGTCGTGATCAACATAAAGCGGTACCACGATCAGGGCTTGGCGTTTTATTTCGCTCTTCCTCTCGCGGCCGTCGAGCTGGTCTACTGGGCGGAAGCACTGACCAAGGTCGGTTGGGGTGGCAGCGGAACCTTTGTGCCCTCCCTCTATGCCTCGCCTTTGGTTAGTTTACTGATCTTGTTGATTGTGGCGGTGCAGTGCGCGATGCTGTTTCTAAGGCGCGGGAACGCTGGACCCAATAGATTTGGAGCTGCGCCGTGACGCGTGACGTTCAGCGGCTTTTCCATGGGAGCCGACCTGCGTATTTCCTTCATCGTTTCGTTTTCAGCTTAGAAATTCGTCAAAGAAGCGGACGACATTGCTGCGTTAACGCGCCCGACGGCGCACGGAAAGGGTGAAGCAATGCCCACCCCAATCCTCATGCCCGCGCTCTCCCCGACCATGGAGGAGGGGACGCTCGCCAAGTGGAAGGTGAAGGAGGGCGACAAGGTCTCTTCCGGCGACATCATTGCAGAGATCGAGACCGACAAGGCGACCATGGAAGTCGAGGCCGTCGATGAAGGCGTCGTCGGCAAGCTGCTCGTTCCGGCGGGCACGGAACATGTGAAGGTGAACGCCACGATCGCCATCCTTCTCGGCGACGGCGAGAAGGCGGACGCGAAAGCGGCCGCTTCTCCAGCGCCGGCTCCAGCCGTGAAGACGAACGGCGCCGCTTCCCCCGCAGCGCCAGCTGCGCAACCGGCAAGACCGCAAGCCCCCGCCGCCGCGATGCCTCCGTCGGCGCTGGCGCAGTCTAACGGGAGCGGCCGCGTTCTCGCCTCGCCGCTCGCGCGCCGGCTCGCGAAAGAGTCGGGCGTCAGCCTTATCGGTCTCAAAGGCACCGGTCCGCACGGCCGCATCGTGAGGCGCGACCTCGCGGGCGCTACGCCCATGACGGCGCGCGCTCCGGGCGCGCCTCCTGTGTCCGCGCGCGCGACGAGCGAAGCGCGGGCGCCCGCTGTCGATCCGCGACTCTATCCGGCGGAGAGCTACACCGCCGTCAAGCTCGACGGCATGCGCAAGACCATCGCCAGGCGCCTGAAGCAGTCGTTCAACGACGAGGTTCCGCATTTTCCGCTGAACATCGACATCGAGCTGACACGGCTCCTCGAAGCGCGCGCGGCGCTGAATGCGCTTTCGCCGAAGGACGGCGAGGGCGCGTTCAAGCTCTCGGTCAACGACTTCGTCATCAAGGCCTCGGCGATGGCGCTGAGGAAGGTTCCGAACGCCAATGCAAGCTACACGGACGAAGCGATCCTGCTCCACAAGCACGCCGACATCGGCGTCGCCGTCGCCATAGAAGGCGGTCTCATCACGCCGATCGTGTGGAAGGCGGAGACGAAGGGCCTCAAGACCATATCGGCCGAGGTCAAGGACCTCGCGGCCCGCGCGCGCTCACGCAAGCTGAAGCCGGAAGAATATCTCGGCGGTACGTTCTCGGTATCCAACCTCGGCATGTTCGGGATTACGTCCTTCGCCTCGATCGTCAACCAGCCGCACGGCGCCATCATGTCGGTAGGCGCGGGCGAGGAGCGGGCGGTGGTACGGGGCGGCGCGATTGTCGCGCGCACCGTCATGACAGTCACCCTGACTTGCGATCATCGCGTTGTCGATGGCGCGGTCGGGGCCGAGTTTCTCGCCGCCTTCAAACAGTTCATCGAAGAGCCGTCTGCGATGCTCTTGTAGAGCATCAGGCCTACATCTGCCCGAGAAACGCGTCGAACATCAGAACGGTCCAGAGTTCCTGTCCGCAGTCGGACGATCCGCGCTTGTGCGCCGCCATCATGGCCTCGATGGCGTTCGCGTCGAGAATGCCTGAATCGCGCCAGCGCCCTGACGAGCTGAGACGCTCCAGCGGCCCGCCTTCACGACGCAGCCAGTCGGAGACGGGAAGGGCGAAGCCCTGCTTCTTGCGATAGAGAATGTCACGAGGCAGGCGCTGCTCAAGCGCCGACTTCAGGATCCGCTTGCCTTCGCCGCCATCGAGCTTGAGGGAAGGATGGAGCCCGCCCGCCCATTCGACCAGGCGATGGTCGAGAAGCGGCGGGCGCACTTCGAGCCCGTGCGCCATGGAGGCGCGATCGACTTTGGTCAGCATGCGCCCCGGGAGCCAAGTAGCGAAGTCGGCGCGCTGCGCGGCGAGGAGCGGGTGCTCGCTTGCATCGCCCATCGCGTCGGCGACGACGGATTCCGGCGCATAGCCGCCGAGCGACGCCTTGAAGTCGCGCGAGAGAATTTTGTCGATGCGGTCGGGCAGGTTGGCGGCGATGGCGTGGGCGTAACCGACGGCGCGGCTTTTGCCGAGCGACTGGAGTGTTGTCTTCAGGCGCACTGGTCGCGGCGCCCAGTCGAGCTTGGGATAGAGCGCGCCCGCGGCCCCGAACGTCGCCTGCCGGAGGGCGAGCGGCGCAAGCGCGCGCACGCGCTCCTCGTTGACGAAGAAAGGATAGCGGCGATAGCCGGCGAAAACTTCATCCCCGCCGTCGCCGGAGAGCGCCACGGTCACGCGTTTGCGGGCAAGCTGCGAGACGATGTAGGTCGGCAGGGCGGAAGCGTCTGCGAACGGCTCGCCATAGGTTCTCGCGATCGTGTCGATCATCGATGCCGCGTCGAGACTCGCCACTTCCTCCATGTGTTCTGTCGAGTAGAGCGCCGAGACTGCGCGCGCATGCTCGCGCTCGTCGAAGGCGTCTTCGGCGAACCCGATCGTGCAGGTCTTCACCTTGTTGCCGGCGAGCGCCATGGCGCTGACGATCGCCGATGAATCGACGCCGCCCGAAAGAAATGCGCCGAGCGGCACGTCGGAAATCATCTGGGCGCGCACAGCATCGTCGAGAAGCTCGAGCAGTCGTTCGGTTGAATGCGCAGGAGCCTCGGCGACGCCTGCGCGAAACTCCGGACGCCAATAGTGCTCTTGTCTCGAGGCAGCGCCGCGGCCGGCAAAGAGCAGCGTTCCAGGCGGCAGCTTGCGAACGCCCGCATAGATGGACTTCGGATCGGGCGTGAATCCGTAGAGGAAATAGTCGGCGACGGCCTCGCGGTCGAGCTTCAGCTCGACGAGCCCGGAGGCGACGATGGCGCCGATTTCGGAGGCGAAGACCAGAAGTCCGTCCGGGGTCGACGCATAGTAAAGCGGGCGCTCGCCGATGCGGTCCCGCGCGAGGGTCAAGGATTTGTCGCGGGCGTTCCAGAATCCGAAGGCGAACATGCCGCGCAGCTTCTCGACATAGCGGCCGCCCTCGCGGTCGAGCCCTTCGGCGAGAACCTCCGTGTCTGAGCGGGTCTTCAGCCGAACGCCGCGCGCCTGGTGCGCAGCCGCAAGGTCCTTGTAGTTGTAAATCTCGCCGTTGAACGTGATCGCGGAGCCGCTGGCCGCCGACAGAGGCTGGGCGCCCCCTTCGATGTCGATGATGGCGAGGCGCCGATGCGCGAAGCCGACACCGGGCGCGTTGAAGAAGCCTTCGCCGTCCGGACCGCGATGGCGCAGGGCGTCCGCCATGCGTTGCAGGACCGCCCTGTCGATGGCGCGGTCAGAAACGAGATCGAAAACGCCGGCAATGCCGCACATGCCTAATCGTCCGCGCGTGCGGTTTCCGGGACGACATCCTGCGGCAACATCTGGTCGGCCAGCGCCGCAGTTCCGAGGAGAGCGATGGCGGCTGCAAGCGGACGCGGATCGAACGCGTGCATCGAGGGCTGACGCGCCCGGTGCTCGGGCGCATCGAGATCAGCGAACCGGTGCCCCGCCAGAATGAATCCGAACAGGAGCGCGCCGTAGAGGAACCAGCCGAACAGGAGATGATCGGCGGCGATCTCGATCTCGCCATTGCTCCACGTGGCGAGTGCGATGACGAGAAAGACACGAAGAACATTGGCGATGAGCGCGAGGACGATGCCAAGGGCGACGAACATTGCGCGTCGGCGCCAGGACCGCATGGAGAGAAACGCGTAAACCGAGGCGATGAGCAATGAGGCGAGCAGGAAGTTGAGGCCCGAGCAGCCCTCCGCAACTTCAAACCGTCCAGCGGCCGTGGAAATGACGAACCCGTCGATCGATGCATCGACGCCAGCAGCGCTTAACAGCGCCATCGCCCCGGTCGCAGCGATTTGCTGAAGCGCCGGGTTGAGCGAGACCCCCGCCGGAACCATCAGAAAAAGCAGCAGAAGCGGGAAGGCGTGCGCCTTCGCCCAGGCGAACCCGAACGCAACGGCGGTGCCGGCGATCAAAATGCCGACGAAGGCGATCTCCTCGACAAGGTTGGCCGACATCGCCCGACCGACGAGCCAAAGGGCGGCGAAGGCGGCGACAAGCGCCAACGCAGGCCACGAGGCGCGCCTCTCCACGTCGGCCCCGCGATAGCGGATGAGCGCGATGACGATCGGCGCAATGAGGAAGCCGTGATGAAAGCTCGATGAGCCAGCCCACAACTTCGCCATCGTGACGACGCTCGGAAGGAACGAGACGACTGCGGCCACGGTGAAAATCGCGTAGGCCGCGCTGGGCCCGATTCTCCTGGAGAGCCGAGCGGAGGCCCCAATGACGCTGTCATCTTCTGCGATCGCGTTCATAGGGTTCCGGCTTACAGCAGGCGCGCAAGGGTTTCGTTAACAGTTGAGGCGTCCCGAGATCAGGCCCTCGACGACGGAGGGGTCCGCCAGCGTCGAGATGTCGCCCAAGGCGCCGAAGTCGTTCTCCGCGATCTTACGCAGGATGCGCCGCATGATCTTGCCCGACCGCGTCTTCGGGAGTCCGGGCGTGAAATGGATGAGGTCCGGCCTCGCGATGGCGCCGATCTCGCGCGTCACCGACTTCATGATGTCGTCCTTCACCGCATCGGTTGGCTCAACGCCGTTTTTCAGCGTCACATAGGCGTAGACGCCCTGGCCCTTGATGTCGTGCGGATAGCCGACGACGGCGGCCTCCGCGACCTTGGGGCAGGCGACGATGGCGCTCTCGATTTCGGCCGTGCCCAGACGATGCCCTGAGACATTGAGGACGTCATCGACGCGGCCAGTGATCCAGTAATAGCCGTCCGCGTCGCGGCGAGCGCCGTCGCCGGTGAAATACATGCCGGGATAGGTCTTGAAGTAGGTATCGATGAAACGCTGATGGTCGCCGAAGACGGTGCGCATCTGCCCCGGCCACGAGCCCGTCAGTACGAGATTGCCCTGCGCTTCGCCTTCCAGGCGCCGGCCCTCTGCATCGACAATGGCGGCCGACACGCCGGGCAATGGCATGGTCGCAGAACCGGGCTTCAGATCCGTTGCGCCGGGGATCGGCGAAATAAGCGCGCCGCCCGTTTCCGTCTGCCACCATGTATCGACGATCGGACAGCGGCTGTCGCCGACGACGCGGTGATACCAGAGCCAGGCCTCCGGATTGATCGGCTCGCCGACCGTGCCGAGGAGGCGGATCGAAGAGCGGTTCGCCGCCTTCACCGGCCCGTCGCCCTCGCGCATCAGCGCCCGGATCGCGGTGGGCGCCGTATAGAAAATATCGACCTTGTGCCGCTCCACGACGCGCCAGAACCGCGATGCATCCGGATAGGTCGGAATGCCCTCGAAGACGAGCGTCGTCGCGGCATTCGCGAGCGGTCCGTAGACGATGTAGGTGTGCCCGGTGACCCACCCGATATCCGCCGTGCACCAATGAATCTCGCCCGGCCGATAGTCGAACACCGTCCTGAACGTGTAGGCGGCCCAGGCGAGGTAGCCGCCTGTCGTGTGGAGAACGCCCTTCGGTTTGCCCGTCGAGCCTGACGTGTAGAGGATGAACAGCGGATCTTCCGCGCCCATGCTCTCCGGCGGACAATGCGGCGACACTTCATCGCGGGCGTCTCGCAGCCAGAATAGATCGCGGCCGCGGGTCATCGGGACCCTTGCGCCAGTGCGCTCGACGACAAGAACAAGGCGCACGCCGCCGACTTTGGCGAGCGCGGCATCGACATTCGCTTTCAAGGGGATCGTCTTGCCGCCGCGCACGCCCTCGTCGGCCGTCACGACCGCGACCGCGCCGCAATCCTCGATGCGGCTCGCGAGCGCTTCAGGCGAGAAGCCGCCGAAAACGACCGAGTGCACGGCGCCGATACGCGCGCAGGCGAGCATCGCGTAGACGGCTTCCGGGATCATGGGCATGTAGATGGCGACGCGATCGCCCCGCCTGACGCCACGCGCTTTGAGCACATTCGCCATGCGGCAGGTTTCTTCAAGAGCCTGGGCGTAGGTGATCTTTTTCGAGACGCCGGGCGCATCGCTCTCCCAAAGGATGGCCGTATCGTTCGCCTTCTCCGGGAGGTGGCGATCGAGGCAGTTCGCGCAGGCGTTGAGCGCGCCGTCGTAATACCAGCGAATATGGAGGTCGGCCGCGTCGAATGAGACGTCGCTGATGCGATCGAAAGGCCTCTCCCAGTCGAGCTGCTCGCCGATCTCGCGCCAGAAGCCGTCCGGGTCGGCGGCGGCCCGCCGGCGCAGCGCTTCGGCTTTCGCCTTGTCGATTGTGGCGTCGCGCGCGAGCGCCGGATCGACCTTGAAGAGACGGTTGTCGCTCATGGCTCGCCTCCGCTGATCGAGAGCGAGCGTAGGCGATCAACTCGTCAAGACAAAGCGGCTATTGCACGCTGGCCGGTGGCGACGTGGCGCCGTCCTGGACGACGAAGCAACTGACTGATTTTTCGCGAAGCGCATCGCAAACGGTCGCCGCGTCCGCCGCCGTCAGGGTCGTGAACCGCGCCCGGAAGAGCGACGATCCGTCAGAAAGCGCCATCGGCTCGATGGTGCGCGTGCGCCCGAGGAATGCGCCAACAGCGGCGGCCGCTTCGAGCTCGGTCTGCGCCATTTCCCTGGTCGAGTAGGCGCCGATCTGCACGCTCCAGCCGTTGACGAGCGGCGCATCGGCGTCGCCCTCGCCCCATAGCGTCTCCATCGGCAAGGCGGACCGCGAGGGGTCCGCTGCGCCGCGCGCCGGCGTCTCGATCGATGCGATGA
>JBEBFW010000017.1:0-25681 GCA_040081755.1 Parvularculaceae bacterium
CGCCTTCGCGAGCCTCCTCTTCGCCGACACCAGCGGCGGAACCCTCATCACCATCGCCGGCCTCCCCGGCGTCTCCATCTTCGTCGATGGCGTCTCCGCCAACTCTTGGACCAGCGGCGATTTTCTCCTCTGACGATCCGATGATTGGGGGACTCGCCGCGATCCGAATATGTTCAATAGCGCGGCAGAAGGAGCATTGCCGACCACCGCCGACTGGGCAGGCCATCGATTCGAAAGGCACATCCGATTTAATCAGTGTGCCACCCATATCGACCGCCAAAGGCCAAGTGCGAACTGGCGCCCGCAAGGCAAGTTCTGATCGACGATCGCTTGTCATGGCCAAATCCAGATTAACTTCGATTGCGGTCAGTTTCCGCCAACGCAACGCACTGCTCTTTGCGCGGCGCATCCGCTATTCCGCGAGAACGCGTACACGCCAGCAGTGATGCTGTAGAGGAAGCACGGCGTTCGCCCGTCTGGATGTCCGTCCATGCGGCCCCGCGCGGACGCACAACATGTCGGCGGCGCCGGGCTGGCGCGCCCTTGGCCGCTCGCCGCCGCCCAGAACGGCGCGATGCCAGACCCCTCGCGGTCTCTCTCAAGCCCACGGACAATTCGGTCGTCCCTCGATGGCGAACTTCACGCGGAGTTGCTGAAGCATGCGCTGATTGCGGATCATTTTGAGCGACCGCGAAGATTCAATCTGACGCGCCCGGTGCTTGGGGAAGCTGTTGGGCCAATGGAGGCGTTATCGGCGCTTTTCCCAAGTTGATTGACACGGCTGCCGCCTTTATCGGAGTCTCATCGGCGACGATGAGCCGATCTCGAACTTGGGAGTTCGCCCTTGCCTCAGATCTTGGTGACCGGCGCCGCCGGCTTCATCGGCTATCACCTCTGCGAGCGACTCCTTCGCGCCGGCGTCGAAATCGTCGGCCTGGACAATCTCAACGCCTATTACAGCGTCGAACTCAAGAAGGCGCGGCTCGTGCGCCTCGAGGCGCATGCCGGTTTCACCTTCGCGCAAGCGGACCTTGTCGATGCTACAGGGCTCGAAGGCCTGTTTCGTCAGCACGGGTTCAAGCAGGTGTTCAATCTGGCCGCCCAGGCGGGCGTCAGGCACTCGCTGAAATTCCCGATGGATTATGTTCGGGCCAACGTCGAAGGGTTCCAGAACGTCCTCGAATGCTGCCGCCGCAACAGCGTCGAACATCTCGTCTTCGCGTCCTCAAGCTCTGTCTACGGCGCGTCGCAGCAAATGCCCTTCTCGGTCCACCAGATCGCCGACCACCCGCTGAGCGTCTATGCGGCGTCTAAAAAGGCGAACGAGCTTTTCGCGCACAGCTACAGCAGCCTCTACGGTCTGCCGACGACGGGCGTGCGCTTCTTCACCGTCTACGGACCATGGGGGCGGCCGGACATGGCCGTCTACCTTTTCGCCGATGCGATCGTCGAGGGCCGCCCGATCCAGGTCTTCAATCACGGGAACATGGAGCGCGATTTCACTTATATCGACGACATCGTCGAGTCCCTGGTGCGGCTCGGCGACAAGCCGGCGACGCCCAATGCGCTTTGGGATCCGAAGACCCCCGACCCCGCCACCAGCTATGCGCCTTATCGACTGTATAACATCGGCAATCATTCGCCTGAACGTCTCGAGACCGTCATTACGCTGATAGAAAATGCGCTCGGCAGGAAGGCCGTTCGGGAATATCTGCCGATCCAGCCGGGCGACGTGCGCACCACGTTTGCCGATGTCGCCGATCTCTCCCGCGACGTCGGCTTTTCGCCCTCGACCCCGATCGATGCAGGCATCGGTCGGTTCATCGAATGGTACAAGGAATACCACCGCGTGTCGCCGGTTTGATCAGCCTGCGGGCTTGCGCCAGATCGAAAACGTCGCAAAGGAAAAGAACTTTCCGATGGCGTTCGACAGAAAAAGGCGGTCTGCAGAAAACACCTTCCTGACCAGCCCCTCCGAACCGACATTCAGCTGCGGAAACGCATACGGATTATAGTAGAGCGCATAGGCGGCGAGACCCGGAAACGTGATGCGTTCAGGCCGAAGGCCCGCTTCCTCGAACAGCGATTTCAGTTGAGGGACGGTGAAAGCGCGCTCGGTCCCGGCGTCGAAAATGGCGTTGCGCTCATAAATGATCTCGCGCGCCTTCGCGAAGGCGGGATTGCCGCTCGTCGGCTCGAAATTGATGAAATAGCCGCCAGGCTTCAGCGACCTGGTGACCGACGCCAGAACCTGCGGCACATGAAAGGGCACATGGTGAAGGCCGCCGAGGATGATCGCTGCGTCATATCGAGCGGAGGGGAGTTCGACTGTCGTCGCGTCGGCCCGCCAGATGTCGGCGCCCGGCATCTGCTCCTTCGCGGAACGCACGATCTCGTCGCTGTAGTCGAATCCCGCATAGCTGAAGTCAGGACCGAGATGCTTGCGGGCGAAATCGCAGCCGTCGCCGACGCCGCACATCGGCTCGATCACGCTGAAGCGTGGCGGCAGGTCGAATTTGACGCCGCGAACCGCCGCCTCCCAGATGAGGTCCTTCACGACAATATGGTTGCGCTCATTCCGGCCCGCGACATAGGCCGGAGCGATCCTGTTGAAGTGCTCCTTCTGCCGATCGACGACGTCTGCCGGCGGATGTTCGTGCAGCCCGCTCACGGCTGCCCGCCCTTGCCGAGCGAGGGTCCGACGAAGATCGCCGCAATGCCGGCGACAATGAGGATTGCGCCGAGAATCTTGGCCGGCGTCGCCGGTTCAGAGAGGAAGGTCTGTCCAAGGACGAGCGTGGCGAGCACGATTGCGCCGGCCGACACAGGAAAGGCCACGGACAGGGGAAAGTTCGGCAGTATCACGAACAGCCACAGGCAAAACGCTGCGCCGTAGACGCCGAATCCGGCGACATATTCCGGCGAGGCCGGCTTGGCCGCGCCCTTCATGAGCGCGAGCCCGCCTGCGCTCATCACCGCGTATACGCAGATAATCAGCCCTTTTAGCCACGGCGCCATGCGGGGTCCTTCTCATGGGAGCGCTCATCGGCGAAGGCGCCGCCGGTCCGCTCCCTTATGATGTAGCTCGGCCGTCCGCGCGTGCTCATGGCGATTTGCGCGACGTATTCGCTGAGGATCGCCAGCGACAGCGAGTGAGTGAATCCGATCAGCGACAACAGCAACGCGACCGACGCCCATCCCGTGATCGTGCTGTCGCCGAAAATGGCGATGAACAGGACGTAGGCGGCGTAACCGAGGAAGAACAGCAGGAACATCGCCGAGAATACGAACGAGAAACGCAAGGGCAGGACCGTGCTGCTGACGATCCCGGAGCGCGCCAGCGACACCATGCGCCGGAGCGAATACTTCGACTGGCCGTGAAGGCGCTCGCCGACGTCGTATTCGAGAATCGTCTGACGAAAGCCGATGAGGCCGATGAGCCCCCGATAGAAAGGCGCGGGATCCCGGAACTCTCGCAGCGCCTCGACTGCGGCCCGATCGAGAAGGCGGAAATCCGCCGCGCCCTGCACGATCTTCGCGCCGAAGGTCTTTTGCAGGACAAAATAATAGAGACCTGAGGTGAGGCGCTTGAACAGCGGGGTCCTTGCGCTGTCCCGGCGCCGGGTCAGAACGACGTCAAAGCCCTCGCTCCAGCGCTTCAGCATTTCCGGAATGAGTTCCGGGGGATGCTGCATGTCCGCGTCGAGGGAGATGACGCAGTCGCCGGAAGCCGCGTCGAGCCCGGCCCGCAGGGCGAGTTGGTGTCCGAAATTTCGGGAGAGCGAGATATAGGAGACGCCGCGGTCGCGTCCTGCAAGGTCGCGCAGGACGCCAAGCGTTCCATCGGTGCTGCCGTCGTCAACAAATATGAGCTCGTAGGGGCGCTGTCCGAGCTCTTTCAAAAGAGCGGCGAAGAGGACCGGCACATTCTTTTCTTCGTTGTGGCAGGGCACAACGACCGAAACGGCCGGCTGGGTCGCTCGCTCGCCGCCGAACGCGATTTTTTGCTCGAGGTTCACGCGCTCCCCTGTTGCCCGCGCCAGCCGTCCTTTTGGAGGATTGCGACAGACGCTTCAATGCGGCTTTTCCGATCGGGGGTCCCGGCTGTTCAGGGGGCCAGACCGCTTGATTTGACTGGACATTAGCCGCCCACTAGAAGCCGCGCACGGGCTTTTGAGGTAGGGCGGGGATGGAGAAGGTCGTAGTCATCGGCCTCGGTTACGTTGGCTTGCCTTCAGCCGCCTTGATCGCGGAGGCGGGCTACACGGTTCTCGGGGTCGATATCAATCGGAGTTTGATTGAGCGGCTGCGAGCCGGCGAGTGTCCGCTCGCCGAAACCCAAATCAGAAACGTCGTCGAGGGAAGCCTCAGGTCAGGGCGGTTGACCGTCGATACCGCCGCCAGCAGCGCGGATATTTTCATCATCTGCGTGCCGACGCCGATTACAGAAAACAAGCATGCGGACCTGACCATGGTCGCCGGGGCGATCCGGGCGAGCGCCCCTTTCGTCAAGCGCGGCGACATGGTCATCCTGGAATCGACCAGCCCGATCGGGACGACCGAGGCCCTGATCGCCGGCAAGCTTCGTGAGATCGGTCTCGACCCCCTTGAAGACATAGACGTCTGCTACTGTCCCGAACGGGTGTTCCCCGGCGATACGGTCCGGGAGATCATCCACAATGACCGGGTCGTCGGCGGCCTGACGCCGCGGGCGTCGGAGCGGGCGAAGCGGTTCTATGAGAGCTTCTGCAAGGGTAAGGCCTACGCCGTCACCGCGGCAGAGGCGGAGTTCTCCAAGCTCATGGAGAACACCTACCGCGATGTGAACATCGCGCTCGCCAATTCCTTCGCCCATGTCGCCGAGGAGGCTGGCGTTGACGTCGCAAAGGTGATCGCCGTCGCCAACCGGCATCCGCGCGTCAACGTGCATCGACCGGGGCCGGGCGTCGGCGGTCATTGCATACCCGTCGATCCATGGTTCGTGATTGAGGGGTTTCCGAACCAGACCAAGCTCCTGCACGCGGCGCGCCTCATCAATGACGGTCAGCCGGCCAAGCTGCTGGACCGTGCGGAAGACTGCGGCCTGATCCGCGGATCGAAAGTGGCGGTTTTGGGCGCCGCCTATCGCGGCAACATCGATGACGCGCGCGACACGCCGACGGAGCTCCTGCTCGAGCTGCTGCATGCGCGCGGCTATAGCTGGTCGCTGCATGATCCTTTCGTCAAGCGGCTCGACACCCATTCGGGCGTCAGCGCGAATTTGACGAGCAATCTTGCCGAGGCGGCGGCCGGGGCGGCGGCTGTCTTCCTGATGACGGATCACGACGAGTACAAAAACCTCTCGCCTTCGGCGTTTGGCGGAGCGCGCCCCGACATCATTGTCGATGGCCGGCGTCTCGTTGACGTCGAGGCGTTCGTCGAAGCGGGGGCGACTGTTCTTCCGGTCGGCGCGCCGGCGAGATGGCCGCATGGCCAGAAGTCCGGCGGACGCGTAGGCGATCGATAGAATAATGCGTCGCCAAGGGCCCGGTCAGCAGACCCGGCGTTTGTTGCGGCGTCAGGAGCGTCCAGTGTGAAGCAAGTCTTGATGACGAATGACCGCGCGATTATCGCGCGCGTGCCGCGACCGGCCGTCGCTCCGGGGTCGCTCCTCGTGCAGACGCATTTTTCCTTGATCAGCACGGGCACCGAACTGGCGTCGCTGAAGGCCGTGCTTTCGAAGGAAGACGCCGGAGCGATCGGCAAGGTCAGTGAGTTCACCTCGCGCGCGTCCTATTATCTGGGCAAGGCGGTGAACAATCCGGCCAAGGCCGCGCAGCGCCTGTCGCAGATTGCCGCGGCGCGGGTGAAGCGGCTGACCGACACGGCGCGGGCGCCGCGCGCCGATGGGCCCAAGGCTGTCGAGCTTTCGGATCTCGGCTGGACCGGATCGAGCGCCACATCTTTCGCCCGGCGGCCGGGAGGCGGATTCGAGTTCCAGCGAGACGCGAGCGCGGCGGGGTATCAGGCGATGAGCCGCCGCGTGTTTGTGCGCGAGCTCGACGACGGTCGTCCGGTTGCGGCCGGCGAGCGCGGCGCGGGCGCAGAGGCGACAAGCCCGGCGCTGGTGATTTCGATCAAGGGCGCCGTGCGGGGCTC
The DNA here is from genome assembly GCA_040081755.1 of Parvularculaceae bacterium. Taxonomy (GTDB): domain Bacteria; phylum Pseudomonadota; class Alphaproteobacteria; order Caulobacterales; family Parvularculaceae; genus Amphiplicatus. The sequence goes on from JBEBFW010000017.1 coordinate 6,139, forward strand.
GCCCCTCACGCTTGGACTCCTCAACCACGATCAATCGGCGTGGATCGGGCAGGTGACGCTCGACGCCGGCGACATCGATGAGGCGCTGCAGTTCGACACGCAAGGCAGCCAATCCGTCACCATCGTGCTCGCCAACGCCGGGCCGGGCGGGGGCTCCGCATCGTTTGCGGAGTTCGCGGTGCGCCTCAGAGAGCCGAACAGCGACGGCCTTCCGGCGAGCGAGACCGACCAGCTCGGCTGGAATGTCGGCTATTCGGCGGCCGGAGAAGTAGTGGCGGTCGGAGAGGGCGTCACCGGATTCAAGGTCGGCGATCTCGTCGCCTGCGGCGGGGCCGGTCAGGCCAATCACGCTGAATTCATCAGCGTCAAGCGCAATCTGTGCGTCAAGGTTCCGGCGGGCGTCCCGGCGCACGCGGCCGCCACGACGACGGTCGGCGCCATCGCCATGCAGGGCGTGCGGCGCGCGGACCTGCGTCTCGGCGAGGTCGTCTGCGTTGTCGGCCTTGGATTGATCGGCTTGCTGACGGTTCAGATTCTGAAGGCCTCGGGCTGCGCCGTTGTCGGCCTCGACCTCGACGCCGAGCGGGTCAAACGCGCCCGCGAGCTCGGCGCCGACGCCGCGACCGCGAACGCCGACGAGGCGGTCCGGCTTTGCCTCCATCTCGGATCGGGCGCCGGCGCCGATGCGACGATCATCACCGCTGCGGCCAAGACGGATGTCCTGATCAACAACGCCATGAAAGCGACGCGCCGTCGCGGCAAGGTCGTCATCGTCGGCGACATCGGCATGAATATCGAGCGCCCGGATTTCTACCGCAAGGAGATCGACGTGCTGATGAGCACGTCCTACGGCCCCGGCCGCTACGACTTCACCTATGAGGTCGAGGGCCGGGATTATCCGTATGCGTATGTGCGCTGGTCGCAGAACCGGAACATGCAGGCCTATCTCGATCTGATCGCCGCCGGGAAGGTCAGCGTCGATTCCCTCATCGACGAGTTCGTTCCGATCGAAGAAGCGGCGCGCGCCTATGACACGCTGGCGCGCTCGAAGAAGGCGCCGCTCGGCGTCGTCTTTGTCTATCATCCAAGGAGCAATCTCGACCTCGATCCGAAATCGATCGACAAGCCGGAAAGCGCGCGCGTCAACATTCGCGGCGCGCGCCTCGCGCGCGGAGAGAAGGTTCGTTACTGCCTTGTCGGCGCGGGAGGGTTCGGCGTCTCGATGCTCGTGCCCCAACTCGACAAGCGCCGCGACGTCTTCCATCTCGCCGCCGTCTGCTCGCGCGACCCTGTGCGCGGCGGGAACTTCGCGCGGCAGCGGGGCGTCGAGGCGCTGATTTCGGACTATGACGCCGTCCTCGCCGATCCTGCGATCGACATGGTCGTCATCGCGACGCGCCACCACGAGCACGCCGAACAGGCCGCGAGGGCCCTCGAAGCCGGCAAGCATGTCTTTGTCGAAAAGCCGCTCGCGGTCGATTGGGCCGGTCTCGACCGCGTGCGCGAGGCCTATGAGAAATCTTCGGGACTTGTTCTCATGGCCGGATTCAACCGCGGGCTCTCTCCGGCCGCAGAAGCGATCCGCCAGCGTCTGCGCAATCGGCAGGCGCCGCTGATGATCAATTACCGGCTGAACGGCGGCTATATCCCGTCGGACAGCTGGATCCAGAACGCCGAAGGCGCGGGCCGCAATATCGGCGAGGCCTGCCACATGTATGATTTCTTTGCGTCGTTCGCGACTGGCGCGCCGGCATGGATCGTCGCCGAGGGGATTTCGCCCGGCGCCGCGGCGTATCTGGCGAACGACAATTTCGCGGCGACAATTCGCTACACGGACGGATCGGTTGGAAACCTGTTTTATACGGCTTTGGGCCCCAAAACGGGCCTGCCCAAGGAGCGTATCGAAGTCTTTTGCGAGGGACGGGCGTTTCTGATCGACGACTTCGTCAAATGCGTCGAATATCCCTCGGGCGAGACGATCTGGGAGGCGCCCGCCGCCGACAAGGGGCATGGGTCGGAAATGAGCCTTCTCGCCGACGCCGTCGCGCGGGATGCGGCCGAAGGGCCGATCCCCGTCAAACGGCTGTTCGAAACGACGGCGGTGAGCCTCCACATAGAGGATCTGTTGCAGGGAAGGGCGGTCGCCTGACTTTTTCATGAGCGCTGCGCAGCCCCTGCTCTATCTCGACTTCGAAACCGGATTCGTCGGCCATGCGGACGACGTCGGCTTTGAGCGTTTCAGCGAACGCCACTATGCGGAGTTTCGCGTGGAGCGCGCCGATTCTGCGCATACGCCGTATACCGCGTATTCTGAAGTCATGCGTCCGGTGACGATCGCCCTGCACAACGGGCTGCCGACGCGGGAGGAGCTCGCGTTTTCAGCGAGAGTGCTCGCAGACAATCGCAAGCTCTACTATCATTGGCCTGCGGAGAAGGTGGTCGAGGTCGTCACGCATGAGCGCTTCGGTTCATTTCGCCGGCACGTGCGGTTCGTCAGCGCCTATTGGGGATGGCGCGAATTTCATCGCGGGCTTTCAGTGGGCGTCGCTGACTTGCGGCTGCGGGTCCGGTCGAATGTCGGAAGACTAAGGCGCCTTCTGCGACGTGCGCTGACGCCCGCGAGCGCGTCCAATGCGTCTTTGGCGGGCTCCCCTGCGCCCGCGTCCGGCGCGCGAGCAACTGGCACGCTTGAAGGGCCGCCGAGACCGGAGCGCTTCGCCTTCTTGCAGGACGGCCCGCGCGGTTTCGTCGCCAGCGGCCGCGGCCTCTATTTTCGCCTCGACTATTGGGTCAAGTTGAACAGCGGCGGAAGCTACGGCCACACAGTCTATCAGGCGAAGGCGCTCAACAAGGTGTCCACGGAGTCTTTGATCTGTGTAATGACGTCTCGATACGAACTCCTCGACGATGTCGGCGTCGCGCAGTTGGCGGTCCCGTCTCCGAACGCGCTCGCCGATGAATTCGCACTCGTCTCGAACGGCGCCGCGTATGGCAATCTGGCGCTGGAATTGCTGAAATTCTATCGCCCGGCCTATGTGTTCGAGCGGATAGTGCTGGGCAGCAGCGCTGTCGCGCGCGCCTGCGTCGAGCTCGACATACCCTACATTGCGGAATTCAACGGCTCCGAACTCACCATGTCGAAGGTTTTCGGCGGCGTTGAAAAGCAGAACGCGGCGCAACTGCAGGAAATCGAACTCGAGAGCATGCGGGCGGCCGATGTCGTCAGCGTTGTATCGGAAGCGGTCAAGGACGAGATTGTGGCTCTCGGAATTTCCAGCGCAAAAGTGCTCGTGAACCCGAATTGCGTCGATTTCGAAGCCTACAAGCCCTTGCCGCAGGACGAGCGGGAGAAACTTCGCGCCTCGTTTGGATTTCGTCCCGACGACGTGGTCCTCGGGTTTTGCGGCACGTTCGGCGGCTGGCACGGCGTCGATGTGCTGGCCGCGGCGATGCCGAAGATTCTGGCGGAGCGTCCGGGCGCCGGATTCCTGCTGATTGGCGACGGCGTGCTGAAGCACCTGGTGACCGGGATTGCCGAAACGTCTTCCGGTCGTGTTTGCGACCTCGGTCGTCTGTCGCAGGCGGCGGCGGCGCGCGCGCTGGCCGCGTGCGACATCTTCCTGTCGCCTCACTCGTCGAACATGGGCGACAAGCCGTTTTTCGGATCCCCAACGAAACTCTTTGAGTATATGGCCTATGGCGCCGGAATCGTCTGTTCGGATCTCGAGCAGCTGGGAGAGGTGATGAGGCCGGCTCTGAAGGCGGCCGACGCCGGGAGCGCCGGGCCTCCTGACGCGCGCTGCATCCTGGTCAATCCGGGCTCGGTTGACGATCTTGTCGCCGCCGCCCTGCGCCTCATCGATGACAGGGATCTCCGGGACCGGCTCGGTCGCAATGCGCGCGCCGCTGCCGCGCGCTATTATACCTGGGACGTGCATGTTCAGTCGCTGTGGCGGTTCGCGAAGGGGCTGCCCCCAGTAGGGTATCTTGCTGACAGGAGCGGAAAATGACGCCAGCGCTCGTTCAAGCGGACGCCTCACCCGCCGCAGCGCCGCTGGCGCGCATCAAGACGGGCGATCCCTACAAGGATCAGGTCCAGGACCAGTGGAATGAAGACGCCTGCGGCTCGCAATATGTCGAGAAGGCGCAAGAGGGAACGCTCGAATGGTATCTCGAGGCCGAGCGCTATCGCTACGACGTCTACGGGCCCTGGATGGCGAAGGTGATGGAGTTCGACAAGCACGCGGGCGAGAAAGTCGTCGAGATCGGCGGCGGCATGGGCACGGATCTCGCGCAGTTCGCCAGGAACGGCGCCATCGTCACGGACTTCGATCTTTCGGCCGGACACCTTGAGCACGCGAGACGCAGCTTCCGCTTGCGCGGCCTCACGGGCGAATTCGTGCATGGCGACGGCGAGAATATTCCGTTTCCGGACAACACATTCGATGTGGTCTATTCGAACGGGGTCATCCACCACACGCCGGACACCATCGGCGTCGTCCGCCACATCAACAGAATCCTGAAGCCGGGCGGCAAGGCGATCATCATGGTGTATGCGGAGGACTCCTGGCATTACTGGTGCGAGCAGGTGGCGGGCCTCGGCGTCGAGAAGGGAGCGCTGGCGAGCCGTTCAATGGGCTGGATCATGTCCGGCTCGGTCGAGATGAACACCAGGGGCCAGCGCCCGTTGGTCAAAGTCTATACGCGGGCGCGCCTGCGCAAACTGTTTGCGGATGCGGGGTTCGAGCGCATCTCTATCGTCCAGCGGCAGATGCTGAAGGCGGAACTGCCTGAATGGCTCTCGTGGTTTCCGGTTGGCGTCGCCGGCCGCCTCGCCGGCTGGAACCTGATCCTCAAAGCCTATAAGCCGCGCTGATCGCAGATCCGGGAACTCAAATGCTCTCCACTATCGTGCGCCGGGCCGTCGGACTGTTCAATGTGAAGAAGGCGCCTGTGCGCGCCAAGATCGCGCGCGCCTGGATCGATCAGCGCATCCGCCAGTCGGACCTCCTCGTCAAGCCGACGCTTGCAGCCGATCTGCACAAGGCCGGCATCGACATTTCCGAATGGCATCGCTCCGCCATCGCCAACTCCCGGCTCTACGCCTCGTCGCAGACGGCGGCTCTCGACCGGTTTCGGGGCGCCGATCCGCAACGCGTGAAGGCGTGCGTGCGCGACGCCGAAACGATCCTTGGACACAGATTCGACCTCCTTGGCAGCGGCCCTTACGCGCCGCGATGCCCGTTGCGAAAGGCCGGGGTCGGCGACTATCAGCCGATCGACTGGGCGCTCGACCCGGTGCGCAAGGTTCGCTTCAGAGAGGATTTTCCGTATAAGGAATGGGACCTGTTTCGCGACCGCCCCTTAAATGGGGACATCAAGTATCCTTGGGAGCTTTCGCGCTGCCAGCACTTCCTGACGCTGGCGCAGGCCTGGCGCTGCACGAGCGAAACGCGGTTCGCGCAGGAAATCCTCGATGAGATCGCCGACTTCGACGCGCGCAATCCGCCGGGCGTCGGCGTCAACTGGACCTGCACCATGGATGTCGGCATCCGCGCCGCCAACTGGGCGCTGGCGCTCGATATCGTCAACAAATGCGAGGGCTTGCAGGAAGAGCGCCTGTTCGAGGCGTATGAGAGCCTCTTCGCGCATGGCCATTTCATCAGATCCAATCTCGAAAACACCTATGAGACGACCTCGAACCATTATCTCGCCAATGTGGTTGGTCTCCATTTCATCGGCGCGTTCTTTCACGACCTTCCGACGGGCAAGGAATGGCTGAAATTCGCCGCGCAAAGCGTCGAGCGGGAGATGGATACGCAGGTCCTCGCCGACGGCGCCGACTTCGAATCGTCCGTGCCCTATCATCGGCTCGTCATCGAGTTGTTTTTGGGAAGCTTCCGCCTGTCGCAGCATATGGGCGCGCCCTTCAGCGCGCATTTCGCGAGACGGCTCGGCGACATGGTCGATTATCTCGTCGGCGTGCTTTTGCCGAATGGCGAGATGCCGATTTTCGGCGACGCCGATGACGGGCGGCTGATGATCGCGACCGACTACGGTAGCTGGAACCGCAAGGATCCCCGTCATGTGCTGGGGCCCGCCGCCCTTGCGCTCTCGCGCGACGACTGGCGGCGGCTGGCGCCGTCGTCAGCCAGATGGGAGGCGCTCTGGTGGGGCTTTGACGGAACCGCCTTCACCCCCGAAGAGCAGACGCCGCCTGACAATGTGAAGCTCTATCCGGACGCTGGCGCGGCGGTCAGCCGCGCCGACGGGCGCTATCTGTTGGTCACCAACTCGATCGTCGGAACCAAGGGCTTCGGGAACCACAAGCACAACGAGCAGCTCTCATTCGAACTGCATGACGAAGGGATTCCGCTGATCGTGGATCCCGGCTCCTACGTCTATACAAGCGACTTCGAGGCGCGAAACCTGTTCCGCTCCACCGCCAATCATAACACCATCGTCATCGACGGCGCGGAGCAGAACGAGTTTCGCACCGAATGGCTCTTCCGAATGTTCGAAAAGGCGAATCCGGAGCATCTTCTGTTCGAAGAGCGCGACGGCGTCGTCATTTATGAGGGCCTGCACCGGGGCTATGAGCGCCTTGAGCGGCCGATGACGCACAAGCGCCGCTTCGAGCATCATCGACAATCCGGCGCCTTGCGCATTGAGGATCGTCTCATCGGCGAGGGCGCGCACGACCTGCTCTGGAGCTTCCATTTCCACCCCGGCGTCACGCCGCGCCTCGGCAGCGGATCGGTTGCGCTTGCCGCCAGCGGCAAGGCCTGGAGGCTTACCTGGAACGACGACGCCCTCGACGCCCGGATCGAGGACTCGTGGTTCTCGCCCTCCTATGGGGTCCGCGTTTCAACGAAGGTGTTGAGGCTGCGCAAGCCGCAAGGCGCCGGGGGCGAGTGGCGCTTTGACATCGAGAAGGAGCCGGGCCAATGACGTTCGCCCGGGTGAGTTTGCGAGTGCGGGATGAGTAAGGTTGCGGCGATCAAGGGCTCTCAGCTCGAACGGGAGGCGCGCATTCTTGTTGCGACATCCTGGATCGAACTCAGGAAGCGTTTCGCTGGCACGTTCATCGGCGCATTCTGGCTCATTCTCTACCCGGCGCTTTTCCTCGGCATGTACATGTTTTTGTACATGGTGGTGTTCAAGGTCCGCTATCCGGACCTCGGCGAGTTCTCCTATGTCGTCTTCATCTTCTGCGCGCTCGTTCCCTATCTCGCGCTGATGGAGACCGCGAGCGTGGCGACCGTCGTCATTCGCCAGAACATCCATCTCATCAAGAACGTGATGCTTCCGGCGCGGCTCATTCCGGCCCGCGTCGCGCTCACCGCCATGATCGCGCAGATTCCGGGCCTCGTCATTGTGATCGCCCTCTCGGCGGCCGACGGGAATCTCTCCTGGAAACTGGCGTTTCTTCCCGTCATCCTCATCATCCAGTTCGCCTTCCTGCTCGGCCTTTCGTTCTATCTATCCGCTTTCGGAGGATTGCTGCCGGACCTGCAGACAGGCATCAACATCATCCTCATTTTCCTGCTTTTCGTTTCGCCCATCGCCTTTCCCCCGGACCTTGTGCCGGCAGGCGCGAAACTCGTTTTGCAGCTCAATCCCGTGACCTACCTCATCAACATCTTCCGCGGCGTGCTCCTCGCCCGCCAGTCGCTGGACGTCGGGTCGGTCGGCGCCGCGGCCGCCATCTCGGGCGTCCTCCTCTTCACCGGCTATCGCTTCTTCGGGCGCTACAAGGCGTATATCGTCGATCATGAGTGACGATTTCATCATACGCGCGGAGAACCTGACCAAGACCTACCGGCTCTACGAGAAACCGGCGGAGCGTCTCTTCAGCCTGTTCCGCGGGGACAAGCCCGATCGCAAGTCCGATCCGGCCAAGGTCCATCATGCGCTGCGCGGCGTCGATCTCGAGGTGCGGCGCGGCGAGAAAGTCGCGATCATCGGGCGTAACGGCGCCGGCAAATCGACGCTCCTCAAAATCGTGACGCGCGCCATCGAGCCGACGTCCGGCGTTCTGGATGTGCGCGGCAAAAGTCACGCGCTCCTGTCGCTCGGCGCCGGATTCCATCCCGATTTCACCGGGCGCGAAAACGCCTACGCCTTCCTCGCGCATATGGGCCACGCCGGCAGACACGCCGATGCGCTGGTCGATGAGGCCGTCGCTTTCGCCGAAATCGAGGAATACATCGACCAGCCTTTGAAGACCTACTCGACCGGCATGCAGGCGCGCCTCATGTTCGCCGTCTCGACCGCGCTGGAGCCCGATCTCCTTGTCATCGACGAAGTGCTCGGCGTCGGCGACGCCTATTTCCAGAACAAGTCGTTCGAGCGCATTCGCGAGCTCTGCGCGACCAACAATTCAACGCTCCTCCTCGTCAGTCACGACGTCTATTCGGCAGCGAAACTCTGCCCGCGCGTCGTGTGGATCGACCAAGGCCGCGTCAAGGGCGACGGGCCGGCGCCGCAAATGCTGAAGCTCTACGAGAACTCGATCCGCCTGCAGGAGGACGCGCGCCAGAAGCAGAAGCTGGCGCTCGCCTTCCGGCGCGACGCGGGCGGGCGCGCGTCGCCGGCCGCCTTCATCGAGGTCCGCGCCCGCAACAACGAGCCGGCGCCTTCTCCCGTCTGGTTCTCGGCCATGAGCCTTTCGTTTCCCGATGGCGAGACCCACGAGCTTCCCTTGTTCGACGCGAACGCAAAGACGACGGCGCTTGGCGCAGCCTACGCGGCCCAGTTGATGCCCCATGCGCCGTGGGGACCGGCCGCGACCATAGACGGGCGCATGGCGCGTCCCTGGAATAATTTCGGCGCTGTAGAGCACAAGGCAGGCGTGGTCATCTTTCCCCTGAACGAGCAAGCGTCCGTCGGGCTCGAGAAAGCGACGCTCACCTTCACGACACGGACCAATGATGTGGTCGATGCGGATGTCGTCTACATCGCGCCGTCAGGCGAGGAATTCATCCTGGCGCGGCTGATGACCAGACCCCTCGAATGGGAGACGCTGACCGCGCCTCTCGCGGGCGGGTCGCGCGGGGCAGTCGCAACGAAGGCGGACGCGGCGCAGGGCCGGCAGGGCTCGGGCCGCGTCGTCCTTTCGGGATTTGACGTTCGGAATGAAGAAGGCCGATCGACGTTTGTGCTTCATCACGGCCGACCGGCGGCCATCAGCTTCGATTATCGAATCCATGACCCGTCGCTCGACGAAAAATGCCAGGTCATTATCGCCTTCCGGCGCAATGGGGTGGAGGATGTGGCGCGCCTCCTTGGGCGCGATATGCGCCTCGCCGCCCGCGAGAGGAGCAGCGGCCGCATCGAAATCGACTTCAAGCCGTTGCGGCTCGGAGCGGCCAAGTACAAGATTGCGGCCATGATCGCGAAAGAAGGGTATTTCGAGAACCACAACGGATTGTTCTATGCGATCAATCCCGACGTCTACGATGTGCATGCGGATTGTCTCGACATCGAGGTCGTCGATCGCGAAACGGCCTTCTCCGTCGGCACGGGCTACGTCATTGACGCGCCCGTGCGGCTGGTGTCGGAAAGCGGCGCGGCATGAGCGGCGCGGCGTTCGATCCGGCGCGCGCACAGCGCTATTGGCGTTTCGCGCCCTCCGGAGCCGGCAAGCACGACACTTCGGATCTTCTCGGCGCGGACGAACGGGCGCTGCTTGACGAATGGACCGATGCGTTCCGGAAACGATTTTCAAATTACCTTGAGGAAGACTGTTTCCTGTCCGTGATGGCCGGGGATTTTCGCGGCAAGCGCGTGCTCTCGGTCGGGTCGGGTCTCGGGCTTCACGAAATCTACTACGCCGCGCAGGGCGCTCTTATGACGTGCTGCGACATCGTGGAGAGCAACCTCAAGGTCATCGATCGCGTCTCCCGTCGCCTCGGACTTGAGGTGGCGACTTTCGCGATCGGACCGGACGGCGAAATCAAGGGGCGGTACGACTCAATTTTCATCTACGGCAGTCTGATGACCATGCCGGAGGACCGGCAGGTCGCGCTCCTTGACGCCTGCGCGGCCGCGCTCAATCCGGGCGGGTCCCTCATCCTCATGCTCTACACCTGGGACTTCGCCCGGGACGCCTGCGGCTGGACCTCGCCCGAACACTTCGATCCGGCCGCCTTCGCGCGCGCCACGGACCCCAGCGTCGGCGACGAGCATTGTCCGTGGTCGGACTGGCACGACGACGACAAGCTCCTGCGCCTCGCGCCGCAGGGGTTTCACATCAGGCGGCGGCAATTCTGGCAGAAAGGCTGGTTCGTCTGGTACGAATTGAGCCGAGATCGTGCGCCGGTCACCAAGTTCTTTGATCCAGAAACCTTTGCCGGAATTCCTGTATTCGAGACGGATGTTGCCGATCTTGAGCAAGCGCATGCCGATCTGACCTTTGAACAAGGATCGTTGTGCGTCATCACCGCGGAAAACTGCGCAGGGTACGCGGCGCTCTCTCCGCCTGTCGAGATGCACGGTTCGAACGCGATCATCATTGAGGCGGAGATTCGCTACGGCGCGTTCTCTGCTGGATTGTACGATGTCGCGACCGAGAAATTCTTCACCGCTAATGCACTCAGTCAGCGGGGCGTGCACACTCACGTGATTTCCGTCGCCGGCGCCCCGTCGCCGGCGCGGCTCATTTTTTCGAATTTTCGCGAAAGTCCGGCACGCTCGGAGTTCGTCATCCGCCGGATCATTTGGGTCCGACGGGCAAGCGCCAGCGACGCTTTTGTTGATAGGCTCCAGGCAGCCTGCCTGTCGACTGGCGCACCGGCCTCAATCGTGAGCTCTAACCTCGATCTGACTGAGGACGGAATTCCGCTTGCTGAGATTTTCCATCCTCAGGCGTTGGAAGGCGAGTTGCTTCAATTGGACGCCGATGCGGCTGCGCGGGCGCTTGACCCACAGATGGCGGAGATCGCTGCAAACGCCACGGCGCTGACTCTCCGGTTTTATGGAGAAGCTGACCTATCGCCGCTCGGCGTGCATTCGCCGGGACTGAGAGACTGGGACTGGCGACCATATGTTGATTTGAGCCGACTTCGAATCGTCAAAAGCCTCCAAGCACTGGCGACTCATGCTCCCGGGCCGATCAGGGTCCTGGATGTAGGATCTTATTTCGGAAATTTTTCGCTGGCGTTGCGGCTCGCAGGACACGACGTGGAGGTCGTTGACGACTATGAAGCGGGATTAGGAGACGCCTTCGGACCGTTCATCGCGAACATGCAGGCTCATGGGATTAAGGTTCGACGATTCGCGGATGTCGGATTCGATCTTGCTGCATTACCAGCCGACGCGTTCGATGCGGTGCTGTTCATGGGCGCTATTGAACATGTGCCCCATACGCCGCGGCAGACGCTGGTTTCGCTCGATCGCGTCCTCAAGTCAGGTGGGGTTCTGGTGCTCGACACGCCTAATGCCGGCTATGTGTATAACCGTGTCAAAGTCGCCTCGGGCCGTTCGGCTCACGCGCCTATCGAACAGCAGTTTTTCGCCGAACCACCCTTTGGCGGCCATCATCGCGAATATACGTGCGAGGAAATCGTTTGGATGTTGAGGTGGCTGCGGCACGAACCTCTTGAAGTCGATACGTTTGGATATTCCGCCTTTGGACTGAAACAGCTTTCCGGCACCGACCTCTTCTATTGGCGATTGATGGAGAAGCATCCGAGTCTGAGAGAGCTCATCTTTAGCGTATCTCGAAAGCGGGCTCGCTGAATCCGGGCTGCAGTCTCGCAAAATCGCCCCGGTTTAGCCCTTCCGCCGCGCGATCACACGCAGGATCGGGCCCATGGCGAACTCGCGCTCCCAGTCGGCGACAGAGGGACCGATGACGTTAAGGAGGCCGTAGACGCGAGCCGGTAGAGCGACGGTATGCCTGGTCGATTCGAGATAATCGCGCGCGCCGCGCCACAGGCCGAGATGATAGCCGACGACCTCGAAGACATTCATCGAATACTGTCCCCTGGCGCGGACGACCTCGAAGCCGTGTCGGCTGAGGAATGTCGTCAGGGCGCTGAGGGAGAAGAGATTCATGTGGCCTGCGAATCCCGAGCCGCCGTTGATGTGCAGGCTGTCCGCGCGCATGCCGCGCACGACAGGCGAGTTGAGGTTTGGAACCGTGATGGCGAGGAGCCCATTGGGCGCCAGCGCCTGCGCGGCGAACGCCCCGATCTCGTCGGGCGTTTCCATGTGCTCGAGGCTTTCCCAAAGCGAGATGATATCGAATTTTTTGTCCGGGGCCTCGGACAGCGTTGCAAACACGCGCCGGCCTTTTTCGGCCGCCGCCATGCGGGCCGCGACGCTGATCTCGACGCCGCACGCCTCGAAGCCGAGCGCTGCGGCCGCGTCGAGCGACGCGCCGACGCCGCAGCCGATGTCGATGAGCGCGCCGGCGGCCCCGCCGCGAAGGGCGCGCAATTCGGAATAGTAATCCTCGAACCGTTTGGCGCTCTCGCTCTCGTCCGGCGCCAGCATGTAATCGCTCATCTCGCGGCCTTCCGGGCAGACGGCGAAATAGCGTTCGAACAACGCGCGGTTGACGCGCAGCGGAACGAACCACGCGCCGCAGGCGCTGCACTCGTGGAAGGGATATCCGTCATGGCTCGTGAACAGGAACGCGCTTTCGCCGGATTTGCAGGCCGGGCAGGGGCGCTCTTTGCACTCAGCCAGAAGCTTCGGAGCGTGGGCGAGCCAGCGCTTGATGCTTTTCGACCATTCCTCGCGCGACATGTTCGAGAACGGGTGCGGCAGCGGCGCCTCGATCGGCGGCTGCGCCGGCGCGCCGGCTGCGGCGGAAACAAGATAGGCGACCGCATTGGCGGCGGTCTGCTCGGGCGACGGCGCCCCGAGCGAGCGGAGCGTCGCATCGACGCGCTCGATGCTTTTCACGAAGTCGGCGTCAAGGCGGCCGAAGCCGGCCGTAAGGCCTTGGGTCGCCATCGTCAGATCGGCATTGAGCTGCCCGATCCGGGTCGAAAGGGTGTCAACCACCGCGACATTGTTGGCGGACAGCCGATCGAATTTCGCAGTCAGGTTCTCATTCGCCTGGGCTACATCGCCTTTGAGACTTTCGACCGCCTCGATGACTTTGGATCGGAACAGGGGCATCGGCTGAGTTCCACTGGCTACGGGCAATCGATCTGAACATCGGTCACGGTACTTCCGGCGATTCGGGGATCAGGTCGCGCCGGTCTCGATCGAAGCGCGGTCAACGGACGCCGTCAGAAAGACGCAGCCTGCAGGATCGCGACGATCCTTTGGGCGGCGTCGCCATCGCCGAAGGGGTTTTTCTCGACGATCATCCCCTGACGGGCCTTTTCGCTCAAGAGGAGCTTGCGCGACTCGAAGACGATCTTTTCGCGCTCCGCGCCGACGAGGCGCGCGGCGCCGGCTTCTACGGCCTCCTGACGTTCGGTCATGTCGCGCATGACGAGCACCGGAACCTTCAACGTCGGCGCCTCTTCCTGGATGCCGCCGGAGTCGGTGAGGATGAACGTCGCCCGCTTCATCAGGGCGACTATTTCGGGATACGGGACCGGTTCGATCAGGTGGACATTGTCCTTGCCTTGAAGAATGGCGTGCGCCGCGCTTTTCACATTGGGATTCAAATGCACAGGATACACGAAATCGACATCCTTGAACTCCGCCGCGAGATCGGCGATGGCGCCGAAGGCGTCCTCGAAGCGCTTGCCGATATTCTCGCGCCGATGTCCGGTGATGAGCACCGTGCGCGGGCGTTTGAGGTCCAGTCCCGCCGGCAGGCGCGCGGCGCCCGATGCGGTCATCAGGAGAGCATCGATGACCGTGTTGCCGACGACCTGGATGGCGCCGGCGACGCGCTCGGCCTTCAGGCAGTCCGCAGCCCGCTGCGTCGGCGCGAAATGCCACGCCGCCACCCGCGAGACCATCTGCCGGAAACCCTCCTCCGGGTAGGGATGACGGTTGTCATAGGTGCGCAATCCCGCCTCGACATGCCCGAAGGGGACGTCGCGCGCGAAGGCGGCGAGCGCCGTCGCCATCACGGTTGTCGTATCGCCCTGGCCGAGAACGCAGTCCGGCTTGTGGCGCTCGATAAGGCTGTCGAGACCGGCGACCGCCTTTGAAATCACCGAGGCGACCGTCTGTTGCGGCTGCATGATGGCGAGGTCTTCGTCCGCCGCGAGGCCGAACCACGAGAACACCTGATCCAGCATCTGGCGGTGCTGACCGGTCGAGACAAGAAGCGCCTCGACACCGGGCGCCGCCCGCAGCGCCTTGTAAAGCGGCGCCATCTTGATGGCTTCCGGACGTGTGCCGACGACGACGAAGACCTTCATGGTTGCATGCTCGCACCGCTAATCCCGCGGCCCGCTCCCTAGACGGCTATCCGCCCTCCGCCAAGGACGCCGCCTGTCGGGTCCGCCTTGCCGGGGATAGCGACGCTAGTGTAACCCAAATTCCAGCCGCCCGTCGCGCCGGTGAGCCTCGGGCGGCCTTCAGCGAGGGCCTATGTGCGGTATTGTGGCTTCGTACCACCCCTTGCGGGACGGCGCTGCCGCGTCTGACAGGCTCATCGAGCAAATGCGCGACGTCATGGCCCATCGGGGACCGGACGGGGCCGGCCTCTGGCGATCGCGCAACGGCCGCTGCGCAATGGGGCACCGCCGCCTCTCCATCATCGACCTTTCGATCGAAGCGAACCAACCGATGCTGTCGGCCGACGGCAAGATCGCCGTGGTCTTCAACGGCGAGATCTACAATCACGCCGAGGTCCGCAAAGAGCTGGAGTCGCTCGGAAAGTACCAGTTCCGCACCGATCACTCCGACACCGAGATGGCGGTCTACGCTTTCGCCGAGTGGGGCGAGGCGTGCGTGCACCGTTTCTACGGCGACTTCGCGGCGGTGATCTATGACGCGCGCGAATCCGGTGCGCCCAAGCTCCATTTCTTTCGCGACCGGGTCGGCGTCAAGCCCATGTATTTCGCCAAAACAAAGGGCGGCGAATGGCTGTTCGCCTCCGAAATCAAGGCAATCCTTCAGCACCCGGACATATCTCGCGAGATGGATCCGCTGGCGTTCAATCATTATTTGACGTTCATCGTGGCGCCGGCGCCGCTGACCATGTTCAAGGGAATCTTCAAACTGCCCGCCGGCTTCTGGGCGACCATCGACGAAAACGGGCGCGCCAGCGCGAGACGCTACTGGGACTGTGCGCCCGACGCCGACGACTTGTACAAAGAAAGCGATCTCTCCTTTGACGATGCCGTCGAAGAGCTGACCCGGCGCCTTCGAACGGCGGTCAAGCGCCGGCTCGTGTCGGACGTGCCGTTCGGCGCGCTCCTGTCCGGCGGCGTCGATTCGAGCCTTAACGTCGCGTTGATGGCCGAGCTGATGGACAGGCCTGTCACGACATTCACGGTCGGCTATGAAAGCTACGGCGAGTTCAACGAATACCAATATGCGAGGCGCATCGTGGAGCGCTATCGCACGGACCACCACGAAACGCGCATCGACGGAAAAGAAGCGTTGAGCTTCCTCCCCAAGCTCGTTCAGTACCAGGATGAGCCGATCGCCGACAATGTGTGCATTCCGCTCTATTTTCTGGCGCGGCTGGTCAAGCAGTCCGGTACGACCGTCGTGCAGGTGGGCGAGGGGGCCGACGAGAATTTTCTCGGCTACTGGTGGTGCGAGCATCATCGCAACAAGGCGGAGACGATCTACGATCCCGTCCGCCGCGGCGAACGCGGTGGGGCGTTGCGGGGGCTGATCGACCGGCGCCAGGGAACCGCCGAAGATCAGGAAATCGCCGATCGCGCCCGGCGCGGCAAGGAACAGTTCTGGGGCGGCGCCGTCTGCTGGCAGGGCGGCATGCGGGACATGCTGACGCCTGACCGCCGCGCCTTCGATTGGCGCGTTGAATGTCCCGTCCCCGGCCTGATGCCCGAGTCACACCAGAACCTCGACAGTCACGGGGTGGTCGCCGAGTATCTCAGCCCGCTTTCGGGCAAGCTCGCCGAGCCGGAGATCATGCAGAAGATTCCCTACATGGAAATGAAGCTGCGGATCCCGGAGCATCTCCTCATGCGCGTCGACAAGATGACGATGGCGCATTCGGTGGAGGCGCGCGTCCCCTATCTCGACCACGAGGTCGTCGAGTTCGCCCGCCGTTGCCCCCCGCGCTACAAACTCGCCGACGGGATCGGCAAGAAGATCCTGAAGAAGGCGGCGGAGCCCTTCGTCGACAATGACCTGCTCTACCGCAAGAAGCAGGGGTTTGGCGCGCCGATGGACCTCTGGTTTCGCGAGCCGGAATTCGGCCCCAAGACATTGTCGCTCTTCCAGCGCTCGCAAATCAAAAAACAGGGCTATTTCGACAACGCGTATGTCGAGGACCTCCTCAAGGGTCAGATCGCCGGCCGCATCAACTACGGTTTCCACTTGTGGACGATCGTCAACGCCGTCCTTTGGCATGAGCACTGGGTGGGCGGCGGATTGGCTGAATTCTAAGGCAGGCTGTCGTCCAGATGTGCGGCCTCGTAGCAATTGCGCGCCTCAATCCGGCGGCTTCCCTGCCTCCGCCCGAGAAACTGCGGGCCATGACCGATGCGCTCGCCCATCGCGGGCCGGATGCGGCGGCGACAAGGTATCTCGACGGCGGCCGGGCCGCCTTTGGCTTCCGGCGCCTCTCCATCGTCAATCTTGGACAGGACGGCGATCAGCCGATGTCCGACGCCGACGGCCAGGTCACCGTCGTGTTCAACGGGGAGATTTATAATCATCTCGAATTGCGCCGGACGCTCCAGACAGAGGGCCGCATCTTCCGTACAAGGAACTCCGACACCGAGGCGTTGCTTCAAGGCTATCTGCACTGGGGCGGGGACGAGCTCCTTTCGCGACTCCATGGCATGTTCGCCTTCGCCATCTGGGATGGGCGCAAGAACGAACTCTTTGCGGCGCGCGACAGGCTGGGCATCAAGCCCCTTTATTACGCTGAAATCAGCGGCCAGCTCGTCCTCGCGTCTGAAATCAAGGCGATCGCCCTGCATCCGGATTTTACGGCGCGGATGAACGACGGCGCCTGCCGGGACATTCTCAACGTCCTCGCAACGCCTTCTCCGGAGACGCTGTTCGACGGCGTCTTCAAGCTCGGTTGCGGCGAAACGCTGATCCTGGGTTCCAGCGGCGATCTGCGCAAACGGCGCTGGTGGTCGCTGCCGGAAACGCCCGAAAGCGGGGGACCCTCGATTGACGAAGCCGCCGCCGAAGTAGAGCGGCTCGCCAGACGAGCGGTGAAAGCGCGCCTCGCCGAAGAGGTCGAGGCCTGCGTGTTCCTGTCCGGGGGCGTCGATTCGAGCTTCGTGCTCGGCGCGGCGGCTGAGGCGGGAAAATCGCTGAAGTCCTTCACAGCGGCGTTCAGCGGAGATCCGTTGAATGAAGCAAAGGAAGCCGCTCTCGTCGCGCAGCGCTTCGGCTCCGAGCATCGCGTCGTGGAAATCGAGGAAGGCAAGGCGATGGCCGCCCTGACGCGGCTCATGTCCGACATGGACGAGCCGATCGCCGACTGGGCCAGCATCCCGTTGCAGTTCCTTGCGAATGCCGTGCACGGAGCGAATATCAAGGTGGGTCTGGTCGGCGAGGGCGCGGACGAACTGTTCTGCGGCTATCCCGCATGGCGGGGGTTCATTGAGGAACGCAGACTCTGGCGGAGCCTTTCAGGCGTCAAGGCCGCCGAAGGCGCCTTCCGCCACGCCGCAATGCGCACGCCGTTCAAGCGGTTCGGCCTCATCGGCGCTCTTGATGTGGCGTCCAGCGTGGCGAGGCGGCAGGGACGGTTCCGCTCCGGCGCCGAAGCGATGCGTTTCCATCAGGCCGAGCGCATCCTGAAGCCTGGGGCGGCACGCGCGGCGCCGCGAACCGATCCGGCGTCGGTGCGAGCGCAACCGGCCGACCTCGATCTCCGGCTGGCCGAACTCGGCGAAGGCTATCCGGATAGCGCACACTCGCCCGGCGAGATATTCTCAAACATGCGTCGTCGCGACTTGCGGTTCCGCCTGCCGGAACTTCTGCTGATGCGGGTCGACAAGATCACCATGGGCGCATCGATTGAGGCCCGGGTGCCGTTTCTCGACCACTATCTGGTTGAGTACGTCGCGCGCCTCCCGGCGAATCTTGTCCTCGAAGGCGGGGGCGGCAAGCCATTGCTGAAGCGTGCTGCAAAGTCGCTGCTACCATCCGAGGTTCTCGATCGCCCCAAAATCGGCCTCGGGGCGCCCATGTCGAAATGGATGCGGGAAGGATTGCGCGAGGAAATACGCGGCGTCCTTGAGGATGAAGCGGACGATGCGACGAGCCCGTTTGACGGCGGCGCCGTCAGGGCGTTGTTCGCTCGGCATGTCAGCGGCGCAAAGGACTACGGCTCCTATCTTCTTCCGATCATCAGCATCGCCATGTGGCGGAGGAAGTGGCTGCATTGAAGCGCGATCTTGAACTCTCCATCGTTCCGGGCCGCGCTCCTATGGAAGCTGGCTGGTCGCATTCCCTGTTCGATGAGGCGCTCGGCGACCTCAAGCGAATGAAGGGGCTGTTCGGATGGCGGCGGGTGCGATTGGTGCTCGAAAACCCCTACGCGACAGCCAACCCTCTGAAGACCTACATTGCTCTCCTTTTGATGGCCCCGCGCTCGGCCGAACTGATGTCTTTGGACGGACGATCTTCGTTCAAGGTGAACGCGGGGCGTTTGGCTGGGGCGGCGTTCAGGAGCGCCAGCGTCCCGAAGCTGGTCAAGCGCGCGACCCGGGAAGTCCTCGCGGTCGCGGAGGCGGAAGAGCAACGTGCGCCGGATTTTGCGCCGCCCGGCGCTCCGCCCTTTGTCTGGCGTCCCAACCTCTGGTTCGGGACCAATGTAGGCGGGTCCTATTCCCATGCGTCAGGCGTGCTGAACGGAATGCAGGAGGTCTTCGGCCGGGTGGCGCTGGCGACCACAGACGAGGTTCACAGCCTGCATCAGGACATCGCTGTCCAAAAGATAGATCTGTCGCGCGTCGATGGCTGGCATTGCGGCGCGGGACTGCATTTCGCAGCCAATCGCGGCCTCTTCGCCGAGGCGACGCGCTTGTGTCCGGATGCGCCGGCGTTCGTCTACCAACGCGGCGCGCTTGGCGATGTCAGCGGCCTTCGTCTGGCGCGCAGCCGCCGCAGGCCATTCGTGTACGAATATAACGGTCCTGAGGTCTGGGTCGCCCAGCAGTGGGGCGATGGCGTTCCCTACGCCGAAGAATTCGTGCGTGTAGAAACCGCGTTGCTGCGCAAGGCGGATCTGGTGCTCGCCGTCAGTCAGGTCCTTGTCAGAGAGGCCATCTCGCGCGGCGTCAAGCCGGAGCGCGTGCTGCATTCGCCGAACGCGGTCGATCCCCAGCGGTTTCACCCGGAAATCGATGGCGCCGTGGCGCGAGCCCGATTGAAGCTCGGCGCACGACGTGCGGCGATCTTGCTGAGCAGTTTCGGGCCTTGGCATGGCGTCGATGTCGCCATCGAGGCG
>JBEBFW010000173.1:0-7297 GCA_040081755.1 Parvularculaceae bacterium
GGCGAGGAGCGCGCGCTCGATGTCGTGGGCGTCGGCGGGCTTGGAGAGATAGTCTATGGCGCCGGCTTTCACCGCCGCGACGGCGGTCGCGATGTTGCCGTAGCCGGTGAGCATGACGACCTTGCAGTCGTCGCGCAGCTCGTGAAGCACGTTGACGACCTCAATGCCGTCGCCGTCCTCGAGCCGCAAATCGACCACCGCATAATCGGGCGGGGTCTGGCGCCCGAGCGTCAGAGCCTCCTTGACCGAGCCGGCCAGCTTGACGGCGAAGCCGCGCTTTTCCATGGCCCGGCCGAGCCTCGTGCGCAGCGCCTCGTCATCATCGACAATGAGGAGGCTCGCGCCGGCGATGAGCGGGTTCACGCTGTCGGTTTTCTCGGCTTCGGTCATCTGCCTTTGTCTTTCAGGGGCCAGTCCGGGGCCAGTCCGGCCCGGCGCAACGCGGTCTAGCATATTGGCAAAGGTCGCGTGGCCTTTTCAACCAAGTATCGGGCAAGGATCGCGCGAGGATCAGGCGAGAATGTCCGCGGCGCGCCAGGTGACCTGCACCCAGGCCCCCGGGGCGCCGGCCGGTTCGGTCCAGGCGAGGTTGTCGAACACGATGCGCGCGCCGCTGCGCTCGAGGAGCGTCTTGGCGATGAAGAACCCGAGCCCCATGCCCGTCTTTCCGGCCGCGCGCGCCTGACGGCGCTGGCTCACATAAGGCTCGCCGAGCCGGGCGAGCACTTCCGCGGAAAAGCCGGGTCCGTCGTCATGCACCGAAAGAACGATCTCGTCTTTCGTCCAGCGGCCGGTCACCAGCACCTTGGACAGCGCGAACCCGGCGGCGTTCTCGACGATGTTCCTGAGGCCGTAAACGATTTCGGGCCGGCGTTTGAGAACCGGCGCGCCGCCCTCGCCGAGCATCTCGAAGATGACGGCCGGACTGCGCGGCTTGTCGAGGAAGGGTTGCGCCGCTTCCCGCGCGAGCGCGTCCAGAGTTATTTTGTCGAGGACGGCGTCGCCCTCCTCGCCGCGGCTCGACAGCCGGCTCAGTATCTCTCGGCAGCGCTTGGCCTGGGAGACGAGAAGCTTTGCGTCCTCCTCGAGCTGCGTTCCCTTGCCCTTGAGATCGTCGGCCATTTCGCTCGCGGTCAATTGAATGGTGGCGAGCGGCGTTCCAAGTTCATGCGCCGCCGCCGCCGCAAGGCCTCCGAGCGCGTTGAGGCGCTCTTCGCGCGCCAGCACCATCTGGGTCGCGGCGAGCGCGGTCTTCATCTCGGCGGCCTCGGCCGCGATGCGCCGCGCATAGGCGGCGAAGAAGGCGACCGAGAGCCCGAGCGCCACCCACACGCCCGCAATGTAGATGCGCGGCATTTCGAGCGACTCGCCCGGCCGCCAGGGAAGCGGAAAATTGGCGACGCCGAGGACGCTGATGCCGGCGAGCGCCAAGGCGCCGATGAGAACTGTGAGGCGCAAAGGCAGGACGCTCGCGGCGATCGTCACCGGCGCCAGAATAAGCGCGGCGAACGGATTGTGGAGGCCTCCGGTCACAAAGAGGAGCGCGCAGAGCTGCACGATGTCAAAGCCGATATAGGCGGCCGCCTCGCGATCGCTGAGAAAGCGCTGGGGCGAGAAGCGCATCATGGCGAATAGATTGAGCCAGGCGCTGAGCGCGATGACGCCGAGGCAGAGCGCGAGCGGCGTCGGGAAGCCGAAGACGAAATGCACGGTGATGATGGCTGCGGTCTGACCGGCGACCGCGAGCCAGCGCAGCGTCGTCAGCGTTCTGAGGCGCACCGGTCCGCGCGTGTCGGCGATCGGGGCGCCGGGCTCGATAGAGGCTTTCACCATCGCCTAACGGCTATGCCGCATGGCGCGCGCCGACGGAAGAAATTAAGGGCGGATCAGCTTCGCGTCTCAAAAGAGCGCCCTGTGCAAGACCTGAGGGAGCCATGTTGAACTTCTGGGGAAAACTGGCGGCCGGCGCGCTCTGCCTCGTGATCCTCGCGGGCTGCGGACAGGCGCGCGTTGAGGTTCCCAAAGACGCGGTCGTCAAGCTGTCCAACGCCTTCTCCAGCGATTTCGCCCTGATCGACGTGAACGGGGCCGCCGTCGCCGACGAGGCCTTTCGGGGCAAGCTGGCCGTCGTCTATTTCGGCTTCGCCACTTGCCCCGACGTCTGCCCGCTGGCGCTCTCGCGGCTCGGCGCCGCCCTCGACATCCTCAGCGACAAGGAGCGCTCGAAGATCGCGCCGGTTTTCATTACGGTCGATCCGGAGCGCGATACGCCGCAGACCCTCAAAGCCTATCTCGCCTTTGACGACCGCATTATCGGCCTCACCGGCTCGCGCGAGGCGATCGACAAGGCGCGCGCCTCCTTCAAGGTCTATGCGAAGAGAGCGCCCCTGCCCGGCTCGGCGCTCGGCTACACGATGGATCATTCGAGCCTCTTCTACCTCGTCAACCCCGCGGGCGAAGTGACGCTGGCCCTCCATGACTTCCTGACGCCGGAGGAACTGGCGGAAATGCTGCGCCGCAGCATCAGGAGCTGAAATTTACCTAACTTCTTGATTTTGCAGCAATCAATCGGCGCGACGATGGCCGAAAGAGGCCGCAAGCCCGGCGCGGGCGCACTCATTAACGGGCGGTCAGAAAGATTTGCGGGGTCACGCCGCCGCGTCGTATCTTCCGCCCCTTCGGTAACCCGCGACCCGGCTGGGCGGAAAAAAAGCCGGGCGCAATCGCGTTGAGTAGGAGTTCGGGCGGGGCATGCTCTACACAGCTTACGAGTTGACGTATGCGGCGGTCGCGCCAGCGCGCATCGCCGCCGGGATCGGCGCGCGACTTTGGCGCTCTCCGTTCAATCCTCTCGCCGATTCATGGGTGGCTCGCACCAGCGCAGCCGCCCTTGATGTTTTTGAGAACATGACGCGGCGCTATCCAAAGCCCGAATGGGACCTCGCCGAGACGCAAATCAACGGCGTCAGCGTTCCGGTCACGATCGAGCCCGTCCTTACCAAGAGTTTCTGCACGCTGCTGCGTTTCAGGCGCGACGGGAAGGCGCTGAAAGCGGCCGGCGTCTCGCGCGAGCAGCCGAAGGCGCTGATCGTCGCGCCGCTCTCGGGCCACTACGCGACGCTGCTGCGCGGAACCGTCGAGGCGATGCTGCCCGGGCACGACGTCTATGTCACCGACTGGACGGACGCGCGCCAGGTTCCGATCAACGCCGGGCGCTTCGACCTCAACGACTATGTCGATTATCTTATCGACTTCCTGCGCCTCATCGGCCCGCGCGCGCATGCGATCGCGGTCTGCCAGCCGGGGCCGGCGCTGCTCGCGGCCGCCGCCGTGCTCGCCGAAGACGGCGATGAGGCGAGGCCCTCGACCATGACCATCATGGGGAGCCCCATCGATGCGCGCAAATCCCCGACCGTGCCGAACCTGCTGTCGAAGGAGCGCTCCTTCGAGTGGTTCGAGCGCAACATGATCTACACCGTGCCGCCGCCTTATCCCGGCATGCTGCGCCGGGTCTATCCGGGTTTCGTGCAGCTCTATTCGTTCCTGTCGATGAATTCGGACCGCCACCTCAACGCGCACTACGATTATTTCAAGAATCTGGTGAAGGGCGATGGCGACGGCGCCGACAAGCACCGGACTTTCTATGACGAATATCTCTCCGTCCTCGACCTGACCGAGGAGTTCTATCTCCAGACCATCAAAGAGGTCTTCCAGGAGCACACCTTGCCCGAGGGCAAGTTCATGCATCGCGGGCGGCGCGTGAAGCCGGAAGCGATCGAGGACATCGCGCTCTTGACCATCGAGGGCGAGAACGACGACATCTCCGGCATCGGCCAGACGCAGGCCGCGCATGACATCTGCACGGGGCTCCCGGATCATCTGAAGGCGGACTATATCCAACCGGGCGTCGGCCATTACGGCGTCTTTAACGGCTCCAAGTGGAAGTCCGAGATCCAGCCGCGCATCGCCGATTTCATCCGCAAATTCGACGCGAAGGGCGGCGCGCGCAACCTGAAGCTGGTGAAGCGGGCCTGACGGTTCCGGCCGGTGATGACGCCGAGCCGGAATTCGTGATAGGCCCTCGCCGTTTTTTCCGGCCTATGGCGCGAGCTTACCGATGCCCCTCGACCTATATCTTTCCTTCGCCGCCGCCTCGGCCCTCCTGATCTTTATGCCAGGCCCGATGGTGGCGCTCATTGTCGCCAACAGCGTCGGCGGCGGCGCCCGCGCCGGGCTGATCACGGTTGCAGGCGCCGCATCCGGCATGGTCGCGCATCTCGTCGCCGTGTGCTTCGGACTGGCGGCGCTGCTGGCGAACCTCGGCCACGCGATCTTCTGGCTGAAATGGGCGGGCGCGGCCTATCTTTTCTATCTCGGCGTCGCGACGATCTTCTCGAAGGCGTCGGCTTTTGGCGACGCGGCGGCGCCCGCGAAGACGGCGCGCCGCACCTATGTCGAGGCGTTCCTCGTGCAGCTCACCAATCCGAAGGTGCTGATCTTCTACGCCGCGTTCTTCCCGCTGTTCATAGCGCCGGAGAGGCCCGTCCTGCCGCAGCTTCTCCTCATGTCGGCGACGTTCCTCGCGATCGAGATCGCGCTCGATTCCGCCTGGGCCCTTGGCGCGACGAAAGCCCGCCCGCTGCTCATGAACGCCGGGCGCTGGGGCAATCGCGTCACCGGCGGCGTCCTCGTCCTCGCCGCGGCGGGCATGGCGGCGCTTAAAAAAGGCGGCTAAAGGCTTTTGCATCGCCAGCACTGTTCACCTTGAGAGCCACTCGATGCTGCAAATCTACGGGCACCCATTCGCCGCTTTTTACTGGAAGGCGCTCATCGCGCTTTATGAACGCGACGTGCCGTTCGAGTTCATGATGGTCGATCCCGAGCACCCTGAAAATCTTGAAGCCGTCAGGCGTCTTGCGCCGACAGGCCAGTTTCCGGTTCTCGTCGATGGCGATCGCACCGTGATCGAATCCGCCGCGATCATCGAGTATCTCGACCTTCATTTCGGCGATGCGCCGCCCATGGCGCCAGCCGATCCCCGCGCCGCTATCGAGGCGCGGCAGATGGACGGCGTCTTTGACGACTATGTCATGGGACCGGTGTCGCGGATGGTCTTTGCGGTGCTCCGCGAGGAGGGAAAACGCGACCCCTTTGTCGAGGCCGAGGTGCAGGCCGCGCTCGACAAGAGCTATCTCTGGCTCGACCGCTGGATGACCGGGCGCATTTGGGCGGCGAACGATGTTTTCGGCATCGCCGACTGCGCAGCCGCGCCGGCGCTCTTCTATGCGCATTGGGCGTTCCCCATCCCGGCGTCCCATGAGGCGCTGCGGAGCTACCGCACCCGGCTCCTCGCCCGCCCGTCGATCGCGCGCGTCGTCGATGAGGCAAGACCCTGGCGGGCGAATTTTCCGCTCAAGGGCCGTGCGGCGCCGGATTGATCGCCATGCGCGAAATCCTTCAACCAGAGCGGCCGATCGCCCATTCCCTTCGGCCCGGCTTTCAGAGGAGGCTCAGATGAGCGAATGGATTCGGCGAATTCACCGCTGGCTGTCGATCGCCTTTACGGCCGGCGTCATCGTCAACATCGTCATGATCGCAACGCTGAAGGGAGACGAGCCACCCTTCTGGGTCTACCTCCTGCCGCTGGGACCGCTCGCTCTGCTCCTCCCGACAGGCCTCTACATGTTCGCACAGCCCTATGTCGCGAGGATGCGTGGCAAGTAGCAGGCGCCGATCGAGCCGCCAGGCGTGACCACTGTGCAGGCTTGATCCGCATTGACCGTCGGACGACTGACGAAAAGGAGACAGCCCCCATGACCAGGACAGGCTCGAACAAGGCGAAATCCTCGAGCGCACCCTCCTCAAGACCTGCCGCCGCGCCCGGCGACTGGCGGGCCGAAACGCTTGCGCGAATTCGCACGATCATCAAGGACGCCTGCCCGCAAGCGGTCGAGACGGCGAAATGGAAGAAGCCGTCGAACGCCATGCGCGGCGTGCCCATGTGGGAGGACGCCGGCATCGTCTGCACCGGTGAGACGTACAAGGACAAAGTGAAGCTGACTTTCGCCAAAGGGGCGGCGCTCGATGATCCGAAGGGTCTCTTCAACGCCAGTCTCGACGGCGGCGTCAGGCGCGCCATCGACATCCATGAGGGCGACAAAATCGATGAAAAGGCGCTGAAGGCGCTGTTGCGCGCGGCGGCGGCTCTCAACAAAGGCGTCGGCCCGATAGAGGCCTCCGCCCTATCTAGAAACCATTCAGCATAAAGACCGTGCGGGCCGCCGCCTGACGCGCGAAGCGAAGGGTCACGGCCTTGCGGCGCGCCGCGACGAGCGGGCGCTCCACCGCCTCGCGCAGCACCGCCCCGCCGAACCCGTCGGCGATGATGAGGCCCTCGGCCCCGGGCAGGATCTCCCGGGGGAAATCGTCGGCGACCGCGAAAAAGAAGATGTCGCAGAAGGGGAGGTAATCCTCCCATTTGCCGTCGGCGTCGAAATCGGCCTGGCACGACTTGATCTCCGCAATAGCGAGGCGCCCGTCGCGGCCGAGCCCCACGACATCGGCGCGCCGGCCATTCGGCAGGCTGAACTCGGTCAGCGGCGCCAATCCGAGTTCGCCGAACAGGCGCGTGACGCCCCGGGTGATGGTCAGCGTCGCAGCGGGCCTTGACGGCGGGAGCACGGCCTCGTCGGCCTCGAACAAAAGGTTCTGCATTTGTTCATGGAAGCGCGGCGGCGCAGTTTCGTCAAGCGCCTTCGTAAGGAATGCAGGCCATTAACCAAACTGGAAAGGGGTTGTGACCCCGGTCACAGGCGCGTGCGCCGCCCATCTCGATCTCCTTCCTATCAAGGGGGACGGAAACGTCCCGATCGAACGGAGAGAGAGATGAAAAAGTTCATAAAATCCACCGTGACCGCGTTGATCGCGTCGCTGTTCACCGTCGCCGGCGCTTCGGCTGCGCCGCTTGCTGACGCGACGCCCGTTGCGCAGTCCGACGCGCAGACCGTGCTTCTTCAGAAGATCCGCAGCGTCACGCTGCGCAATCAGGATCATCTGAACAGACTGGTTCTCGCGACGGCGGAAGCGCGCGTGCAGACGAAGATCGACAACATGCAGTTCGACAAGAAGTCGATCCCGGCCTTCGCGATGCTGAGCGCCTTCACGATCGACTAGACGAGATGAGCGCGTTCTTTTCCGAAAACCGCGCACACTTTTCGGGAACGCACTCCCTGGTTGCGCCTTGAGGGGTCTGGGGGAGAGTAGGCGCAGCGGCCGGGTCCGCGTCATGGATCCGGCC
>JBEBFW010000018.1:0-25560 GCA_040081755.1 Parvularculaceae bacterium
GTCACGGCGCGGGAGATGACGATGCGGCTTCCCCGCCCGAACGAAGAGCCTGCGTCCTATGTTCCGCACCCGGTCAAATTCTCGAAGACTCCGCCGCGCCGTGACGGCGCGCCGCCGCGCCTTGGCGCCCATACGGACGAAATCCTGAAGGAGGCGCTCGGCCTCGATGCGGCGGAAATTGCCGCGCTGCGCCTGACCGGCGCGCTCGGTTGAACAGAGGAGAAGACATGGATTTCAGCGGCTCCCTTTTCGCTCTCAAAGGCAAGTCCGCCGTCGTCACCGGCGCCTCGCGCGGCATTGGCGAGGCGATCGCAAGGCGCCTCGCCGAGCATGGCGCCGACGTCGTAGTGTCGAGCCGCAAGATCGAGGCCTGCCGCGAGGTCGCCGAGAGCATCAATAAGTCAGTCGGGCGACCCGCCGCGCTGGCGGCCGCGTGCAATATATCGAGCAAGGAGGAGTTGAAGGCCCTGGTCGACGTCGCCGACCGGAGTTTGGGCAAGATCGACATTCTTGTCTCCAACGCCGCGGTCAATCCCTATTTCGGTCCGTCCGCCGGCATGACCGACGAGCAGTTCGACAAGATCTTGACCTGCAATGTCAAAGCCTCCCACTGGCTCGCCCAGATGGTCGTTCCGCAGATGCAGGCGCGCAAGGACGGCGTCATTCTCATCATCTCCTCGCTCGGCGCCTTTCTCGGTTCATCGACGCTCGGCGCCTACGCGCTCTCGAAAGCGGCGGACCTGCAGCTCGCGCGCAATCTCGCGGTCGAATACGGGGCCGACAATGTGCGCGCCAACTGCATCTGCCCGGGCGTGGTCAAAACCCGATTCGCCGAGGCATTGTGGAAGGATCCGCAAGTCGAGGCGGTGTTCTCGAAGCGCCTGCCATTGCGCCGGTTCGGCGAACCGGACGACATCGCCGGCGCGGCCGTGTTCCTTGCGGGCCCCGCCGGGCGCTGGATGACCGGCCAGGCGATCGTCATCGACGGCGGCGCGCTTGTCGGCCTCGGCGGCGCCTGATTGCAGCTGCGGCTGGTGCCGGTTGAGGGGATTGAACCCCCGACCTTCGGTTTACAAAACCGCTGCTCTACCGCTGAGCTAAACCGGCGCTTGATTTCGGATAACGGATCGGCGTCTTTATGGCCAGCGCGCGTTCCGAACAGCGGCGCTCGGTCCTCGGAAGAAGCACGCGACAACTCAAGAATCCAGACCCTCCGCCCGCAGGTCGGAGCGTGGTATGGCGGCGGGATCCCGGCGAAGAGGAATCGAAGATGCGCAAGAAGCTCACGGCGGCGGCGGCTTTGTTGGCGTCAGCCTGCGGCGGACCCGGGCAAGATGGGTCCGGATCGCCTTCGGCCGAGCGCTCGTTCAGCCAGTGCGCGGTCTGTCACACGGCCGCTGCGCCCGGTACGCCTGCCGGAAAATTGCGCTTCGTCGGCCCGCCGCTGTGGGGCGTCGTCGGCCGGCCCGCGGCGAGCATTCCGGAGTTCAAGTACTCCCGCGCCATGCAGAACGCCGGGCTCACCTGGGATGAGGCGACGCTCTCCGCATTCATCGAGAACCCCCACAAACTCGTGCCCGGCACGACCATGAGTTTCGCAGGCGAGCCGGATGCTGCGAAGCGCGCGGCGATCATCGAACATTTGAAGACGCTGAAATAGTCTTTCTACTGATCGTATCCCGGATTGTCGCGGCCCAGTTTGCGGATGAGCCCCGGCCAGGCGAGATTGTCGCCAATGCCTTTCACGAAGGCCGGCGAGCCCTGCTGCATGACCTTGGCGCTCATCGCGGGCGGCGCCTCGATCGGCTCCTTCGTGTCCGATTGCGCGAGAATCTGCGCTCGGCAGGCCTGTTCGAGGAAATACATGCGCAGGAACGCCGTCGCGCAATTGCCGCCGACGGTGAGCGTGCCGTGGTTCTTGAGGATCAGGAAGTTGTGCCGGCCGATGTCCTTGACGAGGCGCGCGCGCTCGTCGAGATCCGTGGCGATGCCCTCATAGTCATGATAGGCGATGTCGTCGTGCACGATCATCGCGAACTGGGTGTAGCGTCTGAGCCCGCCCTTCTGCGCGGATACGGCGACGCCATAGGGCGTGTGCAGATGAAGCACGCAATGCGCATCGTCGCGCGACATGTGAAGCGCGCTGTGGATGGTGAACCCGGCGGGGTTGGAAAAGTAGGGCGACTCGGAGACGACCGCGCCGTCCGTGTCGACCTTCAACAGCGAGGTCGCGGTCATCTCCTCGAAAAAGAGCCCGTAGGGGTTGAGAAGGAAGCGCGCCTTCCCGCCCTCGTCGGGGCAGCGCACCGAGATGTGCGTGAACACCATGTCGTCCCAGCCATAGAGCGCGGCGAGGCGATAGGTCGCCGCGAGCTCGCATCTGAGGCGCCATTCCTCGGCGCTGACCTTTCCCTTGAGCGAGGGCAGGGTCTTCGGATCGGGCAGGGAAAATCCCGGTTCGACGTCAAGCGATTTCATTGCGGTTTGTGCGGTTTGCATGTCAGCGCCTTGGGGTTGGGTTCTGGCGAGGAATCCTAGCGATTTTCCGGCGCGGCGCACGATCTTGCGGCAGTTGCCGGGCGGCGCCCATTCATTGCCCCTTCAAACGGCTCGGCTATGATCGCTCCGAACGCGCCGGCCATGGGCGCCTCAAGGCGACATCCAGTGACCTCCCGCCGGAAACTCTCTTTCCACGCCAGCGACAAGCCCAAGGCCGCCGAGGCTGCCGCGGCCTTCCGCGGCCGCTATGGCGATGCGCCGGCCGCCGACGCGGACGTGATCGTCGCTATCGGCGGGGACGGCTTCATGCTGGAAACGCTCCGGGCCGGCATGGCGACCGGCAAGCCGGTCTACGGGATCAATTGCGGGACCGTCGGGTTCCTCATGAACGACTTTGCACTCGACGGCCTCGACCGCCGGATCGCCGACGCCGAGGCGGCGATGATCCATCCGCTCGTCATGCGGGCGACCACACGATCCGGGGAAAAGACCGAGGCGCTCGCCATCAACGAGGTCTCGCTCTTCCGGCAGACCCGGCAGAGCGCGCGCGTTCGCATCTCGGTCAACGGCAAGACGCGCATGGAATCGCTCACCTGCGACGGCGTGCTCCTGGCGACGCCGGCCGGCTCGACGGCCTATAACCTCTCGGCGCATGGGCCCATCCTGCCCCTCGATGCGCATCTTCTGGCGCTGACCCCCATCAGCGCCTTCCGGCCGCGGCGCTGGCGCGGCGCCCTTTTGCCCCGCGATGCGCAGGTGCGCTTCGAGGCCCTTGAAAGCGAACAGCGCCCGGTCTCGGCCGTCGCCGACAATATCGAGATTCGGGACGTCGTCGAGGTGGAGACCCGCGAGGACCGCTCCCACGCCATGACCCTCCTCTTCGACCGGGGACTGTCGCTCGAGGAACGCGTCCTGCGCGAGCAGTTTGATTACTAAATTTATGGTTTGCCTCGGGCGCGGGTCCGTTTACCTCGCGCCGTGAATCGCCTCATGGTCGAAGCGGGAAGAGTTTGTCCACGTTCAACAAGAATTAACCCGCCCTGCCGACATTGGCATCGGCTTGCGGACAGCGCCGCGGCGCATGCGGATTCGCGAAAGGACTTTGGATGGGCGCGCAAGCGGTTCGACTGTCGAATGTCGATATCGACAATGCGCTGAAGAACAAGGACTTTGAGGTCCTGTTCCAGCCGATCTTCGATCTCGGCAATGGCGCGCTCGCCCGCATGGAATCCTTCGTGCGCTGGCGCCACGCTTCGCTCGGCCTGCTGCCGCCGGGGGCGTTCATTTCGTTCTTCGAATCGCAAGGACGCATGAGCGAACTCTCCCGCTACGTGCTGAACCAGTCCTTGAGCGAATATCGGGAGTGGCGCGGATCGAGCGCGCCCGGCTTCTCGATCAACCTCGCGCTCAGCGACCTCGCCGACGACGCCTTCGCCGCCCATTTCGAGGTGATGCTGCGCGATTGCGGCTTTCCGCCGGAGCTCATCACGCTCGAGTGCCCCATGCCGCCGGTCGATCAGCCAATCGAGGCGGCTGCGCGCCAGTTCGAGCGGCTTGCCGACACCGGCGCGCGTCTCGCCATCGAAGTGCGCGGGCGCGCCAATGATTTCCTGCGCGCGGTCGATCCCTTCCCCTTCGACGAGATCAAGACCGGCGGCGCGGCGATCCTGCGCTTTGCGCGCACCGTGCGCGGTCCGGGCCTCAGCGCGATCTCGGAACTCATCGACATCGCCGCCAAGGCGAACGCCGCCATCACGGCGGTCGGCGTCGAGGATCAGGCATCGCTGTCCGCCTTGCGCGGTCTCGGTTTCGCCGCCGCTCAAGGAAATCATCTCGCGCGGGTCGGCGATCTGAACTCGTTCGCACCCTCGCGCGTCAACGAAGTGCGGGTGCTGCTCGGCCTTGAGCCGCTTTCGACGCCCGATCTCCATGGTCTGTTCCGCACGTCGGCGCCCGCACTGCAGGCGGGGCCTGAGCCTGCACATACAGTCTCGAAAGTCACGGCCGCTCCGGTTGTTGCGCAGGGCGACGCGCTGGTCGAGCGCCTCGCGGCGCGCATTGCGCGTCAGTCCGAGACGCCGGAAGCGACGGGCGCAAGACCGCCGGCGCCGGTCCGATCGACGCCAATCGGCGTTCAAGTCGGCGTTCCGGCCTCCGGCCTCGATCCGGCCCGCGCGGCCGCACGGGCCGCCACGGCCGCCGCCATCGCGCGCGCCAAAAAACGGGCGCAAGACGCCGCTTCGGGCGAGGTTCCAGTTGAACCGGCCGCGCGTCAGTTGCAGGAAAGACTGACCCGCGAATTCGGCGGAGATAACGAGGTTGCGGCGGTGGCGACACCCGAGCCTGAAAAAGCACGAGATCAGTTCGATCTCGATGACGCCCCGGCGACCGCGGAAGCGGCTGTCGAGAAGGCGTCCGAGGCGGCTGTCCAACCAGCGGTGTCGGCTACGCGCGACATTGACGCCGCGCCGTTGCGGGCGGCGGCCGACGGCTCCTCGATGATCTCCATGGCCGTCGGCGCGGCGCGCGCCTATTTTCGTCCGGGCATGCGCATCGGCGTGACGGGATCGATCCCCCCGGCGCCAAGATTGAGAGATACAGCCGCCGCCCGCCCGAGGGCTCCGGAGCCTCAACCGAGTGCCGCGCCGGCGCCGGCCCCGGAATCGCCGCCGCCCGACGCGAAGTCAACCGTTTCGGCGGAAAAAGGACAGGCGCGCTCCGCCCTCGACGATGCGGAAATGACGCCGGCGCCTTCAATCGCGATGGCGGTCCCGGAAGCGGTCCACGAAGCGGTCCCCGCAGCGCCTGCAGACACGCCGGCCCCAACGGAGACGCAGGCGACCCCGGAAGCGCGCGCCGTGCGCAGGGGGTTCCTGCAGCGCACAGTCGTTCCGTATCCGACGCATTTCTGGCCGAGAAGCTGGACGCGCGCCTGGCGCCGCCGTCAGAATGCGATTGAGACGCGCGGCTCCGACGCGTCGGCCGCGCAGTAGCCGATCACTCCGCCGCTCTGGGCTGCTCGATCGGCGCTTCCTTGCGTTTGGCCGATAGCTCCTGCGCACCGCCGCGCGTGAAGTAGCGCTTTGAAATCACCGAGGGCGCCGCCAGGAGAACAGGCGTCAGCACGAGCGTCAGCAGCGTCGAAAAGGCGAGCCCGTAGACGACCGCGGACGCGAGCAGCACCCACCAGTCCGACGTCGTCGAGCCGCGCGAGATCGTCCCGGCGGCGAAATCGACATTGATCTCGAAGACCATCGGAATGAGACCGAGAATGGTGGTGACGGTTGTGAGGAATACGGGCCGGAAGCGCTGTGTCGCGGTGCGCACCACCGCCTCTTCGACGGCGAGGCCCCGTCGGCGCAGGTGCTGATAGGTATCGATCAGCACGATGTTGTTGTTCACAACAATGCCGGCGAGCGCGACGATGCCGACGCCGGTCATGATGACGCTCACATACTGGCCCGTAATCGCGATCCCGAGCATCACGCCGAATGTCGAGAAGACGACCGCGGTGAGGGTCAGCGCCGCGTGGTAGAAGCTGTTGAACTCCAGCAACAGGATGAGCGCGATCATGAACATCGCCGCCGCCATCGCCGCGGCGAAGAAGTTCGCGGCGCTCTGCGTTTCCTCGTCGGCGCCTCGAATGCGCCAGGTCACCTTGTCGCCGAGCGCGCCGGAATCGAGAAAGGTCTTCATTTCCGCGATCGCCTGATCCTGGCTGACGACATGATCCTTGACGCGCGTGTTGGCGTTCGCCTTCACCTCGATGATGCGCGCGCCGTCGCGGCGGACGATCCGGTCGACCTGGGGCTTGGCCTCGCGCTTGACGAAGTTCGAAAGCGGAACGGCGCCTTTGGGTGTCGTTACGCGGATAGCGTCGAGCCCCAGGATCGAGCGCTCGTCTTTCGGGTATCGGAGGCGGATGTCGATCTCGTCGTCGGAATCGTCCGGCCGGTATTTGTCAACGAGGAGGCCGCTCGTCATGAACTGGAGAAAGGCGCCGGCCTGGCTGACGGTGACCCCGTAGCGGCCCGCAAGCTCGCGATCGACTTGCATCGACCACTCGACGCCCGGCAGCGGGAGCGTGTCCTCCTGATCCATGTAGACATGGGTCGTAGAGCCTTCGAGCGTCGCCTCTCCCATGAACGCGCGCAGCTTTTTCGCGGCGGCGACCATGAGGTCGAAATCGACCGAGCTGAGTTCGATCTGCACATCCTTGCCGATGGGCGGTCCGCCTTCGGGCTGGCGGACCTCGACCCGGACGCCAGGCACGCCATCGACAAGTCCACGCAGTTCCTCGACGACGATCTGAGAGTTTTGGCGCTCGGAATATTTAACGAGATCGAACGTGACCTGACCGACCGTGTCCGGCGGCAGGTTTCGCGACCGTGAGAGCCACGGTCCGGTCTGGATATAGGCGTGCTCGACCGCCGGATGGCCGTCCATGCGGGCGGCGACTTCGTTGGTGATCTCAAGCTTCTGGACAGCCGAGAGATTTCCGCGCGCCTGCACCAGGACGTAAACTTCCTCGCTATCCGAGCGGATAAAGAACTCGACGTCCGGCGAGGCGAGAATGAATGAGCCGACGCTGACGGCGATGACGCCAAGCGCGGCGGCGAGGAGCAGCAACGGGCGCTGCACGACCGCGCCGAGGAATCGCGCATAGGCTCCCATGGGGCCGGGCAGCGTCTTCGGATCGACTTCCTCAAGTTCGTAGGCCGGGGGCGCATCTGTCTTGCCCTTGAGATTGAAGCGCTTCTTCAGCCATTTGGGATAGCCGGCCATGGCGCCGATGACGGGCAGAAATATCAGCGCGACGACAAGCGAGGCCGTCAGCACAAAGATCAGCGTGATGGGAAGGTATTTCATGAACTCGCCCGTGATGTCCTTCCAGAAGAGGAAGGGCACAAAGGCGGCGAGGGTCGTCGCGGTCGATGTCGTCACTGGCCAGAACATGCGCTTGGAGGCTTCAAGATAGGCCTCGCGCCGGCGCACGCCTTCGGCCATGCGCCGGTCAGCGTATTCGATGACGACGATGGCGCCATCGACCAGCATCCCGACAGCCAGCACGAGGCCGAACATCACCATCATGTTCAGCGTGTAGCCGAAGGCGGCGAGCAGCATGAACCCGATCAGAAACGAAGAGGGAATCGCGATCCCGATCATGATCGCAGAACGAAGGCCGAGAAACGCCACGATCACGATCATGACGAGCAGCACAGCCTGGATCACGGACGAGGTGAGGCCGTCGAGGCTGTCCTTCACGGAGATGGCGTTGTCGTTGAGGTAATGATGGCGCACCGTCGGCGGCCAATAGGCCGAGCTTGTCTCGACCGCCTTGCGCGCGCTGGCGATCGTATCGACGATGTTGGCGCCGATACGCTTGGTCATCTCGATGCCGATCGCCGGCTCGCCGTTGAAGAGGGCGTAGCCGGTGCGATCGGCGAAGGTGCGCCGGACCTCGGCGACGTCGGCGATGGTGATCACGCGGTCGCCGTTCGCACGCAGCGGAATCGCCATCAGGTCGCGGCCATCCTTGACGACGCCCGGCGCCTTCACGACGAAGCGGCCGTCATCGAGGTCGATCGCGCCTGCCGTCACCAGCCTGTTGTTGGCGCGAACCGCATTGACGACCTCAAGCTCGGTGAGGCCGTAGACCTCGAGCGTGCGCGGATTCACGATGACTTCAAGAAGCTCTTCGCGCGCCCCGGTGAGCGTTGCGTCGAGCACGCCGGGCGTCGATTCAAGCCGGTCCTGCAGCGCTCGCGCGGTCTGATAGAGGGCGCGCTCGGGGGCCGAGCCGTGAAGGATGATCGTCAGAATGGGCTCTTCGCTCTGCAAGTTGAACTCGGTGACCACCGGTTCTTCCGCGTCCGCGGGGTATCTCGACTTGGCGCGATCGACCGCCTCGCGCACGTCGAGCACGGCTTGGTCGATGTCGATGTCCGTGCGGAATTCGAGAAAGATCCTCGCCGCGCCGTCATAGGCGAGGGAATCCATCTGCTTCAGGCCGTCGATCGTCTGCAGTTCGAGTTCGGTCGGGCGCACGAGGAGCCGCTCGCCGTCCTCAGGCGATACGCCGGGCAGCGGAACCGACACCACTACAAAGGGAGCCGCGATGTCGGGCTCCGCCTCGCGCGGCATGGTCGTGAATGAGATGTAGCCAAAGAGGACGCACACGACGAGCGCCGTCATCACGACGCGCGAATTGCGGAAGAAATAGTCGATGACGCTGTCCATCGGTCAGCTCTTCGTCTCGCTGGCGAGGACCTTCTGCCCTTCGGCGACGAAATCCTGTCCGCGGACAATGACCCGGGGCGCGCCTTGAAGGCCTGAAACGAAGACGCCGTTCTCGGCCTCGCCGAGGAGGCTCACTTCAGAAAAACCTACGGTTTGGTCGGCGTTGACGACGCGGACGCCGATGCGTCCCTCGTCGTCGAACGTCAGGGCGGCGCGCGGCACGAGGTGGGCGTCGCGGCGGTCTGCGAAAATCCTGATGTCGGCCGTCAGGCCGTCGCGCAAGGATCCATCCGTATTCGGAACTTCAAGCTGAACCTCGAAGGTGCGGGTGACGGCGTCGGACGATTTCGAAACGAAGCGGACTTTTCCCTCGACGCGTTCCCCGGTTGAAAGCTCGGCCTGCCCCAGATCTCCGGCGCTGATCTTGGCAACCTCGCGTTCGGCGACGGAGCCGACCACCAGGAAGGGCGCCTTCTGGATGAGAACGCCGCAGGCGTCGCCGACATTCATGAAATCTCCGATCTCGGCGAGGCGCGCATCGAAGGCGCCCGCCCAGGGCGCCGTCATCTCCGTCTTGCCGACCGCGACCTCAGACTGCTCAAGGCCGGCCTTGGCGAGATCGAGCGCGGCGCGCGACGAGGCGACCGCGGTCTCGGACCTGAAGCCTTCCTTCGCCAGTTTGACGGCGGCCTCATGATCGAGACGCGCCTTGGCGTGGGCGGCCCGCGCTTCCTTCAATCCGGCCTCTCGCCCGTCGATCCGCAATGTGCACAGCACCGCCCCTGCATCGACGGCCGTTCCCGGCTCCACCGGCGTCGCGACCACTATGCCGGGGGTTTCCGCCCGAATTTCGACTTTCCGAAAGGCCTGGGTCCGCCCGCGCACGCGGACTTCCTCGCGCCAGGGCTGGGAGGCGACGGTCTGGGCGACGACCGCGAAGGGCTGCTCGGCCGCCTCGGCGACCTCTGGCTTCTCGCCGCCGCCCAGCGCCGCCCGGGCGCCGAAATAGAGCGCAATGGCGAGCGCAATCAGGAGCGCCGTCCTGGCGGAGGTCGAGAGTTTCACGAAACACCTTGAACTGGCGGTGGGGCGACCGCCTTAAACTAATCAGTTTACCGCCGGCTACAATACCGCCGGAAGGTTAATCCTTCAGCGAAACCTTTAGTTTTCGACGAGAGGAGGCGTTTGGCCAGCCTAATAGTAATAGCTCGGCGTCAACGAGCCGACGGGCGCCTTGTTGAGGACCGTGCCGATGAGCTTGGTCTGGCCGATGAGGCGCAGGGCGTCTTTGAGGTCCGACTGGCGCGTATTGCCGCTCGCCGCGATCATGAGGGCGCAATCGACCTTGGGCAGGAAGGCGATCGCGTCGTCGCAGCCGAGCACGGGTGAAATGTCGAAGATCATCACCTGCGCGCCGAATTCGTTCAGTCCGCGATTGATCAGTTCATCCGCCTTTGCCGACGTCAGGTGTTCCGCGCCGCGGCGGGAAACGCGTTCGTTCGTCGTCAGCAGCATGTCGGGCAGGTCGGGCCGCACCGTCGCCTCGCGCAGCGTGCTCTTGCCTTCGAAAAAATCGAGTATGGAGGGCGCCTCGGCGATCCCGAGATATTTCGAAACGCTCGGACGATAGAAATCGAGGTCGGCGAGCATGACCCGCGTCCCCGCCTTGGAGGCGATGGCGATGCCGAGATTGATGGCGGTGACGGTCTTTCCCGCGCCGGAGTTGGGCGAAATGATCGCGAGCGTCCGCCAACCCTCCTTCTCCATTTTCTGCAACACGCGCGTTCTGAGGATGCGGTAAGCAGCCAGCACCGGATCCTGCTCGTTCGAGATGATGCGGTGGGTCGGAAACATCTCGAAGTCGCAGCGCACTTCATGGAAAGCGCCCGAGTCGATCGGTGCGCTAGCCTGAAAGCGCACGGCGCCGCCGGCCCGGCTCAGGGCTTCGCCGACTTTCGGCTGTGCGCTGCGCGCGCGCGTGACGGCTTCTCTGATGCGATCCATCTATGCAGCGCCCTGATCGATCGCAGGCGCAGACTCCATCGCCATCGGAATGGCGACGACAGCAGCAGCCGCAGCGGCCGCAGCTGCGGCTGGCGCGCCCCTGCGCCCGAACCACTTCATCGGCGGCGCCTTGTCCCGGCGGAAGTCCGGAATGATCGCGATGGGCTCCGCGCCAAGGACTTTTGAAACATGCGAGCGGCCGCGGATGGTGGCGGTCAGGAACTCAGCGCCGGCCGCCGCCGCCGCGCCGCAGCCGAGCGCGAAGAAGAGCGCCAGCACCCCGAGTTTGGCGCGTTCGGGGCTCGACGGCTTTTCCGGCAGTTGCGCTGATTCGAGGATCGAGAATTTCTCCGCCTTCTGATTGTCCTCGAGATTTTCAGACAACTGC
Source organism: Parvularculaceae bacterium (assembly GCA_040081755.1). GTDB lineage: Bacteria > Pseudomonadota > Alphaproteobacteria > Caulobacterales > Parvularculaceae > Amphiplicatus. The sequence continues at coordinate 11,132 of JBEBFW010000018.1, forward strand.
GCCGCCTGCTGCTTCGTCAGCACCTCCTGGTATTGTTTGTAGATGTTGTCGCGATTCTGCTGGAGGGCGCTGAGCGCGCTCTCGACGGCCGGCGTCCCGTCGATGCGCGTTCTCAAATCGCTGATCTTGGTCTGATCTGCCGTGACCTGCTCTTCGAGCGATCGCCGCCGGCTCTGCAGGATGGAAATCTGCGCCTGAATCTGCGTGCTCATGATGTCGCCGCTGCTGGAGGCGGCGTCCCGCGACAGCTGCGCCACCACTGCATCTTCCGCAGCGGTAAGCGCCGCTTTCTTCTCGGCGATCGCCGGGTCGCCGTCGGGCAGCGTGTTGCGCGCTTCCCCAAGAGCGATGTCCGCCGCGCGCCGCGCCGCGTCCAGCCGCTGGTATTCCTTGCTGGGCGCAATCTGCGCTTCCAGCGATGCGATCTGGCTCCTCATGGCGCGAATCTCAGGGTGCGCTTCCTGATACTGGGACTTCAGTTGAGCGAGCTGCGTCTTCAGTTCTGCGATCTTCTGGGCCGGTCCGCCCTGTTCGCCGGCGCCCGAAAAGACGCTCGCCAGCAGGGTCTGCGAGGATCGAATCTGTTCGTCGGTTGCGTTGAGGGCGGCCTGCGCGGCGGTCAGGTCGTCATTCGTCCGCTCGAGCATCTGCATGTTCATGTCGATATAGTCCGGCAGCGATCCGGTATTGGCTTCCTTGTACGCCGAGATCTCGCCCTCGAGTTTTTCGACCTCGGCCGCGAGGCGCGACGCCTCCTGCGTGAAGAACTCCGTCGTGTTCGAGGCGCTGGCCGTGCGGGTGCGGACGTCTTCCGAGAGGAACATCGTCATGAATTCGTTGGCGACCTGGAAGGCGCGATCCGGCGACGGATCGGTGTAGGCGACGGTGAACGAAATCGTATTGTCGCGCTGGTTGTACTGGCCCAGCCCCTCGAGTTTCTTCGGTTCGATGATGAGGCGGGCGCGCATCTTTTTGGCGCGTTCGCCCGGCGTGAGATTGAGCCTCTTCGAAAATATCTCGTATTTTTCAGCCACCTGGAGGAGCTTCTCGCGGGTCATCACTCGCTGCTTGATGACCTCGATCCGTTCTTGCGCGTAGGTGTTGATGGTCGATCTCACCATCTCGGTCGGAATCTGAGCGGATTCGATGAGGATGACGCCTTCGGCCGTGTATCTGGACGGCAGGAGCATCACGACCGCGAGTCCGAGGACAGCCAGCGCCGCCGTCGGAACGAGGAAAAACAGCAGGCGGCGCCGAAGAATGATCAGCGCGTCTTCGAGACTGAACTCGTCGCCCATACTCCACTTCCCCGGCGCATTGGAGGCTTGCGCACCTCAGATGCCCTTAACGGCGCGTGTCTGCAAGTTGTGCGGCCAACCTTAATGTCGCGTCTATAACTGCCCCGCCGGCTGCGACCTGGAGATCGGGAGGTTGACGTTGACCGACATTTGGGGCGTCTGCGCGGCCTTTTCCCCCGCCGCGCGAAGATGGCGTGTCCCTTGCTGACGGTATTGACGAAGGGGCCGATCGCCCGGACCAATTGACCTTCGACAGGATCAAAATGAAACGCCCCGCCGTCCGCAAAAGGGATCAGATCGCGCCGGCGCAGGAACGCACCCGTTCCGGCGACCGGCGTGAGCCGCTTGCCCTACCGGCGGACGATTTCGATCGGGACGTCTGGTGCGTCCTTGGAATTCCCATAGACCGCGTCAGCCTTGCGAGCGCTGTTGTTCGACTGGAGGCAAGCGTCAGGGATCGAAAACGGCTGAGTTTTGTGACGCCAAACGTGAACTGGCTGGTGCGCGCGCTGCGCCAGAGCCGGGCGAGGCGGCAAATTCTCGATGCGGACCTTTCTCTCGCGGACGGCGCCCCGATCGTTTTGCTTTCGCGGCTTCTCGGCGTTCCGCTTGAGGGCCGCGCTGCCGGCGCCGATCTCTTCGAGGCCCTGCGCCGACGCCCGGGTTTTGCCGGAAGGCGCATGAGGGTCTTCTTTTTCGGCGGGCGGGAGGATGCGGCCCGGCGCGCCTTCGATCAGCTGAACGCGGAACGCGGCGGCCTTGAGGGAGCGGGCTGGACCAATCCCGGGTTCGGCGATGTCGAGGCGATGAGCGCGCCCGCAATCTTGCGCGACATTAACGCCGCCGGGCCGGATTTTGTCGTGGTGTCGCTCGGCGCCGCCAAGGGACAGGAGTGGATCGCTCGGAACCAGTTCGAGCTGGAGGCGCCGGTGATCGCTCATCTCGGCGCCGTCGTCGATTTCACCGCCGGGTCGATCCGGCGTGCGCCGGCGCTCGTCTCTCGCCTTGGATTTGAATGGGCCTTCCGCATCGTCGCCGAGCCGGCCCTCTGGCGGCGCTATCTCAGCGACGCCGTTCATCTGGCGGGCTTCGCGCTCACTCGGCTAGGACCCCAATTACTGGTTTCGACAAAGGGTCGGGCTGGCGCCTCGATCGACAGTCAGTCGGATCGGGACTGCGTCACAGTTCGTCCGCAGGGCGACATGGTTCACGCAAATCTCGGGTCGGTACGGGTTTCTTTTCGCACCGCAGCCGCCTCCGGGAGGGACATCATCCTCGACCTCACGGGGGTCAGGACTATCGACAGGGCCTTCCTCGGCCTCGTCCTGATGCTCGAAAAGCGACAGGCCCGCCAAGGCGGGAGTCTTGCCGTCACCGGCATGAATCGCGGCGTCCGGACGCTGTTCAGGGGCAATATGATGAACTATGCAGAGCCCGAGGCGCGCGCCGCACGATCGGATGGGCGGGCGGCTCAGGCCGGCTAAGACCATGAAAGACAAAGGGAAAGCATACGCCATGACGCACGCACGGCCGGCCTCTTCGCGGAAGGTCAAAGCGAGAATTCTTGCGGCTGTTTCGGCGACGATCCTGTTGTCCGCCGTCACCGCCTGCGCTTCGCCTGAGCAAAAGCTCGAGAAATACACCAAGAGCGGCGAGAAATTCATCGAGGAAGGCGATCTTGGCCGCGCCAATGTACAGTTCCAGAACGCGCTCAAGATCAATGAGGAATATATCCCGGCCCTCATGGGCATGGCCGATCTCGCCGAGCGCAAGCAGGATTTCCAGACCATGTTCGGCGTGCTGCAGACAATCGTTCGTCTGCAGCCGGACAATATCGACGCACAGGTCGACCTCGGCAAATTGTATCTGATCGGCGGCGACGAAAAGGCGGCGCTCGAGGCCGCTGACAAGTCGATCGCGCAGGCGCCGGACAATCTCGACGCCGTCGCTCTGAAGGCGGCGGTGCAGCTGAAGCTCGGTGACAAGGCGGGCGCGGTCGAACTGGCGAGCAGGGTGGTGGCCGCCGATCCGGGGAATGCGGAGGCTGTAGCGGTCCTCGCCACGGAGCGCGCGCTCGACAAGGACTTTGCGGGCTCGCTCGCCGTCGTCGATGCCGGCCTCAAGGCCAAAGACGATCAGGCCGTGTTGCATCTGATGCGATTGCAGCTTCTCGCCAACCTCGGCCGCAAGGACGAGTTGCGGGCCGCGCACGAAAGTCTCATCAAGCTTTTCCCGGAGAATGCTGCCTACCGTCAGATCTATACGAAGACCCTGATAGAGCAGGGCGATATGTCCGAGGCGCGCCGGCAGCTTGAGGAGATCGTCAAGCTGTCGCCGGGCAAGGTCGAGCCGATGCTCGATGTCGTGCGCGCCGCCTACCGCATCGGCGGCGCCGCCGAGGCGAAGAAGTCTTTCGAGAAATACGCCGCCGAGCAGCCGGATAATGCCGACATCAAGTTCAATTTCGCCGCCTTTTTGCGGCAGGAAAGCGACATCGCCGGTTCGGACGCCATTCTGACAGCGCTGCAGAAGACGGCCAAGGACAAGGCCGTGGCGCGCCGGGCGGTGAACGAAATAGCCGTCAATCGTCTGCTCGAGGGCAAGAAGGACGAGGCGCGCCAGCTGCTCGACGCAGTCCTCAAGGAGGATCCGAAGGACGCCGACGCCATCATGCGACTTGCGAGCATCAAGATCGACGAGGGCAAGTTCGATGAAGCGATTTCGGATCTGCGCACGGTGGTGACCGACCGCCCGGATTCGACGGCCGCGAAGATGCTTCTGGCGACCGCCTTCGAAAAGAAAGGCGATCTCGAATACGCCGCCAGCCAGATGGCGCAGGCCGTCAACGATGGCGGGAACGATGCGCAATCTTCCAACGTTTTCGCCAAGCTCCTGGTGCGGATGAGCGATATTCCGCGGGCCGAGAAAGTGTTGCTCGACTCGCTCGCCAAGCATCCGCAAAACCTCGAAAATCTCAAGATGCTCGCGGCCGTGCGCCTCATGCAGCAGAACTGGCGGGGTGCGGAGGAAACGGCGAGGCTGATCGAGGGCGTCAATGACGACGACCTCGCGGTCAACCGGATTCTCGGCGCGGCCTACACCGGCATGCAGGATTATGCGGGCGCCGTCGCGGCGTTCAAGGATGCGGACGCCGAAGCGCCGCTGGCGGCGCAGCCGCTGGCCATGCTCGTCAGCGCCTATATCCGCGACAAGCGCGCCGCCGAGGCTGAAACCATGCTGCGCGCCATGGTCGAGAAGGACGGCAAGAACTACGAGGCCCGCCTCCTGCTCGGGCAGGTTCTGCAGGCGCTGGGCCGGTCCAGCGAGATTGAGGGCGAACTGAAAGCGGCGATCGCTTCGGCCCCTGAGCGCAGCGAAGCGGTTGAGCTTCTCTATCGGCTCTACCGCGCGACGAATCGCGACGCCGAGGCGGGGGCCCTGATCGACGCGTCCGTGCAGAGCGCGCCGGCCAATGACGGCTTCAAAATTCTCCAGGCGGACTATCTGATCTCCGCGGGCCGACCCGCGGACGCCATTGCGGTTTACGACGACGTGCTGAAGCGCCGCCCGAAAGACCTTCTCGCGGCGAACAACTTCGCCAGCCTGACCTTGGAGCAGACGCCTGACGCCGCGGCCAAGGCGAGAGCCTTGCAGGTCGCCCGCGTGCTTGAAAACTCCGAGAATCCGTTTTTCCTCGATACGCTTGGCTGGGCGAAATTCCAGAATGGCGATCTCGACGGGGCGATCGCGGCGATCGAGAAGGCGGTCGCCGCCCTCCCTAATTTCGCCGAGGCCCGCTATCACCTCGGCGCTGCGCTTCTTGCCAAGGGCGAGATCGACCGGGCGCGGAGCGAACTGGAAAAGGCGATCGCTGGCGCAGGCGCGGCCGGGTTCGTCGAGGAAGCCAAGAAGCTCCTGGCGCAACAGTAAGCGGGCGAGGCGAGGGCCGGCGGGAAAAACCTGATGTACGAAGAGTTCTTCGGCCTTACCGAAAAGCCGTTCTCGATCCAGCCGGACCCGTCGTTTCTTTATTGGGGCCGCGGGCACCGTCTCGCCTACGCCATGCTTGAGTATGGCGTCCTCAATCACGCCGGCATCTCCGTCATCTCCGGCGAAGTCGGCTGCGGAAAGACCACCCTCATTCATCGCTTGTTGGATCAGCTTTCCAGCACGCACGCCGTGGCGCTCCTGTCGAACATCCAGCAGGGTCGCGGCGACTTGCTCAGCTGGGTCCTGATGGGTTTCGGCCAGCCCTTCGCGGGCAGAACCCATGTCGAGCTCTTTTCGCAGCTGCAAGCGTTCTTCATTGCGGAGTACGCCAAGGGGCGGCGCGTCGTCTTGATCATTGACGAGGCGCAGAACCTGTCGGTCGATCAGCTCGAAGAGCTGCGCATGCTGTCCAATATCAACGCCGGCAAGGATCAGCTGCTGCAGCTCATTCTGGTGGGCCAGCCGCAATTAAAGGATCTTCTCAACCGTCCGGACATGCTGCAGCTGGCGCAACGCGTCGGCGCGGATTTCCATCTGACCCCGCTCAGCCGCGAGGAAGTCGACGCCTATGTCGATACGCGCCTCACCATCGCCGGCGCCGCCAACCGCATTTTCGCCGACGGCGCCATCGATCTGATCGCCGAGCATTCGCGCGGCGTGCCGCGCGTCATCAACATCATCTGCGACACGGCGCTCGTCTATGCGTTTTCCGCGCATGAGAAGACAGTCAGCGCCGAGACGATCGAGAGCGTCATTCGCGACAAGGCGGACTATGGCGTGTTCGGCCTCGCCGCCGATCAGCGAACGGCTCTGCGCAGCGGCCCGCAGGCGAACGCGCCGGCCGCCCCGCCGCGTATCGTCGTCAGCGACGAGGGCGCCGCCGCGCGCCTGCGGCGCGAAGGCGTTCCCCCGTTGCGCGCCGTCGCCAGAGAAGACCAGCCGCGCATGCCGACGCCGAGACGACGCGCGAGGCTCGCCGATGGCGCCCCGGAATCGGCGGCCATGAGTATCGAGGACGCGCAGCCGGTCGCCATCCAGAAAGCGAGCGTCGATCTCTTTCACGCTGAGGCGAGGGTGGCCGACAGGCTTGCGCCGCCGGAGGCCGCGCCCGCGGCCAGAACGGGCGCCGAACCTGCTGTTGAAGTACGTCCGGCGCGAGCGCCAAGTCTTGCCGACAAGCGCGCAGAGCCGGCGCGCCAGGTGGCCGAGACGCCGGCGGCGGCGACTGCCATCGGCGTCGTCATTGTCGATGGCTCGATAACGCCCGAAGCGGCCATTCGCGCCGTCGCCGATGTCGGCGATCTCGTGTTCGTCGCTCAGTCCAGCGATCAGGAATCGATCGAGGCCGCGCGCCGCGCCGGAGTCGATGTCGTCGAGGTCGCTGATCGGGCGCTGACCTTTGGGCGCGCCCGCAACGCAGGGTACCGGCAATTGAAGAAGCGCCGGCCGGCGCTGAACTACGTCCAATTCATCGATTCCGATGTGGCCCTTGACCCGCAATGGCTGTCGGCGGCCGCGAAATTCATGGACCGGCGACCCGAGGTTGCGGCGATCGAAGGGAAGATCAGGTTCGAGAACGAGGCCTCTTCGGTGTTCGCGCGCATGGCGGCTATCGACGCCAATGGAGAGTCCGGCGAGACCGATACCGTAGGCGCCAATCTTTTTGTCCGCGCCGATGCTTTCGAAGGCGCTGGCGGCTTCCGTGGCGATCTCATGGTCAATGAGACGCGCGATCTGTGCATCCGCCTGCGCCGCCGCGGCGCCCACATCTGGCGCCTCGACGCGGACATGGGCATCGCCGGCGCGCGCTCGGGCGGCTTGGCGGCGCACTGGGAAAGCGCCGTGCGCAGAGGATTTGAGTTCGCTCACGGGGCGGCGCTCCACGGCGCGGCGCCCGACCGTCTTTTTATATCCGAACGCGCCCGCGCGCTCGTCTGGGGCGCGTTGCTGCCGGCAATGATCGTTTTGGGAGCAATCGGCGGCGCGCTGTTCGCCGTTTTCCTGTCGCCCCTGACCAACCCGATCCTGCTTGCGGTCGGCGCGCTCGCAGTCGGCGCACTCGTCTATCTCATCAAATTCGTTGTGACCGCCGCCGGCCTCGGCAGCAGGCCCGCCGCCTGGCCTTACGCGTTCTGGTCGACCCTCGGACGCACGCCCGAGGCAGCGGGGATATTTCGCTATTTCTTCGGCGGGGCGCGACCCCGTCAGCAAAAGAAGCCCGCTTGATCGGCGCTGGAGCGGATCGCGCCATGCGCATCGCCTATCTCGTCAACCAGTATCCAGGCATCAGCCACAGCTTCATCCGGCGAGAGATTCAGGCGCTTGAGCGGCAGGGCGTGAGCATTGCGCGGTTTTCGATCCGGCGCGCGAAGTCTGGCGTCATCGCCGACGAGGACAAGGCGGAGGCGGCTCAAACGCGCACCATCCTGGATGCCGGCCTTCCTTCGCTCGCGACGGCGATCGGGCGCAGCCTCGCTTTTCGGCCCCTTCGCAGTCTCGCCGCGCTGGCGCAAGGCCTGCGGCTTGGCTGGCGCTCGGAAGCCGGGATCGCCCGCCATCTGATATACTGGGCCGAAGCGATGGTCCTCGCAGACTGGCTGGCGCGAGAGCGCCTCACGCATGTGCATGCGCATTTCGGAACGAACTCGGCGACGGTCGCCATGCTTGCCGCGCGCATCGCGCGAGGCGGTTTCAGCATGACGGTTCACGGGCCCGAGGAGTTCGACAAGCCCGGCCTCATCGCGCTGGCGGAGAAAATAAAGGCGGCGCGGTTCGTCATCGCAGTGTCGAATTACGGCGCGAGCCAGTTGCGCCGTCTTGCGCCGCCCTCCGAGTGGAGCCGCATCAAGGTCGTTCGCTGCGGCGTTGAGGCGTCCTTCCACGAAGGCGCGCGCCTCCCGCCGTCGCCGGATCGCTTTTCCTGCGTCGGACGTCTCAGCGCCCAGAAAGGCCAGATCACGCTGATCGAAGCGGCCGCAATCCTGAAGAAGCGAGGGCACGCCTTCAAGGTCTCGCTGGTCGGCGACGGAGAAATGCGCAAGGACATTGAGGACGCCGCCGACCGGGTGGGTGTCAGGGACCGCATCAGCTTTTGCGGTTGGCGGACGCCGGCGGAAGTGAGGTCGGAAATCGAATCGTCAAGAGCGCTGGTGTTGCCGAGCTACGCTGAAGGCCTGCCGGTCTCGATCATGGAAGCGTTTTTTCTCGAGCGCCCGGTGATTTCAACTTATGTGGCGGGCATTCCGGAACTGGTGACGCCCGGCAAGAATGGCTGGCTGACGCCCGCTGGCGACGCCGAAGCGCTCGCCGGCGCAATGGCTGAAGCGCTCACGATCGATAACGCGACCGCGCGGCGCATGGGCGCCGATGGCAAGGCGCGCGCCCTCGCGCTGCACGACATCGACAAGATTGCGGTCAGTCTCAAGGTCTATTTTCAAGAGGCGCTGCGCGCTGCGGAGGCGGCGTGAGCGCGGCCCTCGGGCTCATCGCGCTGGCGCTCGCCCTCGGCGCGCTCGCCCTTTCGTCATTTTATGCGGCCGTCACATTTGCGGGCGTCGTCGGAACAAAGCGCGCGCCAACGGGCGATGCGGGGCCGATCGCCGTAATCATCCCGGCGCATGATGAGGAGGCGAGCATCGCCCTCGCCATCGGCGATCTCAAGCCGCAGTTGCGCGCGCAGGACCGATTGATCGTCGTGGCGGACAATTGCGCCGATCGGACCGCCGCAGTTGCCAGAAGCGCCGGCGCGACGGTCATCGAGCGCGACGACGGGGCCCAACGCGGCAAAGGCTTTGCGCTTCAGTTCGCTCTCGATGCGCTGCGGCCCGCGCCGCCGGATATTGTCTGCGTCGTGGACGCCGACTGCCGCATTGAGAAGGGCGCGATCGCTCTCATCGCCGGAGCCGCTGCGAAAAGCGGGCGGCCCGCGCAGTCCCTCGATCTCATGGTGGCGCCCGCTGGCGCGCCGCCGCGACTCGCGGTCGCGGAATTCGCCTGGCTTCTCATGAACAAGGTTCGCGTCCGGGGTCTCTATTCACTCTTCGACGCCTCGCGCCTCTGCGGAACCGGCATGGCGTTCCCGTGGAAAGTCATCGAAGCGCGCAGTCTCGCGACTTCAGAAATCGTCGAGGATCTCGCGCTCGGACTCGACCTTGCGGCGGCCGGCGCAGCGCCGGTTTTTTGCGGAGAGGCCGTCGTCCGCAGCGAATTTCCTCTGTCGGACGCAGCCGCCGTTCGCCAGCGCGCGCGCTGGGAGCACGGCTCCCTGCGCGTAGCGACGCGGAAGGCGCCCGCGCTTTTTGTAAAAAGCCTTCTTCAGGGAAACGTGCGCGCTGCTGCGCTCGCCGCCGATGTGATGATCCCACCACTGACGGTCTTCGCGGGCGTCCTGGTGGGCGTCTTCGGCCTGTCCGTGTTCGCTGCGGTGCTGGGCGCTGGCGCCGCGCTGCCGTTCGCCGCCGCGGGGGTCGCACTCTTCTTGAGCGCGACATTCGTTGCATGGGCCGTACATGGTCGGCGCGTATTGCCATTGAAGTCGGTCATTGCCGTCGCCGACTTCGCTTTCAGCAAGACGAGGGTCTATGGCGCTGAGGGCAAGGCCTCGACCAAGAGCTGGAACCGGACCGAGCGTTCTGAGCGCTCCGAACCTCTATGATCGCCTTCATCGCCATTGGACGCAACGAGGGCGAGCGCCTCAAACGCTGCCTCGCGGCATTGCGAGCCGAAGGCGACAGGATCGTCTATGTCGATTCAGGATCGTCAGATGGGAGCGTCGATGCGGCTGCCTCGCTCGGCTGCGACGTTGTTGTGCTCGCACCGGATGCGCCGTTCACCGCGGCGCGCGCGCGCAACGCCGGGTTCGAGAGATCGGTCCACCGCTGGCCCGAGGCGACACATGTCATGTTCATCGACGGCGATTGCGTCATCGCCGCCGGGTTCACGGCGGCGGCGTCTTCGGCGCTTGATGGGAATCCGGACTGGGGGATTGTCGCCGGCAGGGTTCGCGAACTTCAGCGCGACAAGACCGTCTACAATCGGGTTTGCGACATGGAGTGGGCGGCGCCGGTTGGCGAGGTCCGCGCGGTGGGCGGCATTTTCATGACGCGCGCGTCCCTGTTCAGGGAGGTCGGCGGATTCAATGCGGGTGTCATCGCGGCCGAGGACGACGAACTCTGCATTCGCGTGAGGGCGGCTGGCTACGCGGTGCGCCGAATCGAACCTGGCATGTGTTTTCACGACGCGGCGATGACGAGGTTTTCGCAATGGTGGCGGCGCGCCTACCGCGCGGGGCACGCCTTCGCACAGGTCGGTTCGATGCATAAGGGATATTTCGCCGCCGAGCGGCGCAGGGCCTATGCGTGGGGCCTCGCCCTGCCGGCGCTGTCGCTCGCGGCGGCGCCTTTCACCAAGGGGGCGAGCCTCATGGCGCTGGCGCTCTATCCGGCCTCGTTCTTCCGTACGCGCTTCAACCTGGTGAAGGGCGGCGCCGCGTCGGAAGACGCCTCGATTTACGCCGCCTTTCTCACCCTTTCAAAGTTTCCTAATTTCGCCGGCATAGCCGATTACTGGCGCAAGCGCCTCTTCGCGCGCCCCGTTTCGATTGTGGAATACAAATGACGCTGAAGGTCGGCTTTCTCGGTGCCGGTTACATCGCCCGCTGGCACGCGGACGCGCTGAAGCGCGTCAAGGGAGCAAGGCTCGTCGGCGTCTGCGATCTCTCTGCGAAAGCCGCCCAGGAGCTTGCACGAGCTACAGGCGCCAGGGTCTACGCCTCGCTCGACGAGATGCTGGGAGACGGGTTCGACTGCATTCATCTCCTGACGCCGCCGCAGGCGCACTTCGAGCCGTTGAAAAGAATCCTGTCGGCGCGCGTCGCGGCGTTCGTCGAGAAACCTTTCGTCTTATCCAGCGCCGAGGCGCGCGAACTCTGTGCGCTCGCGGCGGATCGGAGAGTCGCGCTCGGCGTCAACCACAACTTCCTGATGCTGCCAGCCTACGACCGCCTGAAGGCCGACATCGCATCCGGCGTCATCGGGCCGATCGACTCGTTGCAGGCGAACTGGCGATTCACTCTGCCGCCCTTGCGGTCGGGCCCTTACGAGTTGTGGATGCTCCGTGCGCCCCAGAACATTCTCTTCGAACTCGGGCCGCATCTATTCGCCTTTGTCGCGGATTTGCTGGGCGACATGCGCGTCGGCGACGTGCGGTTGCGCTACCCGATCGAAATACCGGGCGGCGTCACGCATTATCAGGGTTGGCGCATAGAGGGCGTCGCGGGCGAGACGGCGGTCACGCTCGATCTTTCCCTTATCGAGGGGATGGATGACCGGAGCCTTGAGCTGAGGGGCGTCGGCGCGCTGGGTCGGTTTGACTTCGCGTCCGACGCCTATTCGAGGCGAACGCCCGTCACCGGGGATATCGTCATCGGGCCGATGCTCTCCAGGTTGGGCGAAGCTGGCGACGCCGCAAGCGAGGCCCTGAGCGGCGCCTTGAGACAGGCGTCGTCGCTGAATGCGCTCGCTCCCTACGGGCTGTCGTTCAAGCGGGCGATCGAGAGCTTTTGCAGATCGCTTGCGACAGGCGGTGCGGTCGATCGGAGGCTGTCGCCGGAACTGGCGTCCTCCGTCATCGGCATGATTGAGACCGCCGTTTCGAAGGCCGCGCCGCAGCTGAAGCCGCCGATCAAACTCGTGCGCGCCGCGCCGGCGCCCAAACCGACAATGCTCGCCATTGGCGGCGCCGGGTTCATCGGCCGCGCCCTCGTCGAGCGCCTCGCGAGCGCCGGAACATCTGTGCGCGTTTTCTCTCGCGGCAAGGCGCCCGGCATGGAGCGCGCCGACGGCCGCGTTGAGGTCTTCACCGGCGATCTGAAATCCGAAGCCGACCTTCTCGCGGCGATGGATGGCGTCGAGGGCGTCTTTCACCTCGCGCGCGCGGACGAAAAGACCTGGAGCGGCTATCTCGAAAACGATGTCGGTGTGACGCGCCTGATCGGCGAGGCGTGCCTCAAGGCCAAGGTGAAGCGTCTCGTCTACACGGGCACCATCGCCTCGTTCGATGCGACGCGGGCTGGCGCGGTGATCGATCATCAGACGCCGCTCGATCCGCGCATCGAGTACCGCGATCTCTATGCGAGATCGAAGGCGGCGTGCGAACTCGCGCTCAAGGAGCTCGCAGGGACGAAGGGGCTGCCGCTGGTGATCGCGCGGCCCGGCATCGTCATCGGCCGGGGCGGGCCCCTCCAGCACTGGGGAATCGCCATGTGGCGCGGCGCGGCCATGTGCAAGCTGTGGGGCGATGGGCGCAACATCATGCCATTCGTCGATGTGGACGATGTGGCCGACGGTCTTGTCAGAGCCATGACAACACCGGGCGTCGAGGGGCGCGCCTTCTTTCTGGTGGGCGACCCGATGCTGTCGGCTGTGGACTACTTCGATGAGATCGCCCGCGCCCATGCAGTTCGAATTGATGCGCGGCCAACGCCGATCTGGCGCTATTTCCTGGTGGATTTCGTCAAGGCTCAGCTGAAGCGGCGCCTCGCCGGCAAGAAGGATATCGCCAGGCCGACCCTTCACGACTGGAAGAACCGGGCGGCGCTTTCGCGATACGACAACAGTGCGGCAAAGGTCGCGTTGGACTGGCGCCCGATTTCCGATCGCGCCGCTTTCGTCGAAAAGTGCATCGTGCGGGCGAACCTGTTCGGCGTCGCTCCTGCGGCAATGAGCGCCGAAAGCGGCTCAGCCTCCCATGATAACCTGATGCAATCCTCGTAATCGTCGGCGTAAGGCAATCGCGATGAGCTACATCGAAATCTCCAATCTGAACTACGGCTTCTCCGATCCGGCGCTGGTCAAGGACAAAGGCCTCGATCTCAGCGAGCGCTACCAGACCGCCGAGCCGTTCCCGCATATCGTCATCGACAATTTTCTGTCCCCGGAGATTCTGGAAGCCTGCCTTGAGGATTTTCCGAAGGGCGCCGACCCCGACAGCCAGACATTCGATCGCGCGCAGGAGCGCTACAAGACAAGCTACAATCCCGACTATCTGAGCCCGCGCGTGCGCTCCTTCTTCTATTCGCTGAATTCGCGCCCGTTCATCGAATTCCTTCAGAACATGACCGGCGTGAAGGGGCTGATGGCCGATCCTTATTTCATGGGCGGCGGCTTCCATCAGACGACGCAAGGCGGGCACCTCAGCGTGCATGCGGACTTCAACCTTCATCCGCTGTTGAAGGTCGAACGGCGCCTCAACCTCCTTGTCTACCTCAACAAGGACTGGCGGCTCGAATTTGGCGGCGCGCTTGAATTGTGGGACCGCGAGATGAAGGCGTCCGTGAAACAGGTGGCGCCGGAGTTCAACCGCTGCGTGGTGTTCTCGACGAACGCCACGAGCTTTCACGGCCATCCGGTTCCCGTTCAGCACCCGGACCGAACGCCGCGCCGCTCGCTCGCGCTCTATTACTACACGGCCACCTGGGACGAGACCCAGAGGTCTTTCACGACGCAGTTCAAACGCCGTCGCGCGACCGGCGACAAGACGGACTGGCAAGTGAAGGGTTACGAGATCATCGAGGACCTCACCCCGCCGATTCTGGCCCGACCACTGCGCCGCGTGGCGAGGCGCCTGCTCAAACCGTCGAATTAAGAAGATTTCACGCTGAAGGCGTTGGGCCGGTGAACCGGCCGGGCGCCTTCGCGGGTTGCTGCGCCCCAAAGCTCCTCCCGGAGCGGCCTCAATCGCAACAACGACTTCGTTGGTTAAGGTGCCGGTTACCTTTCTGGATCCGAAAGACCACTGAAAAAACTGCGCGAAACCCCTTGATTCCGGGTAAAACTCTGCTGACGATCCGTCATCGGATCAAATCCAATTCCGGTTCGTCCGCAGCGCTCCGAATAACCAATTTCTGCAACCAATGACGCTCCGCCGGCCTGTTTCGGCGGCAGTTGAGTTGAGGAATTGTCGATGGGCCTCGCGGCGGCGTTTGCGATTCGAAACGAAAAATTAGCCATAGAACGGTTGGTTCAATCCGCAGCAAACGGCCAGCCCGCGAATGAACGGACGTCTCCAAGGAACCGAGCAAGAGAGCGCCTCGCTCAGGCGAGCGCCGTCGCAGCGCTCCTCGGAATTGAAGGTTGCCTGCAA
>JBEBFW010000174.1:0-7276 GCA_040081755.1 Parvularculaceae bacterium
CGCCGGGGCGGTGCCCTCGACCGCGTCGGCGCCGGACTATGCCCGCCTCGTCTTCGACCTCGCCCTGCGGCGCGGCCTGATGAATCTCGGCGGGGAGATGATCGCGCGCGCGCGCGAAGGCGGGCTCGACGACGAGCCCCAGCGTCAGGTCGAGGAAGCCGAACAGGCGCTCTACACCCTCGCGGAGACGGGAAAATACGGCGGCGGCTTCCGGACGTTTCGCGCCGCCATCGCCGAGGCGATCGAGATCGCCAACGCGGCGGTGCAGCGCGAGGGCGGTCTCGCCGGCGTCACCACAGGCCTTCGCGATCTCGACACCATGCTCGGCGGTCTTCACTCAACCGACCTCATCATCCTCGCTGGGCGCCCGTCCATGGGAAAATCCGCGCTTGCGACCAACGTCGCGGTGGCGGCGGCCCGCGCTTACCGCCCCGAGAAACAGCCGGACGGCACGATCAGAGCGGCCGAGGGCGCGATTGTCGGCCTGTTTTCCCTCGAAATGGCCGCCGAGCAACTGGCGACGCGCATCATCTCGGAGTTCTCCAACGTCCCGTCGAACGAAATCCGGCGCGGCGAAGTCGATCAGGAAGCTTTCGATCGCGTCTATCACGCCGCGCGCGATCTCGAGAATCTGCCGCTCTACATCGACGACACAGGCGGCCTTACGATCGCACAGCTTGCGGCGCGCGCGCGCCGTCTCAAACGCCAGCACGGCCTCGGCCTCATCGTCGTCGATTACCTTCAACTTCTCGGTGGGTCGGGCAGGCGCTCCTCGGACAACCGGGTTCAGGAGATCACAGAGATTTCGATGGGTCTCAAAACGCTGGCGAAGGAGCTCAGCGTGCCCATTCTTGCTTGCGCGCAGCTCTCGCGCCAGGTCGAGAGCCGCGACGACAAGCGCCCGCAGCTCTCGGACTTGCGCGAATCCGGATCGATCGAGCAGGACGCTGACGTCGTCATGTTCATCTACCGCGAAGAATATTATCTCAAACGCAGCGAACCCCGCGAGGGCACGATCGAGCATCAGGAGTGGCAGCGCAAAGTCGAGGAAGTCGCAGGAATCGCCGAGGTGATCGTCGGCAAGCAGCGCCACGGCCCGATCGGCAAGGTTGAACTTCAGTTTACGGAGAAACTGACGAAGTTCTCGAACCTCGATCGTGGCAGATACGACCAGTTGCGCAGGGATTGATCGGGGCGGCGAACCGCCCCGACAGTCGAGGCGTCAGACCAGCGCCTTCTTCACGAGCGCGCCGGCCCGGCCGAAATCCATCGAGCCCGCGTGACGCTCTTTCAACGCGCCCATGCAGCGGCCCATGTCCTTGAGACCGGCGGCGCCGAGTTCGGCGATCACGCCGGAGACCGCCGTCTCGATTTCGGATTCGGTCAGCTGACGCGGCAGAAACTCGCGGACAACCACGATTTCCGCGCGCTCTTGCGCAGCAAGTTCCGGGCGCCCGCCATTCTCGAATTGGGTGGCGGAATCCTCGCGCTGCTTCACCATCTTCTGAAGAATGGCGAGGATTTCCTCGTCGGTGACGCCATTGCACCGGTCCTCGCCTCTGGCGGCGATGTCCCGGTCCTTGATGGCGGCCGTGACGAGCCGCAGCGTCGAGACGCGCAGTTTCTCGTCTCTCGCCTTCATGGCCGCCTTGAGGGCGGCGTCGATTTTCTCACGCAACATTTTGCGTCCTTCTCCAAATGAGGCCCATCCCGGCGGTGCGGGCGCCCAAGGGCGCCCCACGCCGCGATTCCAGAATGTGGCTGATGAAATCCCGCGTCTCTCGCGTTGACCGTCTGTCCGGTTGTTCCTAGTTTCCGGCGAACCCGACGCGCCCCGAGAGGCGCTGATTCCAGCCAGCAAAAGATATGCCGCAATGCAGCAAAGTCAAGCGCAAGCCCCCCGGCGAACGGCCATCCTCGCGCTGGCGGACGGATTAGTCCTTAAGGGTCAAGGGCTTGGCGCAACGGGCGAGGCGGTCGGCGAAGTCTGCTTCAACACCGCGATGACGGGCTATCAGGAGATTTTGACCGATCCGTCCTATGCCGGCCAGATCATCACCTTCACCTTCCCGCATATCGGCAATGTCGGGGTGAATGCGGAGGACATCGAGAACTCCTCCCCCGCCGCGGCGACGGCTGCGCTCGGCGCGGTCTTCCGCGAGCCGGCGACCAACCCCTCCAACTATCGCGCGCAGCTTGGCCTTTCGGCCTGGCTGAAGCGGCGCGGCGTCATCGGCATCGCCGGGATCGACACGCGCGCCTTGACGGCGCGCATCCGCGATCGCGGCATGCCCCACGCCGTCATCGCTTATGCCGAGAACGGACAATTCGACGAAGCGGCGCTCATCGCCAGGGCCAAAGCCTGGAAAGGGCTCGAAGGCCGCGACCTCGCGCGCGATGTCTCTACGCTGCAATCCTATTCTCACGAAGAGACGGCATGGAAATGGGGCGCGGGCTACGGCGTCTCCAAGGGCGACGGCCCGCATGTTGTGGTCATCGACTACGGCGTCAAGCGCAACATCTTGCGGCTCCTCGCCGAGGAAGGCGCGCGCGTCACGGTCGTGCCGGCGACGGCGAGATTCGACGACATCATGGCGATGAAACCGGACGGCGTCGTCCTCTCGAACGGCCCCGGCGATCCGGCGGCGACCGGCGCCTATTCCATTCCAGTCATCCGCAAGCTGATCGAAACGAGGACGCCGACCCTCGGCATATGCCTTGGCCACCAGATGCTGGCGCTCGCCGCCGGCGCCAAAACGCGCAAGATGGCGCAGGGCCATCACGGGGCAAATCATCCGGTCAAGGACATTGAAACCGGCAAGGTCGAGATCGTCTCCATGAACCACGGATTCACCATCGACGCCGAGACCCTGCCGAGCAACGTCGTCCCGACCTTCGTCTCGCTTTTCGACGGCAGCAACAGCGGCATCCGCCTGACCGACGCGCCCGCCTTCTCGGTGCAGCACCACCCGGAAGCCTCGCCCGGTCCGCAGGACTCGTTTGGCGTGTTCAAGACGTTTGTGGATGGGTTGCGGCGATCCTGATGGCGATGACCCAGCGGAATTGCATCATTTGGGAAACACCGGTCACCTACCATCTCGACGCCGCGCGCGGCGGATACGTCGTTGACTCGCCAAGGACTGACGGCCGTTACTTTGTTCGACAGGACAGCACCCAGGTCGAGCAGGCCGTTCGCCCGCTGACGACCCGCGATAAAGCTTGTCTGACGACATGGCTCATCGATCAGCGGCGCCTTGGCGTCGATGCTCCAGAGCTCACGACCGGAATTGTCACGCAGTGCCGCGATGGCAGATCACGTTCAGTTCATGATCGTGCTTACAGGCTTCTCAGATACCTCGCTCGAAAAACCGACACCATTGGTGCGCCTGTCAGCGCATTCAATTTCCTGGACGAAGATGGTCAGGCCTCGGACTACTGGCCATTCATGGCCTGGAGCGAATCGACCACAGTCGAGGAGGTCCAGTTCCTTATCAGGTTCCTATTAAAGGAAGGCATGATCGAGACCGAAACCGAAACGGTCGCGGATTATCAATCCTACTTTGTCACGCCTGAAGGCTTTGGACGAATCGAGAAGCTGGATTCCGTCAGAATAAAATCCGAGCAGGCTTTTGTCGCGATGTGGTTCGCTGATGAGATGCGGGCGGTCTTCGATAAAGGAATTGAACCTGCACTCGCAGCCTCAGGCTACAAGGCCCTTAGGATCGATAGGAAGGATCACAACAACAAGATCGACGACGAGATCGTCGCTGAAATCCGGCGGTCTAGATTCGTCGTTGCGGATTTCACCTATGGCACGTCGGGGCCCCGCGGTGGCGTCTATTTCGAGGCGGGGTTCGCACAAGGTCTCGGAATTCCGGTAGTTTTCAGCTGCAGGCAGGACCTCCTCGACGAAGGGAAAATCCATTTCGACACGCGCCAATACAATCACATCGGCTGGACCACCGACAGGCTGGATGAATTCAAAGATAGGCTCTCTCAGCGCATCAGCGCCACACTCGGCGACGGCCCATTGAAGCAGCTGGTTCCTTCGGTCCGCTAGATCCAATTCTCCACGTTTAGCCCCGGCATCCGTTCGAACTCCCGTCGATTGTTTGTGACGACCACGAGTCCTTCACTGCGTGCGTGCCCGCCGATGAGCATGTCGTAGGCTCCGGCGGGCCGGCCGGCGCGCTCGAGGCTCGCTCGAATATCGCCGAAATGCGCCGCCGCTTCCTCGCCGAACGGCAAAACTTCCAGCCGTCCGACAAAAGCGGCGACCTCGCGAAGATTGTCGGCCCGGCGCGCGGACTTCTCCGCCCCAAATCGCAGCTCGCCAAGCGTTATGCTCGAGATGCAAAGTTCGCTGGCGGACTGGTTGAACCGCTCACGGAGCTTTTCCGGATAGTTCTTGATGATGTAGATGCAGGTGTCCGTGTCGAGCATGTAGCGGCGCACTAAAAGGGCTCGCGCTCTTCAGGCTCCGGCTGCCTCCGATCCTCCATAAAGTCATCGGACACCCGCGGGCCGCGCAAGAAGAGGTCGTCCCAACGCTTGCCGATCGGCGTAATCAACCGGGCCTCACCTACCTTGACGACCTCAACCTCGTGCACATCTTCCGGAAACGCGACCGCCTTCGGCAAGCGTACTGCCTGGCTGCGATTAGACTTGAAAACCGTAGATTTCGACATGGCATATCCCTTTGGGATATCCCTAAACTGGCGACCTGCGCCTGTCAAGCGATTTGGGCGCACGGTCGAGGAAGGCTCGAACCGAAGGACGCATCGAATCAGCGCAGGCGTGCTCCGAAGGATCGATCCGCTCGTGACCCCCATCGCCTTCCTCAAACGCGCCAGAGAGCGCACGCTCGATCGCTGGCCGTCGGCGAGCGACGCGGTGAACGTCTGGTTCTCAGGCACGACCTACGCGCTTTGGCGCGCCGCGAAAGCGCCGACTGCGGACAATGCGAAGGGCCTCGTGCTCGACGCCGGCTCCGGACGCGGCGGCTGGAAGAGCGTCATCGAAGGCGCCGGCGCCAAACGCGAGACGCTGGACATTGCGCCGAAGAAGGGCGAGGCGCCGGACTGGGTCGCCGATCTGACCGGCATGCCGCAGGTCCCCTCGGGCCGGTTCGACGCCGCCATATGCCATCAGGTGCTTGAACATGTTCCGCGTCCGCACAAGGCGCTGGCGGAGCTGGCGCGCGTTCTAAAGCCCGGCGGGGCCCTCGTGCTGAGTGTCCCGCATCTGAGCCGGCTGCACGAATTGCCGCACGATTATTTCCGTTACACGGAGAGCGGGCTTGGGGTTCTCCTCGACGACGCCGGCCTCAAAATCGAGTCAATTGAAGCATATGGCGGCACGCTGACCTTCATTCATCACCAGTTCTCGACGCTGTTTCTCGGCGTCGCCTCGCTGGCGGGGCCGCTCTACCCGGTCTTCGTGGCGTTGAATGCGCCCCTGTCGCTGCTCGCCGTAGCCCTCGACCGGATGCTCGATCCCCGCGGCATGGCGCCGACCGGATATGTCTGCGTCGCGCGCAAGGCCGGCGCTGCGCCCGGGCCGGCGTTGGCCTGACCCCTCCCCCTCGCCAAAGCCTGAAACCGCCGCTATAGACCCGCCCAACCGAAATTACCGAACATAAGAGTTCCGTCATGAAAGTCATGGGCAACGCCATTCGCCCCGGCATGGTCATTCAATACAAAGAAAAGCTCGTCCTCGTGACCAATATCGCGCTCAGGACGCCGGGCAATTTGCGCGCGTTCAACCAGGTCGAGATGCAGGACGTGGAGACCGGCACGAAATATAATGACCGCTTCGCCTCGACCGACACGGTCGAGCGCGTGCGCCTCGACCAGACGAATTATCAGTACCTCTACGAAGAGGGCGACAATCTCGTTTTCATGAACTCCGAAAACTACGAGCAGGTGCACATCGCCAAGAAGATGCTTGGCGACCAGGTGGATTTCCTCGAAGCCAACATGTCGGTCGAGATCGAGAGCCATGAAGGCCGCGCCCTCGGCGTCACCATGCCGGAATACGCCACGCTCGAAATCGCCGAGACCGAGCCGACCGTGAAAGGCCAGACCGCGTCGGGCTCGTTCAAGCCGGCGGTGCTGTCGAACGGCGTGCGCGTCATGATCCCGCCCTACCTGCCGCAGGGCGAGCGCATCGTCGTCAGGATCGCCGACCGCGAATATGTGGAGCGCGCCAAGAGCTAAGCCGGCGAGGAGCCGAGCCTTGCGCAGGCGGGTCAAAACCGCTGTAATTCAAGCCCTGCCGTCCGGAGCCGCGCCATGACCTACGTCGTCACCGAAGCCTGCATCAAATGCAAATACACGGACTGCGTGGAGGTGTGCCCGGTCGATTGCTTCTATGAGGGCGAGAACATGCTCGTCATCCATCCGGACGAGTGCATCGACTGCGGCGTGTGCGAACCGGAATGCCCGGTCGAAGCGATCGTGCCGGACACCGATGATTCGAGCGGCAAATGGACCGAGCTCAACTCCAAATACGCCGCCTCCTGGCCGAATATCACGCAGAAGAAAGATCCTCTCCCCGAGGCGGACAAGTTCGCCGAGGAAAAAGAGAAGCTCGACAAGCACTTCAGCCCGAATCCTGGCGAAGGCTCTTAAGGGCGTCGGCCTCGGGGCGAAACAACGCATTGAAAGTTCGTAGCTTTCGCCGCGATTTTGTGCTATTCACAGCGTTGAAATCGGCACCCGTACGACGCCGCTCAAGACTTTGTTCGCCATCTTAAGGATTAGGTCTAACTCGCTGAAGAAGCGGGGTATTCTTTTCCTGAAGAGCTTTTGGGGGAGGGCCTCGCTCGATGCGACCGGTCCTCGCTCGCGTACATGTCTGCAGCGGCACGACGGTCGCCCCAAACGGTTCGAGATTGAAGATGGCCACCAAGACCGTGGAAAAGCACCCAAAAAAGCCTGCGAAAGCCAAAGCCGCTGAGCGGCCGGCGCCGTCCGCGCGCGGCAAGGCGCCGGCCAAGAAGCCGCCCGCCAGATCGGCGCCGGTGAAAGCGGATGCAAAAAAACCGGCTGCAAAGCCGGTCGCTTCGAAAGCGCCGCTCAAGGACAAGAAGCCGGCGCCAGCGCCGAAGAAGGAGGCGCTGAAGGCCAAGCCGGCGTCAAAACCCATCGACCACAAACCGCTCCTGAAAAAGGCGGCGGCGCAGGCATTGAAGGCAGCCAAGTCAGCGAAGGCGCCAGCCAGACCCGAGCCGAAAAAAGGCGCCGCCCCGGCGCCGGCCGCACAACAGAAAAAG
>JBEBFW010000175.1:0-7257 GCA_040081755.1 Parvularculaceae bacterium
TTCACAATTACAACTGGCATCGACCCCATGGCGGCATCGGTTCAAAGACGCCTATCAGTCGCCTCGGCTTGGTCGGGAACAACCTATTGAGGCTCCACAGCTAGCGCATCACTGCGCCGCCTTCGCCGCCTTGCAGGAGAGGGCGAAGCCGGCGGCGCAGAGCTTGGCGAACGCGTCCGCGGCCCAGGCCTCGTTCTTCGCGAGTCCGTCTCCCGCGCGCGCCTGGAGGGCGAGCATATGGCAACTCGGCGCGTCGCCCTTGTCGCAGCCGCGCTTGAACATGAGGGCGGATTTGGCCGGGTCGCGGGGAACGCCGTCGCCATTGTAATGGACGGCGCCCAAAGGTCCGCAGGCGGACGGATCTCTCCCCATCATGCAGGGGTCCGTCAACTTCTTCGAGGCCTCGGCGCCGTTCTTCGGAACGCCGTCGCCAAAGGCGAGCTGCTTGCCGAGCATGACGCAGGCCTCGGGCGAAAATTTCTTGCAGGCAATCGAGAAAAATTCCGCCGCGCGCGTCTTGTCGAGGGCGCCCCCCTTCCCTTCGTAGAAGAGCCGTCCGCGATCGAAACAGGCGGAGGGGTTTCCGGCTGTGCAGGCGCGCTCGAAGAGCACCCCGGCCTTTGCGAAGTCCGCCTTGACGCCTTCGCCTTTTTCGGTCGCAAGGCCGAAATAATGACAGAAACTCGCGCTTCCATTGCAGGCTTTGGCGAACTGGGTCGCGGCCTTCTTCTTGTCCATGGCGACGCCGCGGCCGTCGCGATAATCGACGCCGCTTGAGTCGCAAGCCTCGTAAATGTTTGCCGCGCACGCCTTGGCGAAGAGGGGGGCGGCGGCGGCCGGATCCTTCTTTTCGCCAAGGCCGGTCGTATAAATCCAGCCGAGGCTCATGCACCCGCGCGGCTCGCCGCCATCGCACGCGCTGCGAAAGCGCTGCGCCGCGATGCCGGTATAGCGCGGGAAATAATCCTCGCCGTCTTCGTCGCAGCAAAGCCCGTCCTCGTAGACAAGCCCGACATTGTAGCAGGCCGTTGCGTCGCCGGTCTTGCAGGCTTTATCGGCCGCCCACGGATCGTCTTCAGCGGGGTTGGCCGCCGGGGCCGCGAAGGCTGTCGATGCAAGGACCAGCCAACACGCGGCGGCGACTTCAATCCGGAATGCGCGCCTCGAACCGCCCATGAGCCCTCTTCGTTGATTGGCGTAGCGATGAAATGCGGGGGCCGGCCGGCTAGAACAGTTTGAAGCCCTTTTTCTCGGCGGGCTTTGACCCCGCAGACGCCTTCGGCGCCGGAGCCTTGGCTCCGAAGAGGCCCTTTTTCGGCTTTTCGAGCGCGGCGCCATAGTCGGCGTCGGTGCGGCGGGTGCGCATTTCCGTCGCCTTCAGCGCCCGGATCAAATCGCGGGCGGCGTCGCTTTCAGGCGCGGCGTAAGCAACGTCCGGCAGGCGCGTATCGTGCTCGCCGAGGCTTTTCTTCTCGCGGCGGTCGGCGCGGCGCGCCTTCTCCGACAGGCGCTGCTTCAGGGCCTGGAACGCCGTCTCGGCCGGGGCCTCGAAATTCTTCGGCAGGAACGCCGCATCCTCGGCGCGCCATTCCGAGCGCGAGTTCGCCCGGGACGGAACGACGATGTGTTCGACCGCGCGATTCGTGAGCCGGCGCGTCGTGACGCCCTCAAAACCCGCCCAGATCTGCTTCAGCCTGCCGTCCGACATAATCCGCACCCTGACTGCTTTAGAGGTCCGCTTTTTCGTTGCGCATTTCTAGGCCGCCATTGCGCGTGATGACGGCGACATCGATCGGCCCGCCGACGGTCTCGATCGAGTGCATGACTTTCTGCTGGAAGGAGTTGAGCTTGATCAGCGAGGCGGCCGTGTCGCCGAGCTCGCGCTTGGGGAGCGAGCCGATGGCGCGATAGATCGGGTAGGTGTGGACCTGATACTGATAGCTATCGACCGACTTGAAGAATTCCTTCAGCGCGAAGCCCATGTTGTTCTCGCTGTAGTCGCGGAACAAGGTCTGTCGCTGCGAGTCCGAGAGCGGCGCGCGCCCGATCAAGTCGGTCACGATGTTCATGCCGAGCTTCAGCGTCTCGCCGAACATGAACATCCTGAGATAAGGATCGACGCCGGTGAGGAAGGTCCGGATCATGCGGTCCTGCGCGAAGGGCTGCACCACGGGTCCGCCGTCGGAACTCATGTCGGCCCGACGGTCCTGCTTTCTCTTCAGGATTCCGAGAACGACGCTGGACGAGAGATAGGAGCGCATGGACGGGAATTTCTCGCGCGCGCCGAAGCCGGCGAAGACGACGCCCGTGTAATGCTCGAAGAAGGCGTCCTTCACCACGGCGAGCACGGCGATCTCGCGCAGACGCTCGCGCGTCGCTTCAGCGACGGCGAGCCCCGCGTGCTCGGCCTTGAGCGAGGCGACGAGGCTTTCGAGAAGTTGCTCGATTTCCGTGCGATAGCGCCGGCGCACCTGTTCGGCCATGCCTTGCGGAAAGCAGGCGAGATCTTGCCTCGGCGTGTCGTCCGGATAGCGCTGCAGGTCGGCGTAAAGCTCGCCGACCACGAACTCGAATATCGCCGAGAGATGCTCGCGCAATTTCGGCGCGTTCTGTTCCTTGAACTTCGACACCTGGTAGTCGTAATCCTCGGCGACCACCGAAAAGACGACGGCGACGTGTTTGAAGAACTCCGTATCCTGATGGTCGGCGGGAAAGAGGTCCGGGTTGCCGGAAAGGAACGCCATGAAGTCTTCGGCGTAGGCCTCGACCGTCTCGAGCGAACGCCCGCGAGCGGCCTCGCGGTAGAGCGAAATGACCGTCTCCCACGGCGTCGACATGATTTCGGCGTTGTTATAAATCATCACCGCCACGGGCTGCCCCTCGACCAGCGGGAAGAGCTTGTCCACCGACTGGTAGGTCTTGAGGTATTGGGGGCCCGAGATCGTCACCGCAGAGTCGGCGGCCATCGCCACGGCCTGGCGGTTCATCAACACCACTTCGGACGTCATCGGCCCCTCATCTCCCATTGCCCCGGCCGGACAGGCGGCCGGGGATCCCCGCGACTGGACGCCCCTGATCCCCGGGACGGCCGAACTTTCGAATGTAACCCCAAAAGCGAGCCTTGGAAACGCCGCGCTTGTGGCTGCGGAGGCTCATTTCTCACGCATTCGTCACCTCGCATGCGCCGAGTTGACTGAAATACGCGTCCGGACCGTCTGGAAAGCCGGGCCTTCCTGCCTAAGTTTCGCCATACCCGGCGCCTCAGCGAAGGACGTTTCGCCGGAGGAACAAAAAGAAAAGCAAGAAAAGGAACTTCAGCCATGGCCGGACCCGTCGCCTTCGTCATTCTCGCCTTCATCGGCTCCCTCAGCGCTCTTGTCGGGGTCTACGGGGTGACCGGGCTTCAGGTCCGGGCGCGCGGCGACGGCCAGCGCTAACCGTCGCTCGGCTGAGTTCGCGGTTAATCGGCGTTAAGCGCAAGCCCTTAAAACTTAAGGGAATTTTGCAAAAAATGAGGCGAAATAGCGGGGCGTTCAGGAGAACTCCCCGCTATGCCGATCGATCCCGCCATGTCGCCAGTCGCCCTCACCCTCCTGACCTTCATCTGTGTCGTTTTGAGCCTTGCCCTAAGTTACGCCGGCTTCGGCCTGAAGCGCGTGAAAGCGCGGTAGGCCCTACCGGTCGGGCGGGATAAGCTCCTTCCGACTGGAGGGGGTCATGCGCATACCTTTGTGGGCGTTCGCCGCGGCGGCCATGCTCGTCGGCTGCGCGACGCCGACCGACACGGGCGAGGCTGAAAAGCCGCTGCCGATCGACGATCCGGCGCTCGACGCGCTGGCATCGACGCGTCTCGAGACCTTTCGCGACGACGGCGAGTTTCGCGCCTATCTCAAATCCGCGAAAGCCGCAGCCGAGGCGCGTGGGTCCTGGTGGGCGAGCCGGCCGATCCGCCTCGCGCAGGCGGAAATTCCCTGCGAGCCGGGCATGCCCTGCGAAGCGGAGGAGATTGTCGTCACAGGCGCCAAGATCTCCGCGGCGCCCGCCTCGATCACCGACACGCAGAAAGCCGGAGTCGATGAAGGCGACATCGTCAAGAATTTCGGGCGCTTTCTCATCGTGCTGCAGGACGGGCGCCTGTTCTCGATCGATACCGGCGCCTCGTCTTCGGCGCTGAAGCTGGTCGATCGCGAAAACGTCTACCGCGATCCCGAGAGCGACGCTTGGTACGATGAGATGGTTATCCACGACAACCGCATCGCGGTGCTCGGCTACAGCTACGATGAGGAAGCGAGCGAGATCGCCGTCTTTGAAATCGCGCCGGAAGGCGCGCTTAGCCATCAGGCTACGTATTTCATCTCGGCCGACGACTATTATGACGGCGACAACTACGCGACGCGCCTCGTCGGGGACAAGCTGATCGTCTACACGCCTTTCTACCTGCAGGATGTTGATCCAGAAAAGCCGCTCGCCTGGCCGCTGGCGCGGCGCTGGATAAAAGAGGGAGATGGCGGGCGCGTCTCTCCCGGCGTCAATCTCTACGGCGCCGAAGACATCTACAAACCGATCCAGCGCACCGTCAGCCCCGTCGTGCACGCCGTATCCGTCTGCCCGCTGAGCGTTGCGGCCGGTGCGGAGTTCGACTGCCGCACGACCGCGATCGTCGGGCCGGACGACCGCCAGTTCTACGTGTCGGACCGGGATGTCTATCTCTGGCTCTCGGCCGCGTCGGAAGACATCGTCGGCGACGATTATCCGCCGGACTGCGCGCCGGGGTTTGCGCCTGGCTTCGGCGATTCCGCTCCCGCCGCGCTGTTCAGGCTTCCTCTCGACGGGGGGGCGCCCAAGGCGATCAGGACGAAAGGCTACCCGCAAGATCAGTTCGCCCTCGATTCCAATGCGACGCATTTCAGAGCGCTTTTGAGCTGGGCGCCTCATCAGTGCGACAATGCAAAAAACGAGGCGAGCTTCAAACTGCTGACGCTGCCCCTCAGCGCGTTCGGGGCGACGCCGCGCACGGCGCCCGAGCGCCGCTATGCGCCGCTGCCGCCGCTGAAAGACGGGTTCTACGAGAACCGGTTTACGGACGACTATGTCGTCTATGGAAGCCGCAAGGACTGGGGGACCAGCGCGCCGGATGACGAGGAGGGCGACCTCGTCGCCCGCATCGTCGCCGCGCCCATCGACCGCCCGGCCGGCGCCGTCATCATGAGCGCGCCTCACAACGTCATCCGCGCCGAGCGCGTCGGCGACGACATCGTCGTCACCGGCTACAAGAACGCGGCAGGCCTCAGCGTCTCGGCGATCAAACTCGGAGGCCTGCCGAGACTCGCCGACACCGAGATCCTCGAGGGACGCTACGAATCGGAAGGGCGCTCGCACGCCTTCAACAGCCTCGTCGATGGCGAGGGCGCGGGGCTCATGGGCCTCCCGACGGTCGCGGTTGAGAAAGAAAGCACGCGCTGGGTCTATCGTAGCGACGCCTCCGACGTCAGCTTCCTGTCGGTCGATGCGGAGGGGCGCCTTCTGTCGGCGGGCGAACTCATGGGCAGCGACGAGAGCGAACATGAGGACTACGAGTGCGAGGTGAGCTGCGTCGACTGGTACGGCAATACGCGCCCGATATTCCTCGGCGGACGGATCTTCGGCCTCTCGGGCGCGGAGCTGATAGAGGGCCGGCGCGTTGACGGACGGATCGTCGAAATCGGCCGCCTCAACATCACGGCGCCGAAGCCTCAGTAATTATAGGCCTCGCGCATCGCCGCAATGGCGCGGAGCTTGTCCTCTAACGCGCTCCAGTCGTCGCGCTCGGCGATCTTCGCCCAGATCGCCTCGACCTCGTCGATCAGCATGGTGCAGGGCGCGGTTCCGCTGAAATAGCGGTGCGCGAGGCGGGACGGGCGGTCCGGCGGGGCGGCGCGGATCAGCGCTTTCGCCTCGGCGAACGCCGGCGCGCCGTAGAGATCGGCGAGCGGGCTCGCAGCTGCGCGCGCATCGGATTCCTTGCCGCCGAACCAGTCGAACAGAACCTGCTCCAAAGGCGCGCGCGAGGCTTCCAGCCAGCCGAGGAGCGCGGCTGTCAGCGCGGCGTCGCCGGCGCCCGACCTCTGGAGGCCGAGGCGGCGGAAGAGAGCGTCGCTCAGCGCGGATTGATAATGCTCCGTATAGGTCGAGAGCGCATCGTTCAGTCCGTCGACGGACGCCATGAGCGTCAGGCATCCGCCGAGCCGCGCCAGATTCCAGGCCCCCGCTTCCGCCTGGCGGCCGAAGGCGTAGAGCCCCGTCTGATCGAAATAGGCGGCGGTGAATTCAGGATCGACGGACGGCGCAAAGCGCCACGGGCCGTAGTCGAAGCTCTCGCCAGTCACGTTCATATTGTCCGTATTGAGAACGCCGTGGACGAAGCCCGCCGCCGTCCAGTCGGCGACGAGGCGCGCCGTGCGCGCGACGACGCGGGCGAAGAACGCGACGGGGTCCGCATCCATGCCGGACGGGTTTGAAGTCTCCAGATGACGGCAGCAATAGGAGACGAGCCGCGCCATCGCTTCTGCGTCCTGCTCGAAGGCGAGGCGCTGAAAGGTCCCAAAGCGGATGTGCGAGTGCGACAGCCGCACGAGCACGCAGGCGCGCGTCGGCGAGGGTTCGTCGTTGCGCTGCAGCGCCTCGCCCGTTTCGATGAGACTGAACGTCTTTGAAGTGTAGACGCCGAGCGCCTCCAGCATTTCCGTCGCCAGAATTTCCCGCACACCGCCCTTCAAGGTGAGCCGGCCGTCGCCGAATCGCGAATAGGGCGTCTGGCCCGAGCCCTTCGTGCCGAAATCGAGAAGGCGGCCCGCCTCGTCGCGCAATTGAGCAAAGAGGAAGCCGCGCCCGTCGCCGATGTCGGGGTTGTAGTTGCGGAACTGATGGCCGTGATAGCGCAGGGCCAGCGGGGCTTTCAGGTTATCCGCCAGCGGATGAAAACGCCCGAAATGATCGAGCCAGTCGGCGTCGCTCAGCCCGGAAAGGCCGACGCGCGCGTCCCACCGGCGGTTGCGATAGCGCAAGATGAGCGTTGGAAACGCCGCCGCTTCGACCGCATCGAAGAACGGCGAAGGCGGCGGCCCGCCAAGCGTCAGGATTGCGGGGTCTGCAACGTAGTCGGACATGCCGCCGAATGTGGTAGGCCGCGAGCCGGCCGCCTACAATCTGCAAGATTTGCTGTTTGTCGCGCGCTTTGACCGAAAACCGCGCGCACTTTTCGGAAACGCGCTCGCTCTA
>JBEBFW010000019.1:0-25358 GCA_040081755.1 Parvularculaceae bacterium
TTGACTACCAAGGACTGGACACGCGCGCCCCGCGCATCCTCTCCACTCTTATCCTCTCGCGCAAAAGTTCCTTGCGGCGGAGACGGGAAAGGTTTGACCAAAGTGAAAGACGCAAATGATGCGATTGACCACAAACCCGACGACGGCGCCGGCGGACGCCATCGAGAAGGGGCGCCGTTCAGCCGCCGCTCTCTTCCGGCTTTTTCTGGTCTTCGGTTTCCGGAACGGTGAAGATCTGGCCCGGATAGATGAGATCCGGGTCGCGAATCTGGTCGGCGTTCGCTTCGTAGATGACGGTGTATTGCGCGCCCTTGCCATAGGCGCGGCGCGCGATGCGCCAGAGACTGTTGCCGGGCTGAACGATCACCTTGCCATCCCTCAGATCGATGTCTTCCGGGCGCGCGCGTTCGAAAGGGAGCTCGATTGCGTATTTCGGCCGGCCGTTCTCATCAAGCTGGACGACGGTCAGCGCATAGACTCCGGGGGCGATCGCCTGCGCCGGAGAAATCATCCAGCGCCCCTGCGGATCGGATGTCGCTTCCGCGAGGAATTGCTTGTTGACGAAGAGCTGTACGACGCGCCCCGGCTCGGCCCGGCCCGAAAAGATCACCGCGCCGGAATCGTCATAGTCGATCACGTCGAGCGAGAGCGGCCCAAGCCCGGCGGCCTCTTCGGTCGGATCCTGCAGCACGACGCTGGGCCCGCCCGGCGTCGTGCGCACGACGAGCGGCCGGTCGCCGGCGCGTTGCGGCACATAGATGATCACGGTCTGGTCCGAGCGGATGGTCTGACCATCCGTCGTCGTCATATCGAGACTGAGTTCGACCGGTCCGGCGGCGAGCGGCGTCGGACTGTCAAGGGTCCACGAGCCGTCTTCAATGGCCGTCGTGGAGGCGAGCTCCTCGCCATTGGCGTAGACGCGAACTTTCGCGCCGGGTTTCGCGCGTCCGGCGATGGTGGCGTCGCCGTCGCGCGTCACATAAACGATGTCGAAACTCGGCAGGGCGGGCTCGATTTTTGCGGGAGTCTCGCCGGGACCGACGGGCGTCCCGACTGGCGGCGGCGTCGGCACGTCGCCCTGACGCATGGCGCTCCATACGATGAGGCCGAGCACGGCAATCAGCGCCGCAATGATCAAGACGCGCATGGCGCGAACTCCGCCGTCGAAAATCCCCGGGCCCCGACGCCCGTTTTCACTTTACCGATACGGCTTTCCCTCTACAATGGCGATCCAACCAAGAAGACCATCAAGGCTATGAAATCGCTGTGCGTTTACTGCGGATCGCGAAGCGGGCGCGATCCGGACTTCGCCGCCGCCGCCACATTCATCGGTCAGGAAGCAGCCCGCAAGGGCGTGCGGATCGTTTATGGCGGGGGCAAAATGGGCCTTATGGGGATCACCGCGGGCGCCGCGCGCGATTCCGGGGGCAAGGTGTTCGGGGTCATCCCGGACTTCCTCGTCGAACTCGAAGGCATCCTCGAGAACGTCGATCACAAGGTCGTCAAGACCATGCACGAGCGCAAGATGCTCATGTTCGAGGAGTCCGACGCCATCTGCGCGCTGCCCGGCGGCATCGGCACGCTCGAAGAGCTGATCGAGACGCTTTCCTGGGCGCGGCTTTCGCTGCACCACAAGCCGATCATCGTCCTCAATCAGAAGGGCTTCTGGACGCCGCTGCGCGAGCTGTTCGAGCATCTCGTGGACAAGGGCTTCGCCGCGCCAGAGCTTTTGAACGACGTCACTTTCGTCGATCGTCCGCAGGACATTTTCGCCGTCATGGAAGCCTCGCGCGTGCGGGCGCTGGCCGAATAGCTTTTTTATCCGTGTACGGACGGACTATTCCGCAGCGATGTTGTCGAGCGCCTCATAGAGGGGGAGCTTGCCCGCGGCGACGAGATCGCGCTCGGGGTTCTTCTGCCCAAGGCGCGCGCGGTAGACCCAGACATTGGTCAAGACCTTCTCGACGAAATCGCGGCTCTCGGGATTCGGAATGCTCTCGATGAAGAGCAGCGGGTCGTCGAGGTCGATCTCGCGCTTCCAGCGGTTGAGATTGCCGGGACCGCCATTATAGGCGAGCGCCGTCTCGAAGAGATCGCCGCCCGAGGTCGTCGAGATGAGGTGATTGACGTAGGTCTGGCCAAGCTCGAGGTTGTAGGCGGGATCGTAAAGTCGGTTGCGGCCCTTGCCCCGGATGAGGCTCTTGTCTTTCGCCATGAAGCTCGCCGTTCTCGGCATCAATTGCATGAGGCCGCGGGCGCCGACGCGGCTCGTCGCCTCGACCTTGAATTTCGATTCCTGCCGCATCAGCGCGTAGAGGAGCGCGCGATCAGCCTTGAAGCCGCCGGCCGGTTCGTAGTCGGGAACCGGGAAGAGGCCCGCTTCGAACGCGGGACCCTCGCCGGTGAGCGCAATGTCGATCTGCGCGGCGGGAAGGCCGAGGGCCGCGGCCACGCCGAGAAGGTCAGCCGTCTGACTGCGATCGACGAGCCCGTTCGCCCAGCGCAGCTCGACATCGGCCTCGAGGTCCTCGCCGACTTCGGCGAGCGCGACCGCGCGCTTGACGCCAGGCGCCCTCGCGACGAGCGCGTTGAAAGCGGCGGTCGTCACGGGCGGCGTCGCCCAGTTGTAGGGATATTCGCGGCCGAGCTGCGAGAGCGCGAGCTGTCCGTAGAATGTGAAGGGGAACTCCGCCGCGATTTCGAGATTCGGCGTCACCTTGTCGACGTCGCCGGCCGCCAGCGCCGCGCGCGCCGCCCAGAAGCCCGCGGCCGAGCGCAGCGCATCTTCCTGATAGGGGACGTTCGCCTGACGCCCGAACTGCTCGAGGGCCGCGGCGGCGTCGCCCTCGCGGAACGAGACGAGGCCGGCGATCCAGTAGGAAAGGACGGCCACGTCGCCGTTTCTTGCCGC
Source organism: Parvularculaceae bacterium (assembly GCA_040081755.1). Taxonomy (GTDB): domain Bacteria; phylum Pseudomonadota; class Alphaproteobacteria; order Caulobacterales; family Parvularculaceae; genus Amphiplicatus. Next base: position 2,912 of record JBEBFW010000019.1, read on the forward strand.
GATCTCGTTCGCGAGTTTGCCGGCGGTATCGACATAGCCCTGAAAGTAATAACTCGCCGCGACCCAGGACCTCATGCGATCGTGCTGGCGTTCGGTAATGTCGCGGCGCGACAGGTGACGATCGAGTTCCTTCAGCGCCTCGCCCGCCATCTCTTTCTTGCAGAGAGTTCTGATCCGGCCTTCGATCTGGCGGAGCTTCGGTTCGCTGGTCTTTGCATAATCGGCGGCGAGAAGCGGATCGAACTCGAAGGGTTGCGCGCCCCCGCGCCACTTGCGCCCCGTCGGCCGCTGCGTCGCTGCGGCGCCTTTCGGGCGCTTCCGGTTAGCGAGGCTGTAGACTCTGTCGGCGCCGGGAAGATCGGCGTAGTAGGCCATCCACGTTTTCAGTTCGTCGAAGCCTGCGCGGTAATCCTCGCTCAGGTAGCGCTGAAGGAGCACGTGCCCCATGAGCACGTCGTCATCGAGCGCCTTCGCCATCGTGTCGGCCTCGCTCCAGCGCCCGTTTTCCTGAAGGTCGAGGATTCGCCTGTAGGTCTCTTTGTCGTTCGGTGAGAGTACGCTGACCGCCCCGGTCTCCCGTTCGGCTCGCGGCGTCTCTGCGTTCGCCGCACCGAGCGATGTCGCCGTTCCCAACGCCAAAAGAGCAATCGCCAGATACCGCATCCGTCCATTCTCCATTGGCCCGCGCCGCTTATGCCGTTCCTCATGCGAGAGCGCCAGCGCAGAGTGGCCCGTTCAGGGTTTACGGCGATTGAAGGAGCGTCCGCGTTAATCCCTTTTCAACCTTGCATCGAGCGCGAGGAGATCGGCCCAGGCGAAGCGCTTCTGGGCCGGATTGCGCAGCAGAAACGCGGGATGAAACGCCGGCAAGGCCTCGACGCGGTCGCCGCCTTTCGTCTCGATCGTGCGCCAGACTCCGCGCGAGCGCATGATGCTGGTCAGCCCGAGGAGCGCTTGCGTCGGGACGCCGCCGGCGAGCAGGATCGCTTTTGGCTTCGTGATCTCGATCAGTCGATCGACGAAGGGTCGACAGACGGCGAGTTCGACCTGCGTCGGCGTTCGGTTGCCCGGTGGGCGCCAATAGACGACGTTTGAAATGAGCGTGTCGGTTTTTCGCGACCGGCCGATCGCCGCCAGCATCTTGTCGAGCAGTTGGCCGGCGCGGCCGACGAACGGCTTGCCGACCGCGTCCTCGTCGCGACCGGGCGCCTCGCCGATGACGAGCAGCGCTGCGCCGGGGACGCCGTCGGCGAACACGGTCGTCCGTGCGCCGGCCTTGAGGCCGCAGCCGTCGAAAGCGCTTATCGCGGCGCCGAGTTCCTCATGCGTCCGGCAGGCGGCCGCCGCCGCTTCGGCCGCCTTGACGGCCTCATCGGCAGACACCGTCGCTGCTGCAGTCGGTCGCGTATCGGCTCGCAACGGCGGCGCTTTGACGATTCGCTCCGCGTGCGGCTTCGCGATCGCCTTTGCAGGCGACGGATCGACATGCGCGTACCAATCGCAAGGCTCGTCCGCGACGGCGTCATCGACGCCCATCTCGGCGTACCAGCGCAGGAGCGCGGCAGCCTCAAACCCGATCGATGTCATCGGGCGAAACTGGCCGAAGGCGCCGCCGACGTCAAATGGCGAGAAACGGCCGGCTTCAGCTCTCGGTCTTTTCCTCGAGGCGCTCGAATGCGCCAAGGGAGCAAGAGCCCATAAACGTGCCGCTGCCGTTATCGACCACGCGAATGATCTCGTTGCGGCAGAGCGACGAGCCTGTCGTGATGTACTCGATTCGCCGGTTGGCGCGGGCGCCGTTGCAGTCGTTGGAGGTCTGATTGAGGTAGTATTTACCGCCGTTCGTTTCGATGAGGATGAGGCTGTCCTCGACGAACTTCATCGAGTCGATTTGGCGGAGCAGCAGGCAGCTCACCGTATCGCCTGTCGGTTGGTATTTGGCGAGGAGCTCCGAGCCCTTCGACGACACCATCCGCGCATCGCTCGCAAACGCCGCGCCGGCTACAAAGAGAACGCCTGCCGCAGTCAGGAACGCTTTCATGCTCTCCTCCATTATTCGCCAGCCCGGGCCCAACTTACACGCGTCAGAGGTCGTTGCGAAGGCGCTCGCGCAAGCGTGATCCGAGCTTGTCAGTCAACGCCGAGCTTCTTCTTCAGAATGTCATTGACCGCAGTGGGGTTCGCCTTCCCACCCGTCGCCTTCATGACCTGACCGACGAACCAGCCGAAAGTCTTGGGTTTCAGCTTCACTTCCTCGACCTGCCTCGGGTTCGCCGCGATGATGTCGTCGATAGCCTTTTCGATGGCCCCCGTGTCGGTCACCTGTTTGAGGCCCTTTTCCGCGACGATGGCCGCCGGGTCGCCGCCGCTCGACAGCATGAGGGCGAACACATCCTTGGCGATGCGGCCCGAAATCGTTCCGTCGGCGATCAAATCGATGAGCTTGCCGAGCGCGCCCGCTGTCACCGGCGACGCCTCGATGTCGAGGCCCTGTTTGTTCAGCACGCCAAAGAGCTCGGTCGTCACCCAGTTGGCGGCGAGCTTGCCGTCGCGCCCTTTCGCGACCTCCTCGAAATAGACCGCTCTCGCCTTGTCCGCCGCGAGCACCGCCGCATCGTAGGCAGAGAGGGCGAACTCGCTCATGAACCGCCGCTTCTTGGCGTCCGGCAGCTCCGGCAGACTTGCGCGGATTTTCTCGACAAAGGCGGCGTCGATCTCGAGCGGCAAAAGGTCCGGGTCCGGAAAATAACGGTAGTCATGCGCGTCTTCCTTCGAACGCATGGGCCGCGTTTTGCCCGTGGCGACGTCGAAGAGGCGCGTCTCCTGGTCGATCTTGCCGCCGCTCTCGATCACTTCGATCTGCCGGCGCGCTTCGTATTCGGCCGCCTGCTTCACGAAACGGATCGAGTTGACGTTCTTCGTCTCCGTCCGCGTGCCGAGTTTGTCGCCGGGCTTTCGTACCGAGACGTTCACGTCGGCGCGCATGGAGCCTTCATCCATATTGCCGTCGCAGGTGCCGAGATAGCGCAGGATGGTGCGGAGCTTGGCGTAATAGGCGGCCGCCTCGTCGGCCGAGCGCATGTCGGGCTTCGAGACGATCTCCATCAGTGCGACGCCGGACCGGTTGAGATCGACGTAGGACTCTTTCGGCGAGAGGTCGTGGATCGACTTGCCGGCATCCTGTTCCAGGTGCAGGCGCTCGATGCCGATCGTGATAGCCTCGCCGTCGTCGAGTTCGACTTCGACGACGCCTTCGCCGACGATCGGGTCCTTGTACTGGGAGATCTGATAGCCCTGCGGGAGGTCCGGGTAGAAATAGTTCTTCCGGTCGAAGCGGGACCAGAGATTGATCTTCGCATTGAGGCCGAGCCCGGTCTTCACCGCCTGCTCGACGCAGAATTTGTTGATGACAGGGAGCATGCCCGGCATCGCTGCATCGACGAGCGATACATTCTCATTCGGTCCCGCGCCGTATTCGGCCGATGCGCCAGAGAAGAGCTTCGCCTTCGAAGATACCTGCGCATGCACCTCGAGACCGATCACGACCTCCCAGTCGCCCGTCGCCCCTTGCAGCAGTTTTCGCGTCGCCGTCATGGACCGCGGCCCTTCGTTTTCATCATCGAGGGGAGCATCTAGCGCCGCTCAGGCGGCGGCGCCAGCGGCTTGCCGGAGTTCGGTCTTTCTTTCCTCGGGCAATTCGCGCCAGTCGAGGCCGTCGAGGGCCGCGTCCATGGCGTAGAGGGCGTTCAGCGTGATGGCCGCGCCGAAGGCGAATTTCAAACGGGCGTAGGCCTCGACGACGCCGATGCGGGCGAGCTGTTCGGCCGTGGTGATATCGACCTCGGCGAGGCGGTTTTCCATGACCGGGCCGAGATTCAAGAGGTCCCTAACGCGCGTCACGCGACAACTGCTCCTCTTTCGGCGCGCTCGATGACGCCCTTGACCGCGGCGAGGACGCGCCGCGGGAACTGCAGCTCCAGAAAATGCGAGCCGCCCCTGACGACGTCCAGAACGACGTCGGCCCCATCGGCGAAATAACTCCTCAAAACTTTCGCGTCTGACAACGCGACGAGATGATCCACGTCGCCGTGGAGAATGGTCACCGGCGCCTTCAGCTCTTTCAGGCGCGCGAACAGCGGCCCGATCTGCGCCCGGCGTCCGGCGACTTCGGCGCGTGAGTGGTGGAGCGTTCTTGGCAGGAGATTGCGAATGACCGGCTGGCCGCCAAGATCGACGAAGGGCTGCACCCATGAGCGCGGCTCGGTGACGAGCGCGGCGGCGGTGACGACGCCCTTGACCTGTCCGGGAAAATCGAGCGCGCATTTCAGCGCCAGCTCGCCGCCGTAGGAGACGCCGAGCGTCACGATCTTCTTGTCGCCGCCGAGAAAGGGCTTCGCGACGGCGACCTGATCGTCGAAAGCGAGAAAGGCGCGGCGGGCGCCCTTCTGAAATCCCGGGCGCATCAGCAGGACGACTTCAAGATCGTCCGGCGCCAGATTGAGGATGCGGTCGAAGAGATATTTCCGCGCCGGCGTGCCGGGAAAAATGACGAGCCGCCATTTCGCGGCCGGCGCCTCGGCGACGAAGGCCTGCGTGAGGCAAGGCCCATCGATCGCGATTTCACAAATGGGGCGCGACATCGTCGAGGTTACGCCCACCACCGCTCCGGCCGCGCCTTGAACCCTGCAGCAGCCTCGATCGCGGCGGCGCCCTTGATGAGCGTCTCCTCGTCGAAGGGGCGCGCGAGAAGCTGGAGCCCGAGCGGCAGGCCGTCCTTGTCGAGCCCGGCCGGGACGGAGACGCCGGGGAGGCCCGCGAGGTTCGCCGTCACTGTGAAGACGTCGTTCAGATACATTTGCACAGGATCGTTCGATTTCGATCCGAGGGCAAAAGCAGCTGACGGTGCAGAGGGTGTCAGGATCAGATCGACCTTTTTGAACCCCTCGCCGAACTCGTCGAAGATCCGCTTGCGGACCTTTTGCGCGCGAATGTAATAGGCGTCGTAATAGCCTGCCGAGAGCACATAGGTGCCGATGAGGATGCGGCGCTTCACTTCCTTGCCGAAACCTTCGGCGCGGGAGTTCTCATAAAGCGAGCGGATGTCGGTCACGTCTCTCGAGCGCCAGCCATAGCGCACGCCGTCATAGCGCGCGAGGTTGGAAGAGGCTTCCGCCGGCGCCACGATGTAATAGACCGGGAGCGCGTATTTGGTGAGCGGCAGCGAGATATCGACGATCTCGCAACCGGCGCTTTTCAGCCATTCGACGCCGCTCGTCCAAAGCTTTTCGATTTCGGCCGGCATGCCATCGACGCGATATTCCTTCGGCACGCCGATCTTCAGGCCTTTGACCGAAGCGCCGACGCTCTTCTCGTAATCCGGTACAGGGCGATCGACGGCGGTCGAATCCTTCGGATCGTGCCCCGCCATGGAGCGCAGCATGATGGCCGCGTCGCGCACGTCGCGGGCGATCGGTCCCGCCTGATCGAGCGAGGAGGCGAAGGCGACGATGCCCCAGCGCGAGCAGCGCCCGTAAGTCGGCTTGACCCCGACCGTCGCCGTCAGGGACGCGGGCTGACGAATGGAGCCGCCGGTATCGGTCGCCGTCGCGCCGGCGCAAAGACGTGCGGAGACGGCGGCGGCCGAACCGCCCGAAGAGCCGCCCGGCGTCAACCGGGCGCTGTCGCCCTTCTTGCGCCACGGATTGACGACCGGCCCGTAGAAGCTCGTCTCGTTCGATGAGCCCATGGCGAACTCGTCCATGTTTAGCTTGCCGAGCATCACGGCGCCATCGCGCCAGAGATTGGCGGTGACGGACGATTCGTAAGGCGGCGTGAAGCCGTCGAGGATGTGCGAGCCCGCCGTCGTCAGGACGCCGTGCGTGCAGAAGAGATCCTTGATGCCGAGGGGCACTCCTTCAAGCGGCCCCGTAGCTCCCTTGGCGATCCGCGCGTCCGACGCTTTCGCCATGTCGCGCGCTTTTTCAGCGGTGACGGTGATGAATGCGTTGAGGCCGTCCGCTTTCTCGATATTGCCGAGATAGGCGTTCGTCGCCTCAAGGGCTGAAATCTTGCGCGCCTTGAGCGCGTCGCGGAGTTCCGCGAGGGTCAGGTCGGTCGGCGAAGCCATCGTCTACTCCACCACCCTCGGCACGACGAAGAAGTGATCCTCCGTCTGCGGCGCATTCCTGACGACATTATCGGGCTGGCCGCCGCCGGTCGGGCCGGAGGCGAGCGCGTCCTCGCGCATGGGCAGCTTCATGGCGACCGTCGAGGCCATCGGATCCACACCGGCGACATCGACCTCGTTCAATTGCTCGATCCACTTCAAAATGCCGGACAGTTCCCGCGCGAGGGGCTCCAGCCGCTCCTCGGGCTCGGCGATGCGCGCGAGACGCGCAACCTTGCGCACGGTTTCCTTGTCGATGGCCATGGTCCGTTCCGGATCGAGACTGCGCGGCAAGCCCTATCAACCGAGGGCGGTCACATCAAGGCTCGGCGCCGCTGAGGGCGAAAATGCGATCGAGCTTCGCGTCGGGCCGCGCCTCGTTGGTACGCAGGAATGAGGAGATTGCGTCCGCCGTTTCGGCGCCGGCGGTCTCGCGCGCGACCTCGAGAAAGAGCGCCGTGTCATATCCCTCAGCGCCCTCGGCGCGCATCATCAGCCGGCGCCAGAAAGCCGCGGGTCCTTCGCGCCCGGCCGCTGCGACAGTGAGGACATGGCCGCATGCATAGGCGGCGCGCCAGTCTTCCGCGGCCTCGGCGGCTATCAGGGAGCGCCCCTCGGTCAGCCTGGCGCACTCGGCGAGCGCCTCGACAAGCGCCGTCCGCAAGTCGCTTCTTGTCCAGCGGCCGATGTGCACCAGCGCCTCGGCGGCGAGCGCATCGGCGCCGCCTTCGTGAATAAAATCCGAAGCGGTCTCGTCGGGCTGAACCGTCAACTGGAACAAGTGGGCCGCTTCATGCGCCGTCGTGTAGAGGAAAACACGCCGGGCTTCCGGCGAGTCCTGCGTCCAGGCGCCGCCTTCGAGGGTCGCCTGAAACTGCCCGGGGAGCGCATCCCCACGATAGCTGATCTGGCCCTCGATCGAAACGTCTCCCATGGCGACGAAGAGATTGGGCCGGGCCGGAAGATCGCGTCCGAGGCCTGCGGCGTAGGCGGCGAACAGCGGGGGGATAAGGGTCTCAGTCTCGCGCTTCACCCATTCGGGCGCCCTGGCGTCTACGATCGCTGAAACCCAATCCGATTGCGCGGGCTTCGCAGAGCCGATGTAGACGAACCCCGGGAGGTCGTAGGGGCTCGCCCAGTCCATGAGCGCGCGGGCTGTCTTGTCGAAGGCGGCGATCCGCCCGCGTTGAGGCGCGACGATGTCGAATCGCGTTTCTATGAGCCCCCCATCATCCGTCTTTGGTGTAAAATGCCCCGTATACAGAAGAACGCCGCCCGCCCCCATCGGAGTGAAGGCCTGATAGTCCTTGGCGAGCGGCGCCGAGCGCGGCTCGACCTCGATCACGACATGGTCAAACGCGCCGCCATCTTCGGACGCCGCCAGCCAGTCGCTGCCGCCCTCTTCGATGAGCGCTGCGCCGCCCGCGCTCACACGCCAGTAGCTCGAACGAAAGCCGTCGAGCGCGGGACCGAGATTGAGGCGCTCGACCGGGCGCGCCAAAACGTACTCGACGCGCCACGGCCCGTCCGTCGCGGCCTCGACGCTCACCTTGACCGGCGGCCCTCCGTCGCGGCTCGATGCGCCACAAGCAGCGACAGCGAGAACGAGCCCGAAGGCGATGGGAAGCAGGGGGTTTGACAACTGAGGCGACCAGCGACGATTTCGGGCATAGTGACCCAATGCAGGATGAATTCAAACAGGCGGCGGCTGCCTTTGGCGCCCGCGGCGCACTTCTTGGCCTCGACCTCGGTGAGAAAACCATCGGCGTCGCCAGCTGCGATCCCGACCGGCGCGTGGCGACACCCGTTGAAACCATCCAGCGCTCGAGGTTCACCGCAGACGCCCAGCGCATCGCGACCCTCGCGACAGAGCGCGGGGCGGCCGGCCTCGTGCTTGGTCTTCCCCTCAATATGGATGGAAGCGAAGGCCCGCGCGCCCAATCGACGCGAGCCTTTGCGCGAAACCTCAACCGCCTGCTCGACTTGCCGCTGGCCTTTTGGGATGAACGGCTGTCTACATCGGCCATGGTGCGCGAGCTGATCGCGCTCGATATGAGCCGCGCCAAACGCGCGCAGAAAATAGACGAGTCGGCCGCCGCCTTCATACTCCAGGGCGCCATCGACCGGTTGGGAAGGGGGAGCTGATGAACGCCACGTCCTTGACGCGGATATTGAGCGCGCTGCTTCTGGTGAGCGCTGTCCTTCATGTCATCACAGCGGTTTTCGGCGCGCCCGAAGCGCTGACGCTGCCGTTGATCGCGTTCGGCCTCGTCTATGGCGCGCTCGGGCTTTGGGTGCAGACCGGCGGACGGCTCGCCGTGATCGTCACCGTGGTTTTCACGCTGCTCGGGCTGACGCTCGGCGGCATGGAGTATCTGAAAGAGCCAGGCCCGGTCGCCATGCTGGTGATGTTCCTTATCGACATCGGCGTCATCGCTTCGGGCGTGATGTTCCTGCTGAAGCCGAAGACAGCCTCCTGAGTTCTGTGCGCGTTGCACGGCCGGCGCCGCGCCGATATAGACGCGGTCGTTATGGAAGATACCCAACGCCTGATGCCGCCCGAGGGCGGCTGGACAGCTCGCAGCCTCGTCAGCATCGACGATCTGTCGTTGCCGGAAGTTGCCTATATCCTGGCGCTCGCGGAGCACTACGCCGGTTACTTGCGGCGCGGCGAGAGGCCGCCGCAACGGCTCCTCGGCAAGACGCAAATCAACTTATTCTACGAGGATTCAACGCGCACGAACCTGTCCTTCGATCTCGCCGGCAGGAAGCTCGGCGCGGATGTGCTCAACGTGCCGGTCGGCGCATCATCGGTGAACAAGGGCGAGAGCCTCATCGACACGGCGCAGACGCTCGCGGCCTTCGGCGCGCACGCCATGATCGTGCGCCACAAGGAGCCGCGCGTGCACGAGGATATCGCCGCGCGCGTCGGCTGCCCCGTCATCAATGCGGGCGACGGCGTGCGCGAGCATCCGACGCAAGCGCTGCTGGACGCGGCGACCATCCGCTCCGCATACGGTGAAATAAAGGGGAAGGCGATCGCCATTTGCGGCGACGTCAGACACAGTCGCGTCGCGGGGTCGGGCGCGCTTCTCTTCAAGCGTCTCGGCGCCGATGTGCGTTTTGTGGGTCCCGCCGATATCATGCCGCCCGCGGAGGCGTTCGCCGGAATTCCGCGAGAGCATTCCCTGCGCTCGGGGCTTCAGGGCGCCGACATTGTCATGGCGCTCAGATTCCAGTTCGAGCGTATGGGTGAGAAAGGCGCCGAGGCCGCGCGCGGCTATTTCGAAACGTTCGGCCTCACCCATGAAACGCTGGCGTTCGCTCGGCCCGGCGCCCTCGTCATGCACCCAGGCCCCATGAATCGCGGCGTTGAAATCGACGGCGCGCTTGCCGACGATACAGAGCGCTCGCTCATTCTGCGTCAGGTCTTCTACGGCGTCGCGACGCGCATGGCGTGTCTTGATGCGCTGGTGACGCGGGGGCTATAGGGACGGGGCGCCGCGCGGCGGCGGCCAAGTCAAGGGTTCGTATGCAGATCATATTCGCTGCGCTTCTCGGCTATTTCCTCGGCTCGATCCCGTTTGGCCTCCTCGTCACGAAATTCGCCGGCATGGGCGACATCCGCGACATGGGCTCCGGCAATATCGGCGCGACCAATGTGCTGCGCACCGGCCGCAAGGATCTTGCGGTCGCGACTCTGCTCCTTGACGGCGGCAAGGGCGCGATCGCGGTGATCATCGCCTATCTCATGGGATGGCGACCCGAGATCGCCGGGGCCGCTGCGTTTTTAGGGCACTGCTTCCCTGTTTGGCTCGGCTTCAAGGGCGGCAAGGGAGTGGCGACCTTTCTCGGAACCATTCTCGCGCTCTGGTTTCCGGCCGGCGTGCTCATCTGCGCGACTTGGCTCGGCGCGGCCTTCGTCTCCCGCTTTTCCTCGCTGGCGGCGCTGCTCGCGGCTTCCGCCGGTCCGCTCATTCTGTTCGCCATGGGCAAGGGCGCATTCGCGTGCGCCGCGCTGTTCATGGCGGCGCTCGTCTTCATTCGCCATCGCGCCAATATCGAGCGGCTGCTCAAGAGCGAGGAGCCGAAAATCGGCCAGGGTAAGGAAAAGACGGCGTGAGCGAGGGGCCAGCCGCCGCGTTGAGTGCTGCCGAAAGGCTCGACTGGCTGCAACTAATCCGTACCGAGACGATCGGTCCTGTCACGTTTTTCAGGCTGCTTGCGCGCTTCGGCTCGGCGGCGGCGGCGCTGCGCGCGCTGCCCTCGCTCGCGCGAAGCGCCGGCAGGGCGTCGATGTTGAAGCCTTTCGATCGCGCCGACGCGGAAGCGGAACTCGATCGCGCCCGCGCGCTCGGCGCGCGTCTCATCGGCGCCGGCGAGCCGCACTACCCGAAGATGCTGAAACCGGTTTGCGACCGCCCGCCGCTTATCTATGTGCGCGGCCACGATGCGCTGTTCGAAAAGCCCGCCGTCGCCGTCATCGGCGCGCGCAACGCCTCCGCGGCGGGACGAAAAATGGCGCGCAACCTCGCCGAAGGTCTCGGGCGCGCCGGGGTCGTCGTGGTCTCTGGGCTTGCGCGGGGCATCGACAGCGCAGCTCATGAGGCGTCGCTGGCCAGCGGAACCATTGCAGTTGTTGCTGGCGGCGCCGACGTCGTCTATCCGCCGGAGAACGCCGGCCTCATGCATGACATCGCTGAACGCGGTCTCGTCTTCTCGGAGCGCGCGCCGGGGTCGGAGCCGACGGCGCGCGATTTCCCGCGACGAAATCGCCTCATATCCGGCCTTTCGCGAGGCGTCGTCGTGGTCGAAGCGGCGGCGAAGTCGGGAACGCTCATCACCGCGCGCTTTGCTCTGGAGCAGGGGCGCGAGGTGTTCGCAGTGCCGGGATCGCCGCTCGATCCGCGCTGCCAGGGTGCGAACAGCCTCCTGCGCCAGGGCGCGATTCTGGTCGAGACGGCCGAAGACATTCTCAGCGTGCTGGCCGAGCAGAACCGCGGCGCCCACGAGGGGAAGGGACCGGAAGACTTCGGCGAGACCGGCGAACCCAACGGGGCATTGCTTCGCGAGGTGCGCGAGGCCGTGCGCGAGCAGTTGAGCTTCACGCCCATGCACCGCGACGAGATCTTGCGCGAAGTCGGTGCCTTGCCCGGCCTCGTCGCCGACGCGCTCCTTGAGCTCGTTCTCTCCGGCGAAGCCGAGGAGCATTCGGGCGGGCGGTTTTCACTGAAGGCTGATTAATGCCCTGCCCTGCGATGCGCTTCGTCACGCGCCAGTCGCAGGAGGTCGCGCAGGCGCTCGAAGTCGCGGCCGGCGGCGAGCCTTTCAAGCTGGCCGACCATGTCCTTGACGTATTCGGCGATTTCCGATCCGCTGGCGTCGAGCGATTCCTCGTCGCGAGCCTGCTGCAGCTGGGTGTCGTGACCGATCGGCATCGAGTTCCCCATTCACGGCGACTGACAGTCTGGCCTGCTGGCTAACACAGCAACCACAGATAAGCTAACACGTCTGATATATACTACAAGTTGTATTCTTGCGCTCTGCGTCCCGTTGACAGGGAGGGGCGCTCACCCGCAGGTTCCCGCGCCTTGCGCGAAGAGCGCAACTTGAGCGAGCGTCATAATGCAGGTCGTCGTCGTCGAATCGCCGTCAAAAGCCAAGACAATCAACAAGTACCTCGGCGCCGGCTTCAAGGTTCTCGCCTCTTACGGTCATATTCGCGATCTGCCGCCGAAAGACGGCTCAGTCGATCCCGACAAGGATTTCGCGATGATCTGGGAGCTCGATTCCGACTCACGGAAGCGTGTGAACGAGATTGCGGAGGCGCTCAAGGGCGCCGACCGGCTCATTCTGGCGACCGATCCCGACCGCGAGGGGGAGGCGATCTCCTGGCACATCCTCGAAGTGCTCTCGGAGAAGAAATCGTTGAAAGGCGTCAAGGTCGATCGCGTCGCCTTCAACGCCATCACCAAGTCGGCTGTGACCGAGGCGATGGCCCACCCGCGCCAGATCGACCGGGACCTCGTCGATGCCTATCTCGCGCGCCGCGCGCTCGATTATCTCGTCGGTTTCACCTTGTCGCCGGTCCTGTGGCGCAAGCTCCCGGGGTCGCGGTCGGCGGGCCGCGTCCAGTCCGTGGCGCTGCGCCTCGTCTGCGAGCGCGAGATCGAGATCGAGCGCTTCGTCAAGGAAGAGTACTGGACCGTCGCCGCGCAGGTCCGCTCCGAGGGCGGCCCCGCCTTTGAGGCGCGCCTCGTCACGCTCGGCGGGGAGAAGCTCAAGAAGTTCTCCTTGAACAATGAGACGTCCGCTCGCGCCGCGGAGCGCGCCATTGCCATCGCGACGTTCAGAATCGAGGCGGTGGAGGCGAAGCCCTCCCGGCGCCATCCTCCCGCTCCGTTCACGACCTCGACCTTGCAGCAAGAGGCGGCCCGCAAGCTCGGGTTCAACGCCCAGCGCACCATGCGCGTCGCCCAGCGCCTTTACGAGGGCGTCGATGCCGGCGGCGAAACGACCGGCCTCATCACCTATATGCGCACCGACGGCGTCGATATGGCCGGCGAGGCGATCGCAGATGCGCGCCGGTCGATTGAAAGCAGTTTCGGCAAGTCCTACGTGCCGGGCGTGCCGCGCGTCTACAAGACCAAGGCGAAGAACGCGCAGGAGGCCCACGAGGCCATCCGCCCCACCTCGTTCGCGCGCGCGCCCTCCCGCCTGAAGGGGCTCGAGGACGACCAGTTCCGCCTCTACGAGCTTATCTGGAAGCGCGCCATGGCAAGCCAGATGGAGAGCGCGCAAATCGAGACCACGACCATCGACATTATGTCCGCGGACGGAAATACCGGCCTCCGTGCGACGGGCTCGGTCATTCTCTTCGACGGCTTCCTCGCGCTCTACGAAGAAGGGCGCGACGATTCGGGCGATGAAGAAAGCGGCGTGCTGCCAAAAGTGCGGCAGGGCGCCTCCGCCGAGGCGCGCGAGCCGAAGGCGCTTCAGCATTTCACCGAGCCGCCGCCGCGCTACTCGGAAGCGAGCCTCGTCAAGCGGCTTGAGGAACTCAGCATCGGCCGCCCATCGACCTACGCTTCGACCCTCACCACCTTGCGGGATCGCGGCTATGTGACGATGGAGAAGAACCGCTTCGTGCCGGATTCGAAGGGCCGCATCGTCACGGCATTCCTCGAGAATTTCTTCAAGCGCTATGTCGAATACGATTTCACCGCCAATCTCGAAGGCACGCTCGACGCCATCTCCAACGGCGAGGCCGACTGGCGGGTTTTCTTGCGCGAGTTCTGGAAGGACTTCATCGCCAATGTCAGCGACGTCGGCGAATTGCGGATCACTGACGTCCTCGAAGCATTGAACGAATCGCTCGGACCGCTGATCTTTCCGAAAAAGGAGGACGGCTCGGATCCGCGCGGCTGTCCGTCATGCGGCGAGGGGCGCCTCTCCCTGAAGACCGGCAAGTTCGGCGCCTTCATCGGCTGCTCGAATTATCCGAACTGCGCGTTCACGCGGCAGTTGTCCGCGAGCGACCAGCAGAATTCGATCGAGGGCGGGGAGAAGCTCCTCGGAACGGATCCGGGCGGCGTCGAGATTTTCCTGCGCATCGGCCGGTTCGGGCCTTACGTGCAGCTCGGCCGCGAGGACAAGGAGGCCGAGGAAAAGCCCAAGCGTTCAAGCCTGCCGAAGAACTGGAAGGTCGAGGATATCGATATTGAGAAGGCGCTGAAGCTTCTCCAACTGCCGCGCGCCGTCGGTCCGCATCCGGAGGATGGCGAGCCGATCGAGGCCGCGCTCGGCCGCTTCGGCCCTTATGTAAAACACGGCAAGACCTATGCGAACCTGCCCTCGATCGAGGACGTCTTCGAGATCGGCATCAATCACGCGGTGACCTTGATCGCTGAAAAACGCGCCAATCCGCGCATGGGCCGCGGCGGCGCCGTGCAAAAGCCCTTGCGCGAGATCGGCAAGCATCCGGAATCCGGTGAGGCGGTGAATGTCATGAGCGGGCGCTACGGCGCCTACGTCAAACATGGCAAGACCAACGCCACCTTGCCGCAAGGCGCCGACCCACAGTCGGTGACGCTGGAAGAAGCCTTGGGCCTCCTCGCGGCGCGCGAGAAGCGCCCAGCGAAAGGAAAGGCCGCCAAGGCCCGCAAGTCCCAACCCGCCAAGAGAACCGCCGCCAAGGTGCGGGCGCCGAAGGCGAATCTGAAGAAGAAGGCGCCGGCCAAATCGAAGAAGGCGGTGGCGGAATAGGGAAGCGCCAGCTTCAACCGCTGGCGGAACGCTTCAGCGCGTCGAGTTCGCGGCGAACGCGCGTTTCGGGAAAGCGCGTGCGCTCATCGTCGCTGCGTCCGTGCTCGATGCGTCGCAACCGCTCCAGCGTCTCATCGAGCAGCTGCCGATTGTAGCTGACGAGGTCGGCGAGGAGGCCAAACATCGCCGAGAGCCCGCCCATGATGAAGAGCACGCCGCCGATGATCAGCGACTGGATCATCCCCGCGCCGTCGCCGGCGAGATAGCTGAAGACGAAGCGCGCGATCGGCAGCGCGCCAAGCGCCATCAGCACGGCGCCGAGGGCGAGAAACACCTTCAGCGGCTCATACATAGCGTAAACGCGCAGCATGACCCCGCCGGAGCGCGCCAGAAACTGCGGGATCGAACGGAAAAGACGAGACGGGCGCGTCGCCGCATTCGTCCGTACCGGCACAAAGGCGACCGAGAGGCGCTTCTTGCCGGCCTGGATCAATGTCTCGATGGTGTAGGAGAAGGTCGAACGGACAGTGAGGCGCATGGCCGCCTCGCGCGAGAAGGCGCGAAAGCCGCTGACGGCGTCCGCCGCTTCAAATCCTGCGAGCCGCGAGACGACACGGCTGCCGGCGCGCTGCAGCAATTTCTTCAACGGTGAAAAGTGCGCGATCTCGCCGGTGCGCCGGTCGCCGACCACTATGTCGGCGCGGCCCTCGAGAATCGGCGCGATGAGCTTTGGAATGTCGGCGCCGCAATACTGATTATCGCCGTCGGTGTTGACGATGATGTCGGCGCCGAGCGCCAGAGAGGCGTCGAGCCCGCGCTGGAACGAGCGGGCGAGGCCCTGGTTCGACAGGTTGCGCACCACATGATCGACGCCGCAGGCTCTCGCCGATTCGACCGTACGATCGCTCGATCCGTCATCGACGATCAGCACCTCGACGGAGGAAAGGCCCTCGATGCGCCGGGGAATGTCGGCGACGGTGGCCGGGAGCGTCGCCTCCTCGTTGAGGCAGGGAATCTGAACGATGAGTTTCATCCGGCCCGTAGCATCGAAGGCTGGAATTTAGGAAGCGTTACCCGAAGCGCGCCGGCGCTCGCGCATCTTGAGGCCCTCGCGCGCGGCAAGGATCAGCGCGCAGGACGCGGCTCCTGAAATGCGGCAGAGGCACAAGGCCAGAAAGGCGGCGGCTGGCGAGAAGCCGTTCGCCGCCGCGAGCGCGGCTGCAAGGCCTTCGCGGAGGCCGAGACCGCCGGGCGTGATCGGCGCAAGGCCTCCCGCCATCGACGCGAAGACGAGCAGGCTGAGGTCGGCGAGGCCGGCATCGACGCCGATCGCTCGCATCGCGATCCCAAGGCGCAAGATGAGCACCAGGAACCCCGCTGCTTTCAACAGGAGGAACGGGCCCATCGCCTGCGCGCCCGGGCGTCCGGACATCCACATGGCGCTCCCCATGAGAGAGGCGAGAGCGAATGCGAGCAGGGATGAGAACAGAACCGGCTTCGCAATGAACATGACGGCGACGGCGCCGGACGCGATCGCAAGGCCCGTCAGCGTGCTCGCGAACAGGACGGCCCCGGCCTGCCGGAACGTGAGACCGAGCCGCGAGAGAAACGCGCCGCGCGCTACATAGCCGGCCGGGAGCGGCGCCAGATCGCCGATGACGCCGGCCGCGGTGACGCCGAACGCATCCCTCAAAGGCGCTTTCTTTTGAAACAGCGCGGCGCAACTTTGCAAATTGAACGCGGCGGCGGCGACGCCCATCGGGGCCAGCACCAGCAGGTCGAGGAGCATGAAAGCGCCGAAGGTCCAGTCCGGTTTTGGCCCGAGTTCCGCGAAGGACCAGGCGAGGCCGCCAATGAAGAGCGTGAAAAACAGCGCGAAGTAGACGCTCCGGCGTCGCTCTACATGCGCACGGATTGCCGCGAGCCTCGACGCGAGGAGATCGGTGCGCATGCGGCTGCTCCGGGCCGGCGACTTAAGCGCTTGTTTACGCTGCCGCCCTTAAACGGGACGACCATTGCCGCGTTCCATGAACAAGCGGTTAGCGGGCGGTTGAAGATGAGCGCGACCGGCGGCAAGCCGAGACTGCTGGTGACGGCCTCGACGCTGCCGCGCTGGCGGGGCGATGCGGAACCGCGCTTTGTCCTCGATCTCGCGCTCGCGCTCCAGGGCGCTTTCGACATCACGATTCTGGCGCCGCTGTCGCCGGGAGCTGCTCCTGAAGAGATGGTCGAGGGCGTGCGCATCGTCAGGTACCGCTACGCGCCGCTGCGGCGGCTGGAGACCTTGGCGGCGCCCGGCGCCATTCTCCCGAACATTAAGAGTGCGCCGTGGCGCGCGCTCCTCGTACCGTTCCTCATCGCATCGCTTGGGGGCGCGATGGCGCGGCTCCTCCGACGCGAGCGGTTCGACCTCGTTCACTGCCACTGGCTGGCGCCGCAAGGCCTTGCCTACGCCCTTATCCGGCTCTTCATGCGCTGCCCGCCTGCTCTTCTCACCTGCCATGGCGGCGACGCTTTCACGCTCAACGCGCCGCCATTCCGCCTACTGAAGAAGACCACCATCGCGAGTATGGCGGGAGCGACGGCGGTAAGCCCGGAGGCCGTGCGCTATCTCAGCGAACTCCACCCCGGCTGCCGCGCTACAATGGCGCCGATGGGCGTCGACCTTGAGCGCTTTTCGAGCCGACGTTTGGAGCGCCCGCGGACTGGCGGCCTGCCGACCATCCTCTTTGTCGGCAGGCTCGCGGAGAAGAAAGGTCTTCCCGTTCTGATCGCCGCCCTGCGCAGGTCCGGCGTCCGGGCGCAGTTTAGCATCGTGGGCGACGGGCCCCTGCGCGGAGCGCTCGAAAGAGAATGCGCCGATCTGATCAGCGCTGGCCGCGTTGTCTTCACGGGCGCCATTTCGCATGAAGACTTGCCGGCCGAGTTTGCCCGCGCCGACCTCTTTTGCGCGCCCTTCGTCGTCGCCGCCGACGGCGACCGTGAGGGCATGCCGACCGTGCTTCTCGAGGCCGCCGCCAGCGGCGTTCCGATTCTTGCTTCCAATGTCGGGGGCTGTCGCGAATTGATCGTAAACGGAGAAACCGGCTGGCTGACGCCGCCTGGAGATGTCGATGCGCTCGCCGCAGCGCTTGGCGAGGCGCTTGGCGAGCCGGAACTCGCCGCTCGTTACGCCGCCGCCGCGCGACGAAAAGTGCAGGCCTACGCCTGGCCGCGCGTCGCCGCCCGCTACGAGGCGGCGCTGCGATCCATTCTGACGCCGAAGGAGCGCCCAATCCGCGCCGAGCACCATCCGCTTTTCGGAGCCCTGATCGAGGGCGACAGCTGGTTTCCCTCGCCCGCGCATGTGCTGCGGCGCCGGGCCGTGCTCGATGCTTTGGAGGGCTTGGAGCCCGGCCGGTGGCTCGACCTCGGCTGCGGCGCCGGGCGCTGGCTCGTCGATTTCGCAAGGCTGGGTCACGACGGCGTGGGCGTCGAGCCGGACGAAGCCTCGCGCTCGCTCGCCGTCGGTTGCGTCGGCGCCTTTGAGGCGCGCTTCGATATCGTCCAATCGGTTGACGCCGTTCCAGACAGTGCGTTCGACTATGCGAGCGCGATCGAAGTTATCGAGCATCTCGAAGAGCCTGAGGCTGCGCTCGCGATCTGGCGGCGCAAGCTGAAGCCCGGCGGACTTTTTATTGCGACCGTCCCCGCCTTCCAGTCGCTCTGGGGCGCGTCGGACGAATGGGCCGGCCATGTGCAGCGCTTCGAGCCCGCTGCGTTCACGAACCTTCTCGCAGCTGCGGGCTTCGAGGTCGAGCTTTGCCGCGTCCACGGATTTCCGGCCGGGAACGCCTTTCTGGCGATGGGCGCCATTTCCTCGCGGCTCAAGATGCGCGCTCGCGATTCCAGCGACCGGGACGCGGCCACCATGGCGAGCGGGCGGGATCGCTCGATCGAGCTAAAACTCAGCTCTCTGATGAAATCACCGATCGGCGCCGGCGCGCTCCGGCTCGGCGCCGCCCTGCAGCGCCGCTTCCCCGCACGCGGCACGGGCCTCGTCGCGATCGCTCGCAACAGGCGCACGGCGGCGGCGCCAGCGCTGGCGGTGTTGAAAGCGTCGGCCAATGCTTGATCGAGTGCAGGATCGCGGCCGAGGCGCGACCCTTGCCGACGGTTTTTTTGCGCGCGCTATGCACGAGCTGTCCTGCGCGCCGCTCTGTTTGTGGGCCGCGATCGCGGGGCTCGCGGCCGCGCTCGCATCGTTTCTGGTTCCGGCGGCCGCCTTCACCATCGACGACGTCATCTACATCGACATGGCGCGAGCTATGGCGACGAAAAGCTCGCTGTTCGTCGCCGCAGATGGCGGCGTTGACGGGGCGCCGGTGCTGGCGAAAAACCTGATGATCGTCGTCGGCGCCGCGGCGGCGCCGCAATATCCCGGCGGCTACGCGTTCATCGCCGCGCCGTTCTATGCGCTCCTCGGCCTGCGCGGCCTCATCCTCCTCAACGCGCTCTCCGGAATCGCCAGCGCCCTGCTGACCTTCTCGCTGGCGCGGCGCCTCACCGGAGACCGAAGGGTCGCGCTCATCAGCGCCGGCCTTCTCGTCGGCGCCGGCTTCTGGTCGAGCTATCTCTTCGCCGTCTGGCCGCACATGCTGGCGCTCACCATGTTGCTCGCTGGCGTCCGTCTCGCCGCTTGCGCGCTCGGCCCGCCGTCGCCGCGCCGGACCGTCGCATTGGCCCTTGCCGGCGCAGTTGTCGCCGCCGGCGCGTCGGTGCGAGTCGATGCGATCCTGGCGCTGCCAGTGATTTTCCTGTGGCTCAGATTGTTCGCAGCGCCGTCACGACGCGTGGACGCTGTCGCCTTGATCGCTGGCGCCGCGCCGCTTCTCCTTGCCGAAGCGCTTCTCAATGAGGCGAAGTTCGGCATGCTGACGCCCTTCACCTATGGCGGCCGGGGCGGCTATGTGGAGATGGATCGCTATGCCGCGCTTCTCGGCGGCGCTGCCCTCATCTTCGCCGCTGCTTTCATCGTCGATGTGAGCCGTCCGGCCGTTGAAAGGCTCATCCGGCGGCATGCGCCGAAACTTCTCCTCGGCGCCGCCGCCATCTCGCTCGCGGCGCTGGCGTTTGCGTCGGCGCGTACATTCGTTCACTCCTTATACGTCCTGATCGTCGATCTGCAGGCGCTGCCAGACTCGAAATTCCAGCCGGGTCTTGTTCGCGACGGTTACGGGCAGATCGCCTTCTGGGGGCTGCCGAAAAAAGCCCTGCTGCAAAGCCTTCCCTTCGCGACGCTGCTAATCGTTTCGATCGCCGCTCTCTTTTCCGGCCGCCGCGCAACAGGGCTCAGCTTGCTCCTCTCACTTGCCGCTGCGCCAATCGCTTTTTACGGCCTCAATTACTGGCACGGGGGCATGGGCTATAATCTTCGCTATTTCCTGCCCTGCCTGCCCTTCATCGCAATCCTGACCGCGCTCGCGCTTGTGGAGGTCGAAGGCCGGGCGCCTGTGAGCCGCCGAGCGACGGTCTACGCTTTCGCTGTTGGCGGCGGCTGCGCTTTGCTCCCCTTGTCGGTCGCTGATGGGCTCGCAGCCGCGCGCCTGCCGCTTCTGCTCTATCCTCAGTTGGCGCTCGCAGCGGCGACGTTCATCGCCGCGGCCTCTTATCTTTATCGGCCTACGGACAGAACCGCACGCGTGACGCTTGTGACCAGCCTCGTCGCGATTGGTTGTGCCGCCGTCGTCGGCCTATCCGATGAGTTCCAGTATGAAAGACAACGGCTTGCGCGACAGGGACTCGATCGCGCGCATTTGGCGGCGCTCACGTCGGGCGACCTCGCCATTGCGTCGAGCGTTGAGGTGTTCGTCGCCGCGGAAAGCAAGGGCTCCAGCGTCTTTCAGATGCGACCGGGAGCCGAGACCGACGCGGTCGAGGCGGCGCGGGCCTTCGCCGCCGCCGGCCGCTGCGTCCTGGCGAATGGCGAGGCGGCGATCGCAGCCCTCGGCGCTCTTGACCCTCGTCCGGTCGCCGTTGTGGACAGCTTCTGGTCCGAGCCCTACGCGGTCCTTGGCGATTGTGCGGGCCGGCCGCTGCTGCGCCCGGCGAATTGAGGGCTTTTTAACCGCCGGCGTAGGGCAGGCTTTACCAAGTAAGGCTTAAAATCGCGCGTCAAGGGATGGGACGAGGCCCCGAACGCATGCGTATGGATCTGGCCACTATCGGCGGCATCGTCGCCGGACTGTTCGTCGTCGGCGTCGCCATCGTCCTCGGCGGACCGGTCGGCGTCTTCTTCAACGTTCCTTCGCTCCTGATCGTCATCGGCGGCGTCGTCTCGGCGACGGTGCTCCGCTTTCCGTTCGGCGAAATCGCTTCGGCGCTGACCGCAGGAACGCGCAGCGCTTTCTTCGATCATCAGCGCACGCCCGGAGAACTTCTTGAGGAGCTGCGCGGGCTCGCCGCGATCGCGCGCCGGCAGGGCGTGATGGCGCTTGAGCGCGCGGCCGCCTCCGACCCGTTTCTCGCGCGCGGCAAGCAGATGATCGCCGACGGCCTCACCTCGGAACAATTGCGCGCGCAGCTGACGCGCGAGCGCGAACTTGAAATTGAGCGCCTGATCGCCGGCGAGAAAGTCTTTCGCGCCATCGGCGAGGCGGCGCCCTCCTTCGGCCTCATCGGCACCGTGATCGGACTCGTCAATATGCTCTCGGTTATGGACGATCCTTCAAAGATCGGACCCGCCATGGCGGTCGCGCTCCTGACGACCCTCTACGGCGCGCTTCTCGCCTATGTCATCGCGCTCCCCATAGCCGACAAGCTCAGCGTGAAGCTCGAAGCGCAGGAGACGAACCTCTCGCTCATCATCGACGGCCTCGCGCAGGTCGCCGAGCGCCGCTCGCCCGACGCCATCACCGACATGCTCATCGTCTATCTGCCGCAGAATGCGCGGGCGAGTTTCCAGACGGCGGCTGCATGAAAAGCGGCGCCGCCGACACAGCGAGGCGGCGCCATCGGCGCAGCGGCGTCTGGCTCATCACTTACGCCGACCTGATGACCTTGCTGGTCTGCTTCTTCGCGCTGATCATCTCTTTCTCCGTGCAGGACGACGCCAAAATGCAGGTCGTCGCAGGCTCGATCCGCGACGCCTTCGGGGTGACGGAAGAGCGCCGCTTCGCCGGCGACGTCCGCCTTGAAGGAACGCCCGAGCGCCGACAGCCTGGCAATCTGCGCCCCTCGCCGATGCCGACGGCGGACGGCCTGAAAGACCGCCTCAGCGCCAAGCCTGCATCCGGCGCGACCGGCGTTGACGGCGCATTCAAGCGGGCGAGCGCCGATGCGCGACGCTACGAAGAAGCCAGAGCCGATCTCGAGCGCGCCATCCGCGCCGACCCGATGCTGCAAGGCGCCGACAAGACGGTCACCATCGAGGCTGACGAAGAGGGCATGCAAGTCGTCATCGCCGACGCAACGGGCGCGCCGATGTTCGAACTTGGCGGCGCGGTGCTAACGCCGCGCGCTGAAGCGTTGCTGAAAGACGTCGCCGCGGCGCTGAAGCCTCTGCCCAACCGCATCTTCATCGACGGCCATGCCGACGCGACGGGCTCGGGCGCCTATTCCGAATTCGAACTGACGGCGGCGCGCGCCAACGCCGCGCGCGAATTGCTTGAGAGCGCCGGCTTCCCGAAAGGCCGCATCGCCGGCGTCGCCGGGCGCGGCGCGGCGGAGCCGCTCTATCCGGAAGACCCGTTCCTCACGGGCAACCGCCGGATTGAGATAAGGCTTGAGCCCGCCGCGCCGTTGCTGCCGGAAGATGGGTTGTAGCTGCATGCTTTGGATTCGCGAATTGCATCTGTTTCTTCGAGCCTCCAAGCGATTGGGAGCCTATGCAAAAGCCGAGAAAGCCGGCGCCTCTTCAACAAGCGCTCGCGCTTACAGCGACAGCGTTTATCCACCCACGCAAGCTGGACGCCTCCAAGAACCTCTCGGATTTTCGGGCGAATTGTGATTCTGCTTGGGGATGAGACAGGGCGGATT
>JBEBFW010000176.1:0-7198 GCA_040081755.1 Parvularculaceae bacterium
ACTTCCGTTGCCTCGAGCGGCACGAGGCCCGCCGTCAGCCGGGCAAGGTGGGCGCGCAGGAGTTCCGGCGCCCGGTCGAGGCCGCCCTCCTCCTGAAGCTCTGCCCGTCTGCGGCGCGCACGGCCTTGCGCGCCGGGACAGGCAATGTCAGGCGCGCGGACATGCTGCTGCGCGATCTCGACCGGGCCCGCGCGCAGCGCCTGCGCCGCGACAAATCCGGTTCGGAATGGGACATCCTGCATGCCGAAGGCGGGCTCAGCGACGTCGATCTGATCGTCGGCGCCCTGATTTACAAGCATGCGGGCGCGCTGCCGGCCCTCCAGGAAGGGGCAGTCGATGACGCTCTCGACGCCTTGACGCGCGGCGGTTTCCTCCCCGCGCCGGCCGCCGAGACACTGAAATCGGGACGCGCCTTCTGGGTGCGCCTCGCCACAGCCCGCGCCCTCGCGCGCTGGAGCGACCCGCAACGCGAACCGGTGAGGAGCCGCTTCGCCGCCTTGTTGGCGAGAGCCGCTCAAGTCGATCGCTTCGCGCTGGTGCGCCCCTTGATGCGCGGCTACTCGGATGAGATCGGCCGGCTCTACGCCCAGCTCGTTCTGGGGCGCCCCGCGTCAACTCTGGCGGCGGTCGGCTGACGCTCGTTCGAGAACGTAGACGCGCAAGGCCGAGGCGAGACCCGGCGGCGGCGACGCCTTGAGACGCTCGCTGTCGATGTCGGCGACGATGTCCGGAAGCGAGCGGCCGTCTGCGGAAGCGATGCGCGCCAGCGCGTCCCAAAACTGGATTTCGAGCGCGATCGACGTGCGGTGTCCGGCGATCGCGATCGAACGCTTGCGCATGAACTCAATCAGCGCAACGCGCCGAGAGTTTCAAGTCAAAACCGTTCAGGTCTTGGTCCAGTTGTCGAGGCCGTGAGAGCGGATTTTCGACGTGGCGAGCGTCACGCCGTCGATGATGCCGGCCATGTGCGAGACGGCCTCATTGTCGCTGCTCGCAAGATCGGCCCCGAGCGCCTTGTAGAGCGCTTCGACGTCGATGTTCTGTGCGAACATGAACTGCGCGAGCATGAGACGCACCTGGCTCGGCGATTTGGCGTCGGACATGAGATACCCCTTGGTGACGAAACGGACGGCGCTGACACGCCGCCAAAGACGGTCGTGAGGCCAAGAGCAAGAATGAGTCCAGAGGGGCTTTCGGCGAGGCTGGACGATCGCCGCGCCTGTCACGGCGGCCGCGCACCGGCCAGTCCCAAAGTGGGACAGGGGATGGACCCTACGGCTTGTCCGCGGCGAGGCCGCGCACGAAGCCCTCGATCTTCGCGTCGATCGCCTTCCATTCCTCAAGGAGGCGCCGCTTGTAGCGATAGCTGACCGTGACGGTCTTCGAGATCTCGAACTCGCGCCAGCATTCCGGGCTGCGGATATCGTCCCGCTCCTCGAAGCAGAAAAGGGCCATGGTCTTTCCAGTAGCCGTCTGCCCGAGAAACAGCTCCGAATCCGAATAGCCGTTGGTCGGCACGTTCGCCCGGGCGTCCTTGAAGGTGTATCTCACCAGCTGGAGGGGCGTGCGCACGCCCCGCCGGTCATTGGTCTGGGGCAAATAGAGCACGTCGATGCGCTCTTGTTCGTCGAACGCGGACAAGCGCGTGGAGATCACGATGTCGATCCGGCGCGTGTCTTTCTTGTTCTCAAGGAACTCCTCGCGCCGGGCCGGCGTATAGCCGGTCAGTGTCGGCCACAGCACGTAGAGGGAGACCTCATCGCGCTCGCCGCCCCGGCGGTCGCGCGGAAAGACCGTATAGTTCGACGGAGCGCGGAAGGTCGAACCCCCGACGGAGAAGTCGATCGGCTCCTCGCTGATCGAAGGGCTCGGGGCGTTCCCGGAGAACTCATCGACGCTCGGGCCGACATAGTAATAAAGGAACACCGCGCAAAGAATGAGCGTGGCGAGGAAGATGCCGAGCGGATAGCGCCAGCTCGACTCCTCGCGGATTTCCTCGCTCGCAAACCCGCCGCCTTTGGCCATAGGACGCCCTGAACCAGAATCTCACCCGGAAGAAGCTCCTACCATGGCGTCGCCGGGGTCGGGAAGCGCCGCGAAGCCTATAGTCTGAAAGCCTTCA
Organism: Parvularculaceae bacterium; assembly: GCA_040081755.1. Taxonomy (GTDB): domain Bacteria; phylum Pseudomonadota; class Alphaproteobacteria; order Caulobacterales; family Parvularculaceae; genus Amphiplicatus. The sequence continues at coordinate 2,123 of JBEBFW010000176.1, forward strand.
GCGCGGCCCCGGCGATCGGCTCGCCCCACTCCTGGACGAAGTGACCGGCCTCGGCGACTTCGAGGGGCGGCGGGCATCCCTTGATCATGGAACGGAGGAACTGCATGGACGGGGGGCCGAGCACCGGGTCCTGCATGCCGATGGCCATGAAGGTCTCGCCGGCCCATTCCTCGCGCCAGAACTTGCGCGCCTTCAGCGACGTTTCGAGGCCCTGCTTCGAAAGCGGCGTCAGATCGGGCGCGCCTTTCTCTTTCAGCATCACGAGTTCGGGAAAACGCCTGACCCCGCCCTTGTAGGATTGGTCGGGGAAGGGGGCCGCATAGGCGGCGGCTTCGGCGTCGGAAAGGATCGGCGTAGCGCGCTTCATCAGCGCGGCGACATCGAGATCGGGCTGAGACCGGTTGAAGGCGCGCCACATGGCGAAGCCGTCCGGCGCTTCCTCGCCGCCGGGCAATCCCGTGTTCATGATGAGCGCGCGGCTGTAGCGATGGGGCGCGGCCATGGGGAGGGTGAGGCCGAGAACGCCGCCCCAGTCCTGCACGACAAGGCAGATATTCCGGAGGTCCAGCTTCTCGACGAAGGCGAGCAGTGCGTTCCGGTGAAACTGGTATGTATACGTATCGTCATCGGCCGGCTTGTCGCTGCGCCCGAAGCCGAACAGATCGACGGCGACGGCGCGATGGCCGGCGCCCGCGAACGCCGGAATCATCTTGCGAAAGAGGTAGGCCCAGGTCGGCTCGCCATGGATGCACAAGAATGTCACGGCGCCGTCGCGTGGCCCCTCGTCGACGTAGTGCATCCGGAGGCCCTCATAGCCCTTCAGATCCTCGATGTAGTTGGCCCCAAAGGTCCAGCCGGGCAAATCCTTGAAGCGCTCATCCGGCGTGCGCAGGGCTTTGATGGACATGAACCGATCCTCTTTCAGCTAACGGCATGTCGCGCGAGACGGCGAGCCTGTCCACCGCGTCGGGCAGTCAGCGTTTCCCGGCCGCCTGCAGCGACCAGAATATCTGGAAGATGAACTGGGCCGTTCCCATGGCGAGGAGCCACATCAACCCCGCGCAAAACGCGCCGACGGCGCTAATGGAGCCGACGCCGAACGCCGCGAAGGCGAGGAGCGCGGCCAGCGGCGCTTCGCCTAGCGTAAATCCCCAATAGATGATCTGGCTGCGCGGCTTCCCCTTGAGCCGAAATACGTAATCGACAGCGCCGATGAAAAGCGCGGTGAAATAGAGGGCGAGCGCCAGGCAGGCGATCGACATGACCATGTCGGGATCGACGCCGCCGGACAGGAACGGGATCGGCGCCACGCTGAAAGCGAGAGCGCCGACGCTGTTCAGGAACAGATTGCGCAAGGCGGCGATCTCCGCCGCGGTCCAGCCGTCGTGCCCGGAGTCGAAGGCCGTCAGCAGCCCGGCGAATCCGGTCAACGACACGGCGAGCTGTCCGAAGACGGCGAGGGTGGCGGTCACATCCATGGCGCTCGCCTTTAAGGCGATTCCGTCTGTGGGCGGGCCTCAGTCGAGCGGGCCGAACGCAGTTTTTGTTGCACATGCGAGCATCGTTAACTGTTCTTTTCGACGGCGCGTGTGGCGTTTGCAGTATCTCAGCCCCGAGAAGCAGCCTACCTTTGCAAGGGTTCGAACACTGGTTGGCGATGACCGAAGCCGCGTTTGAGTTGAAGCCTCCTTCCCCGGCGCTCGCTCTTCTTGAAGTGGGCCGAGCGATCAGCGAGATGGCCAGTCTTCCGGCCGCGCAAGCGCTGCTGCGCTTCGCGCCTGGCGGCGACGGCCATGCAGTTCTGGTCTGCCCCGGCTTTCTCACCAGCGACCGCTCGACCGGCCTCTTGAGGCGGTTCATCAACACCAAGGGTTATTCCGTCCACGGATGGGAGCTCGGGCGGAACATGGGTCCCGGCACGGCCGGCGAAAACGGCGACCGGCTCGCGGAGCGGGTCATCGCCCTCTATCGGCAGTCGCGGCGCAAGGTGAGCCTCGTCGGCTGGTCGCTCGGCGGCGTTCTGGCGCGCGAGCTCTCCAAGCGCCTGCCGGATCAGGTTCGGCAGGTGATTACGCTTGGGAGCCCCCTTGCTGTCGGACCGCGCTCGACGACCGTTTCGTGGATATACTCCCGCATCGGCGACACGCCGTTTTCAGGCGAGGAAATGCAGCGCCTGATGGCGAATGTCCGTGAACCGCCGACGCACAGCCCATCGACGGCGATCTTCAGCAAGAGCGACGGCATTGTTCCCTGGCGCGGGGCGATCGAGCCCAAGGCTCCCAACACCGACAATATCGAGGTTCACGCGAGCCATTGCGGTCTTGGCGTCAATCCGTTCGTCTACTTCGCCATCGCGGACCGGCTCGCTTTGCCCGAGAACGGCTGGAGGCCGTTCGATCGCAAGGCGAGCGCGTGGCGCCGGGTGGCCTACCCGTCGAGCGGCCACGTTTACGGGTGAACCGGACCAGTGTGGCGGATTTGAAATTCGCACCGCAACTTCGGCGAGTCCTGACGCGAATTTCAAATCCATAAGCCACACTGGACACATAACTTTGCCAGTGTCCTTATCGAACCCGAAGTTCGCTCGGACTCGCGACATATGGTCGAACTTCGGATTTGGGACACCGGCCCTATTGGCGATCGCCTTTGACGATTGCTAAGGGACGCTGCCCCCAAGGCAGTGATCAATGAAGCTCCTGCACGTCTTTCCATCATTCGCGCCGGCGCCGATGGCGCTGCGTCTCGCTGAGGTCGCCAAAGCCGGACGCAAGGTGAGCCACCATGTCGTCAGCCTTGACGGCGACCTCTCAGCGCTCGACGCCATGCCCGAGACCACGACCAGCGAGGCGTTTCTCGCCCGACGAAGGGGCCCCGACCAGCTCGGCTTGCGTCAGCGCATCGGCGCGATCCGGGCCGATATCTTGTGCACCTATGGTTTCGGCGCGCTCGATGCAGCGACCGCAAATGCAGCCGGCCCGAAGCTCGCGCACATCCATCACGAAGAGGCGAGCGGCGCGGAAGCGGACGGCAAGGGCGCAAGGCTGCGCACCATTGCAGCGGCCGGCGGCCTGATTGTCGTCTCATGGCCGCAAGCGGCGGAAACCGCCCGAAAGCGCTGGCGCATTCCGGCGCGCAGCCTCCGCCTGATTGAAGCGGGCGTCGACACCAGGCGTTTCCGTCCGCCGGAAAGGCGCGCCGGCGAGGGCGAGCTCGTGACGATCGGTTATGTCGGCGCGCTGGACAATGAACGAAAGGCCAGCCTCTTGTTCAAGGCGTTTGCTGGCGCTCGCGCGCGATTGGCCTCTCGCCTCGTTATCTATGGAGAAGGCCTCGCTCGGCCGTCCTCAGAAAATCTTGCGCGCACACTGGGCGTGCGCCGCCGCATTTTCTTTCGTGAAACGCCGAAGGACCTCGATGCGGCCTATGACGAATTCGACGCCCTCGTCTTTCTCGGCGACGGGGCGAGCGAGCAGCTCCTTGCGGCGATGGCGTCGGGGCTTGCGGTGGCGGCTGAGAATGTGGGCGACGTGAAGGCGACGCTGGCCCGCGAGAACCGGTCGCTCATCGTGTCTGAAGACGACGCTGTCGGTCTCGCCGCGGTGCTGGCGCGATTGGTAAATGACGCCGGCGCGCGAGAGCTTGTCGGTTCGGCGAATGTCGCAAGGGTCAAACAGGATTTCACGCTGGCGAAGATGAGCAAAGCCTATCTGGACCTCTACCGGACATTCGCCGCGTAGGGCTCGTTCCGCTGCAGGGCTGGCCGGCGGGATCTTTAGCCATTTCAAAGGGCCTTCCGGAAATGAAGCTGCTTTGGGTCTTCTCCACCTTCGCCATCGGCGGCGCGCAGCGCCGTGCGGCGCTTATCATGGAGGGGCTGGGGCCCGAACAAGAGCATGTCGTTATCGCGCTCGACGATCGTTGGACGGCGGAGCAGTTCGTTCCGCCATCCGTGCGCTGGCGCAAGCATCCGATCGCCTTCCGCAAGACGAGCCTCGTGTCGCTGTCGAATATCCGTCTAATCCGGAAGACTCTGGCGCAAGCGGCGCCCGACCTGCTGCTCACCTCAAACTGGGGATCTATCGAATGGGCGATCGCCAATCGCGGTCGCGGACGAACGCCCCACATTCACTTCGAGGATGGATTTGGGGCGGATGAATCTCCCGTGCGGCAGAATCCGAGGCGGGCGCTGGCGCGGCGGCTCTGCCTCAGGGGTCGTCCCCTGGTCGTTCCGTCGGAGACCTTGCGCGAGGTTGCGGTCGAGCGCTGGAAGCTGCCGGCCAGCGACGTTTGCTTGATCCCCAACGGCATCGACGTCGAGCGCTACGCGGCGCCGGCGAGACGTTCGGCCGGGATCACCGTCGGTTCGATCGGCGGCTTGCGGCGAGAAAAGAACTATCCGCGGCTCGTTCGGGCGGTCGCGGAGGCGGCGCAGCATTCGGGCGCGCCGCTGCGCCTTGCGCTTTACGGCGAGGGCGACCAGCGCGCGGCGATCGAGGCCGAATCCGCGGCCTGCAGCTTTGAAGGACTCGCTCTTCCCGGCGCGACGGTCGCGCCGGAAAAGGCGCTCGCCGAGTTCGACATTTTTGCCCTTTCGTCGGACACGGAGCAGATGCCGATCAGCCTGATGGAGGCGATGGCGAGCGGGCTTGCCGTCGTTGCAACGGATGTCGGCGACATCGCCGGGATGGTCAGCGCGGAGAACGGGCCCTTCATCGCGCCGCTCGGCGACGACCGTGCTCTTGCCGAAGCGATCGCCGCGCTGGCGCGCGACCCCGATCTTCGCCGTCGTCTCGGCGAGGCGAACCGCGCCAAAGCGCGCGAGCGCTTCAGCCTCGACAAGATGGTTGCGGCGCAGCGGACGCTGTTCGAGAAAACAGTTGCGCGGCGCTAGCTTCAGGCGCGCCAGCGCGAGGTCACTCGGCTTTCAGTATCTCGTCGATGCGGCGTTGCGCGATCGGATGGTAGCCGGCGCGGGCCTTGGCGTAGACGGCCTTGGCGAGGTCGCCGCGACCGGTCTCCTCAAGGGACTCGTAGAGCCGATAGATGAACTTGCCGCGGCCGACACGGGCGAGGAAC
>JBEBFW010000177.1:0-7169 GCA_040081755.1 Parvularculaceae bacterium
CCCAGGCGGCCGTCCATATGAAACATCCGCATGATGAGCTTTATATGACGCTGAAGCCGATGATCGCGTCTTACGGTGCGAGAGACATCGAGAGCGAACTCAGCGCCATGGCTGCGAGCGTCGAGGGCGGCCTGCCGGTCGAAAAGGTCGAGGAGGCGCTGGCCAATGTGCGCGCCGCCGCCGGACTTGCCGCGGATGCGGCGGCGCCGTCGCTGAAGGAAACGCTGCTCGCCGCCGCGCTGACCTTGCGCCAGGCGGCGGCCGAATACAGCGAAGGCGTCAGCGACGGCGCCGTCGTAAACCTCAAGGAGTATCAGGACGCCTACGGATTTATGACGACAGTCGTCGAGACGCTGGCGGCGGTCGAAGGCGAGACCGAGCAGGAGAAGGCGGCGGTTGCAGTCTCGCGCGAACAAGCGGCGCTCTCGCTCGCTGCGGCGCCGACGGTGACGCCGCCCAGGAAGCTCGACGGCAAGGCCTCGACGATTCATGGCGCCGCCGCACGCGTCGAACTTGCAGCGCTGGCGCTGGATTAAGATGTGAGGTGGAGCTGTGAACGGCTGGCGGCTGCCCTGGCGCGCGGCGTGCCTTTGCGGCGCGGTCAAAATGGAGGCGACGGCGCCGCCGGTTCTTTCCTGCGCCTGCCATTGCCGCGACTGCCAAAAGCTCACCGGCGGCGCCTATTCGCTGACCCTAATTCTGCCCGTGGCCGCTTTTCGCGTGACTGAGGGCGCGCCGGTCATCGGCGGCCTTCATCGCCCCGAATTGCGTCATCATTTCTGTCCGAGCTGTCTCAACTGGCTCTACACGAAGCCCGCCGCCATGCCGGATTTCGTCAATCTGCGCGCGACCATGCTCGACGACGCGTCGTGGGTCGTTCCCTTCATCGATACGATGTCGGCCGAGAAGCTCCGAGGCGCGGTCAGCGGCGCCTCACGTTCCTATACGGGCTGGCCGCCGCCTGAGGACTTCGCACCACTGACGGCCGCATACGCCGCCAGCGGCGCCCGGCCGGGCTGAGAAACGGCAGCCTCGGCGCAATCTCAGCGCCGGCGGATGCTGCGGTCCTCGCGCAGGTCGCGAAAGTCCGGTCCCGGATCGCCGCGCGGACGCAAGTCGCGCGAATCCCAGGGGCCGTAGCTGAAGGAGCGTGCGCCGGGGCCGGGCTGATAGCCGGTGAAGGGCGTCGCCTCGGCAACAGCCTTGCGCTTTTGCGGCAACATCGCGCGCGCCGTGTCGAACCAGCGGGCCCTGGTGCGCCGGATCTGGTTCGGGAAAAGCGTCATCAGTTCGGCGATATCGTTTGGAAAATCGGTCGAGATGTTGAGGCCGATTTCGCGCCCTTCGCCTGCCTCGATCGGATAGTCATGCGTCCAACGGCCGCTGGAGAGCAGCTGCGCGATATTCGCGGCCGCGTTGGGCGAGACCGTTCCTGCAAGGAGTTCGCGCGCGGCTGTTTCCAGCTGTTCGATCGCCTTCTGGCCGAGGTCGGCAAGGACCAGCGTGTAGTCATCGACGGCGTCGGCGGACTTCGTCTGAGCGACCCGCAGGATCGATGCGGCGGGCAGGCCGCCGATCTGCGGATCGATTGGGCCGAGGACCGCGTGCTTGTTGAGGACGATTTCATCGGCGGCGAGGGCGATGAGCGTGCCGCCGGACATGGCGTAATGGGGCACGAAGACTGTCTTCTTGCCCTTGTGCGCCTTCACCGCCCTGGCGATCTGCAGCGCGGGAAGGACAAGGCCGCCTGGAGTGTGCAGGATCAGTTCGAGAGCCTGGTTCGGCGGCGTGCGCCTGATGGCCTCGAGCACGTCTTCAGCGTCGTTCAGGTCGATGTAGCGTAATTGCGGAATATTGAGGAAGCCCATCGTCTCCTCGCGGTGCACGAGGGCGATCATCCGTGAGCGGCGCTTTTTCTGCAGACGGCCGAACGTGCGCTCGACCTGCCGCTCGAAGTCTGCCGCGGCGCGAGCCCGCAAAACGTTCGGGATGAGAAACAGGAGGAAAAAGAGCAGGAACGGCAGCGGGCCGACGAGGCCATCGACAAAGCTCGACGCACCAGACGAGGCGGGCTCGGCGGCGGCTGCCGATGGTGCGGCCACGCCGGCTGCGTCCTGAACGAGGGAATGCAAGAGATCGATCACAACGAACCGCCCACCCCAAAAAGCGCCGGCACGGGCGTCGGACCCCGCGCACGCCTATCTTGGCCGAAGGGGGGGCGTTCGGCCAGACCTGATGTGATTTTATCGCGCGGCCGCTGCCCGCCAGTGGCCGATCAGCAACGCCGCCAGTTGGCCTGGCGCGTCATAAGGAATCCAGTGGCTTGCGCCCTCAATGCGTTCGTAACGCCAGGGCGCATCGACATAGGCCGCCGAGCCGGTCATTTGCGCCTCGGTCAGGTATTTCTCGCCCGTGCTCCAGAGCCCGAGAGTGGTGATCTTGACCCGCTCTTCGCCGAAGGCGCCCGGCGCCGGCGGATTAACCATGCGCTTCAGACTGACATTGGCGCGATACCAGTTGAGGCCGGCTGTCAACCGGCCGGGTCGCGCGAGCAGGGCGATCGCGCTCTCGATGTCTCCGTGCGCCGACCAGTGCTGGCGCAACAGGGCCCAATCGTTCGCGCGATAAGCCCACTCGCAGACCCCGCGGAACTGATGGAAGACAAAATAGAGGCTGCGCCATTTTTGCTCGCTTCCAGCTCTCAGGAAAGCGCGCGAATGACCGACGGAGAGAGCTGCGAGCGACAGGAAACGCTCCTTGTGCTGAGCAGCGAGGGTCCAGGCGACCGGCGCGCCGAAATCATGGCCGACGACATGGGCGCGCGCAATCTTGAGGCGATCCATGACGCCGAGGGCATCTTTTACGGCTCCGGTCTGGATGTCGTAGTCTTCAAGGCGCCCTGGAATGTCCGTCTCACCAAAGCCGCGCAGATCGGGCGCGATGACGCGGAATCCCGCCACCGCCAACAGCGGTGCGGTTTTCGACCAGACGGCGCTCGAGTCCGGGAAGCCATGAAGCAGGATCGCGGCGGGCCCATCCTCGGGCCCGCTGTCCCGCACGAAATGAGTGAGGCCGTTGGCGGGGATGCGGTGTTCAAGCGACCGCAGGTTACGCCCCCTCGCGCCGCGCGAGAAACGCCAGGCGCTCGAACAAATGCACGTCCTGCTCGTTCTTGAGGAGCGCGCCGTGGAGGGGCGGGATGAGCTTTCGCGGATCGCGCTCGCGCAGCATCTCTTCCGGCATATCCTCCGTCATCAGAAGCTTCAGCCAGTCGAGAAGTTCGGAGGTTGACGGCTTCTTCTTCAAGCCCGGGACTTCGCGGATTTCGTAGAAGACCTTGAGGGCTTCGGCGACGAGGCGCTGCTTGATCGACGGGAAGTGCACATCGACGATTTCAGCCATCGTCCGGGCGTCCGGAAACTTGATGTAGTGGAAGAAGCAGCGGCGCAGGAACGCGTCCGGCAATTCCTTCTCGTTGTTCGAGGTGATGACGACGATCGGGCGCCGCAAAGCCTTGATCGTTTCGTTCGTCTCGTAGACGTAGAACTCCATGCGGTCGAGTTCCTGCAGGAGATCGTTCGGAAACTCGATGTCGGCCTTGTCGATTTCGTCGATCAGCAGCACGGGCCGCTCAGGCGCCGTGAACGCCTCCCACAGCTTGCCGCGCTTGATGTAGTTCTTCACATCGCGCGCGCGCTCCTCGCCGAGCTGTCCATCGCGCAGGCGTGCAACCGCGTCGTATTCGTAAAGCCCCTGATGCGCCTTGGTCGTCGATTTGATGTGCCATTCAAGGAGCGGCGCGCCGAGGGCCTTGGCGACCTCGATCGCGAGCACCGTCTTGCCGGTGCCGGGCTCGCCCTTGACGAGCAGCGGACGCTCCAGCGTCACGGCGGCGTTGACGGCGACTTTGAGGTCGTCAGTCGCGATGTAGGACTTCGTTCCGGCGAATTTCACGGGGTTTCCTAGAGCTTGGCAATGGTTGGCGCATTTGGTCTACAAACTGCGACCCGCAACCTGCAACCCAAGACCTCAGCGACGGGTCGTCGCTGCGATGGGACGCACTCATTTGCCTTTGTCCAAAAACAGTATCGCCTCCAGCGAATCGACCAGCGCCCGGCGCCGGTCAGCCGAAAGTCGCTCCAAGTTTTGCTGTTTCCAGGTCACTGCTGGTAGGTGTTGGGCGTGAGGTATCCCAAGGAGTTCCCAATTCGGCTCGCCGCGCTTGAATCCGACAAGGAACTGACGGTGTTCATCCGGCATGCCCGCCACCATCGCGGCGATGATCGCTTCGCGCGCGGCTTCCAGTTCGACTAACGCAACGGCACTCGCGACATGCCCGCGAATCCCCGCTCAAATTCCCCCGCCAGCGGCTTCCGGGTCGGCGCCAGGATTTCGGCCATCGGTCGATTGTGGCTGGCGACATACACGAGAAAGGCGCGGCGCAACTCGTCGCTGATGCCCTCGTTCGCCAGTAAATCGCGCACGTCGAATAGATCACGGGGATGCTGACGATCAAGCGCGGCGACGATCTTGCCGGCGTAAAGGTCGGCAAAGGACACCATCCGCATCTCGGCAAAACCGAACGCCTCCTGAACCGCAGGCGACACGCTTGCGATCACGGGATCATAAACGACGCCGCGCAGCACCGGGGTCACTTCGATCTTGATTTGTACCCCTTGCGAGCGGACGATCAGCTTGGTGACAATGTCTTCGTTTGCCGAGCGCGAGATGTTGACCTTGGCGCCGGGTATGCCTTGCTCGATCCGTTCTTTGATCCGCAGTAATGCTGCATCGATGGCGGCAAGAGATGTGGCCCGATTTGCGATCGGCAGGTAGGTCAGGTCGATGTCCACGGATAAGCGCGGCATGTCCCGTACGAACAGGTTGATTGCCGTGCCGCCTTTGAGCGCAAAGATTTCTTCCGTCGCTACGAACGGAATTGCGCGGGTTAGGAGCGCGCAACCTGCTGTCGGTAGGCATCGAGGAAGGGCATTACGCCAACTCACCCCAGAGATCGGAAGGCACTGTGAGGTTGTAATGCGGATCAAGCCTGCCGCCTCTCACAAGAACACGCTTTCCCTTGCCGAGATTGATACGGGATACGTCGAGCCGAACTCGCCACGCATGGCGGTGGCGGTCCGCGAAGAAGAGGAAGAGCCGCTTGACCTTTACGCTTGTGCAGGATTCAAGGAGAGTTTGAAGGCGGCGCGGGCTGAGGTCGCTCAGCCCTTCCATCAGCGCATCGACCTGATGGAAGCTCTCGCGAGCGGGCAATTCGTCGAGCAGTTCGATCACGGCGCGTTCCTTGCTCGAATAGCGGAGGGGAAATGTCACGTCAGCGGCGCTGATCATGACTGTGCTAGGCTCTGGCATCGATGCGGCGTCGATGGGGAACAGCCGCAGGCTGTTGTGCCAGATGAAGGTTACATCTAGCGGCAAGGTAGCCAGCCATGTCGGCGGGCGCTTCGGTCCGTAAAGGTGAACTTCGCGGATCGTTGCCGGCAGATAATGGGCGTAACCTTGTTGCTCGAGCGCGGTTCGCCCGCCAACCGCCAAGGGACGGTCGAGCAAGGTCTGGAGCGAAATCACCACTTGCTGCCAGGTGAGTGGTGTGCGCGAACGCCGATAAACGCGCCGCGTCGGACTATCGAGCCAGCCTGCGCTCACGTACTGGCTGCGCAGCGCCGAGGAGTAGCCTCGGGCCTCCATCCAAGCCGAGTCGGCGAGCAGTCCATCGGGGAGTTCACGTTGGAGGCGGTTTAGCTTACTGTTAGAACGCTTAGCCATGCTTAGCATTTTTGCATATGGACGCCTCCAAGAACCTCTCGGATTTTCGGGCGAATTGTGATTCTGCTTGGGGATGAGACAGGGCGGATTTTTCGACGTCGATGAGCGGCTGAAGCGGGTGAGCGATTTGGGCGATCCGTTGGAGGCGATGGCGGCGGTTATTGATTTCGAGAAGTTCCGGCCGCCGCTCGATGAGGCTTTGAATCGGTCTGACGGGTCGAAGGGGGGACGGCCCGCCTTCGATCCGGTGCTGATGTTCAAGGTGGTGATCCTGCAGGCGCTGAACGATCTCTCCGACGAGCGGGCGGAGTTCCTGATCACGGACCGGCTGTCCTTCATGCGGTTCCTGGGGCTCGGGCTGGGCGACAAGGCGCCGGACCGGAACACCATCTGGACGTTCCGCGAGGCGCTGAAGAAGGCCGGCGCGATCGACGCACTGTTCGCGGCGTTCGATGCGGCGATCGTCGCGTCGGGCTATCGCGCGACGCACGGCCAGATCGTCGATGCGAGCCTCATCGCCGCGCCCAAGCAGCGGCTCACGGATGAAGAGAAAGCGGCGATCAAGGACGGCAAGTCGGCCGATGAGATCTGGAGCAATCCGAAGAAGGCGGCGCAAAAGGACACGGACGCCCGCTGGACGATCAAATACTCGAAGAAGAAGGACGACGCCCCGAAGGGCCAGGTCGATATCGCGAGCGACCGGCGTTTGGGCCGACACGGCCTATCGCTCGAAGGCGAATGAGGCATGGCTCGCGCGCCATGGCCTCGTCAGCCACATCCATCGCAGAAAGCCGAAGGGCCGGCCGATGCCGGAAAACACCCGGCGCGGGAACGCGACCAGGTCAAAGGTCCGCTCACTTGTCGAGCATGTCTTCGCCGATCAGAAGCATCGCATGGGGATCAAGGTCAGGACCATCGGCCTCGCCCGCGCCCGCATAAAAATCGGCCTCGCCAACATCGCCTACAACATGCGCCGCTTCGTCTTTCACCGCCGACAGGCCGCAGCGCCGGCATGACCCCGGGCCAAAGCATCGCCTCCGCGCAGATCAGAACACGGACGAAACAACCGCTTCACCGGCAAAGTCCGGCCGCCGAACCCGTCGCGCCGCCATCAGCCCAGAAATTTACGGGTTGTTGGAGGTGTCCATATTTCCAAACCGATGTCGAGTTTAGAAATTCAAGCTTTCGCTAAGTGAAACTAGGCAAAAACCAAAAAACCCAAACCTCGATCCTAAAACCGCCGCCGCTTCCAGTCCTCGATAATCACCTTCGCGGCGTTGTGGCCCGGCGCGCCGGTGACGCCGCCGCCGGGGTGGGCGCCGGCTCCGCAGAGATAGAGCCCCTTGACCGGCATGCGGTAGTCCGCGTGCCCCGCTTGCGGG
>JBEBFW010000020.1:0-25012 GCA_040081755.1 Parvularculaceae bacterium
TGCGATCGAGGGCGCCGATGGCAATCAATGGCATGTGGCGATCGACATGCCGCCGGGCGCAGCGCCGCCAAGGGGCGCCATTGTCGAAGTAACGCGCGCGAGCCCAGCCCCGCGAAAATCTGATCTGACGATCGCGGCGATCGGCGAGCGGTCTGGCGGCCTTTATTCCGACGACCTTCATGCCGCCGCCGATCCTTCCGCGACGGCTGACTATCGCCTCGCGCACAAGCGCCGACTCGAAGCGCTTCGACGGGCCGGAATTACCGACCGCGCCGGCGATGGCGTCTGGCGCATTCCGGAGAATTTTCTGGAACGTGCAGCGGCGCACGAAGCCGACCGTTCGGTCGCGCGCGTCCGCGTGCTCTCCTGGGTGGTGCTCGAACAATTGCCGGGGGCGGCGGCCGTGACTTTTCTCGATGATGCGCTCGAAAGACGAACGGCGATCGAGCGCGTTTCGCACGGCTTCGGCGCCGAGCTCGACCATGCGCTCACCGTGCGACGGAGATGGCTTCTCGCGCAGGGCATCGGCCGGGAAGGAGAAGAGGGTTTCGCGATCGATCGCGACCAGCTGCGTTCTCTCGCTCGTGGGGCGATCGAAGAAGCAGCCGGCCGCATCTCGCGCGATCTCGGTAAGGCGGTTGTGGCCGCCCGAGTCGGCGACCGAATCGAGGGAGTCTACAGGCGGCCTATCGACACCGCTCAAGGGCGATTCGCGCTCATCGAGCGCTCAAAGGAATTCACGCTCGTTCCTTGGCGGGACGTTTTCGAACAGCGCCGGGGGATGGAGATTTCAGGAATTGTTCGCGCGAGCGGAATCAACTGGGACTTGGGGAGAACTCGCGGTGGGCCCGCAAGGTAAGCCATCGTCTATTGAAGCGTGGGGTGCTTCGCGGGGTCTTCAACGCGGCGCGCGAGAGGCTTGGAGGCGCGACCGGGAGCAATCTGTGGGTGGATAAGGGTAGAGGGGCCCCAAAATGACCGCTACACAAGGTTGTAACTTCAGAAGATTCGCGGGGGCGCCTCATTGCTCAAAACATTACGGGACATGCTCAATTCGTATCGGGAACGCGCAAGTTCCGAACGCGAAAAGGGCGACTATTTCGAACGACTGGTCCGAACCTGGCTGCAGCACGCCCCGACCCAACAGGGGCAATTCCTGCGGGTTTTAACCTATGGGGATTGGGCGGCCGAAAATCGCCTCTCGCAACAGGACACCGGTATCGATCTTGTCGCCCAGCTCGCAGACAGTCCCGACGACTGGTGCGCTGTCCAGTGCAAGTTCTACGCGTCCGGTTATCGCATCCAGAAGGCCGATATCGACAGCTTCTTCACAGCGTCGGGCAAGCGTCCCTTCACCCGTCGGCTTATCGTCGACAGCACCGGCGCCCCTTGGAGCGAACATGCGGCGGAAGCGCTCGTCGGCCAGACCATTCCCTGCAACCGCATCGGACTCGCCGACCTTGAAGAAAGCGGCATCGACTGGGAAGCCTTCGCCAAGAGCGGCGAAGTCCATGTCACCAAGAAAAGCCCGAGGCCTCACCAGCTTGATGCCTTGAAGGCTGTGCAGGAGGGCTTGGCCGCCGCCGATCGCGGCAAGCTCATCATGGCGTGCGGCACGGGCAAGACTTACACCGCGCTGCAGATCGCGCAGGCGATGGCCGGACGGGGCGGGCGCGTTCTCTTTCTGGTGCCGTCCCTCTCTTTGATGTCGCAAACGATCCGCGAATGGTCAGTCGACTCCACCGTCAAACTCCGATCCTTCGCTGTCTGCTCGGATGTTCAGGTCGGCGTTCGAAAAGCGCGGCAGGATGACCTGGCCGACATCAGCGCCACCGATCTCGAAATCCCGGCGACGACTCTTGCAAACGTTCTTGCGGCCAAGGCGAGCAAGCTAGACCCGGATCGGATGACGACCGTCTTCTCAACCTATCATTCCATCCAGGCAGTAGCGGACGCCCAATCGAAATTCGGGCTGCCGGAATTCGATCTCATCATTTGTGATGAGGCGCATCGCACGACGGGCGCAACGCTCGCCGGCGAAGAGGAAAGCGCCTTCGTCAAGGTCCACGACGCCGCCTTTATGAAGGGCAAGAAACGCCTCTACATGACAGCAACGCCGCGCATCTTTGGCGAAGCAGTACAGAAGACGGCGGACGAGGCGGGCGCGACGCTCGCTTCAATGGACGACGAGAGCCTCTACGGCCAAGAGCTCTTCACGCGTAATTTCTCCTGGGCCGTCCAGAAGGGGTTGCTGACCGACTACAAAGTTATTGTTCTCGCCGTCGATGAAGCCTCCATCAGCGAAGGCATTCAGCGCCTGCTTGCGGACGGCGGCAATGAACTCAAACTCGACGACGTGAGCAAAATTGTCGGCTGCTACAAGGCGCTCACCAAGACGGACCTCAAACCTGAAATGGGCGCCGATCCAGCGCCCATGCGGCGCGCGCTCGCTTTCGCCAAAACCATCAAGGCCTCGCAACTTTTCGAGGCGCAGTTCGCCCGCGTCGCTGAGGAATGGCGAAACGGCCTCGACGCTGAGCCCGCCGTGGCGCTGCCGCCGCTGACGCCGGAGGTGCGCCATGTGGACGGCGGCTTCAGCGCGAATATGCGCAATGAGCGTCTCTCCTGGCTAAAGGAAGATGCGGGCCCCGAACATTGCCGCATCCTGACAAACGCGCGTTGCCTTTCTGAGGGCGTTGACGTGCCAGCGCTCGACGCGATCCTCTTTTTGCACCCGCGCAAATCGCAGATTGACGTGGTGCAGTCGGTCGGCCGCGTCATGCGCCGCGCCGAGGGCAAGAATATGGGCTATGTCATCCTGCCGATCGGCGTGCCGGCGGGCGTCGCTCCGGAACGGGCGCTGGATGATAACGAGCGATACAAGATCGTCTGGCAGATACTCAACGCGCTCCGAGCCCATGACGATCGCCTCGACGCGACGATTAACAAGATCGATCTTGGCGTCGATCCAGGCGAGCGGATTGAGATCGTCGCTGTCACCAATGATTTTCCTGTTCGCGCGAAACCTGAGAAGGCCAATCTCGACATTGGCGGCGGTGCGGCGGTTGACGACGACGATTCCGGCGATTCCGCCCCTCGCGTTCCGAACGACATCTCCCAGCGCGCTTTTGATTTTCCGGAGTACGCCCGCGCGATCAAGGCAAAGATCGTCAAGAAATGCGGAACGCGAGCCTATTGGGAAAACTGGGCCGGCGACGTCGCCCGCATCGCCGAGATCCATATCACCCGCATCAAGGCGGCCGTGGAGCGGGCGGGCTCGGAAGAGAAGGCGGCTTTCGACGCCTTCCTCGAAGAGATCAGAGACGATCTTAACGACTCGATCACGTCCGATGAAGCGATTGAAATGCTAGCCCAGCATCTCATCACAAAGCCGGTGTTCGACGCGCTCTTTGAAGGCTACGCCTTCGCTGCAAACAATCCGGTGAGTCGCGCGCTCGACCAAGTCCTTTCGGTGCTGGAGCGCCAGAATCTCGAAAAGGAAACCGAGAGCCTCGATAAATTCTATCGCAGCGTCCGCATGCGCGCCGCCGACATTGACAGCGCAACGGCCAAACAAAAGATCGTCGTCGAACTTTACGACACCTTCTTCAAGACGGCGTTTCCGAAACTCGCCCAGCGCCTAGGCATCGTATACACGCCGGTTGAAGTCGTCGACTTCATCATCAAGTCGGTGGACGAGGTGTTGCGCGAAGAATTCGGTCAGACGCTTTCCTCAGAAGGCGTCCACATCATCGACCCCTTCGTCGGTACGGGCACGTTTATTACGCGGCTGCTGCATTCGGGACTCATCCAACCGGAGGATCTGCCGCGAAAATTCGCCCGGGAGATCCACGCCAACGAGATTGTACTGCTCGCCTATTACATCGCCGCGATCAATATCGAGGCGACGTATCACGAGCTGACCGGCGAATACGCGCCATTTCCCGGCATCTGCCTCACCGACACCTTCCAGCTCTACGAGAAGGAGGACCTCATTTCCGGCATGATGGCGGACAATTCCAGTCGGCGAATGAGACAGAAGACGCTGCCGATCAAGGTAATAGTCGGCAACCCACCTTACTCTGTCGGGCAAGGGGACGCCAACGCGAACAACCAGAACCTAGATTACCCGAATCTCGACGTGCGCATCGCTGAAACATATGCGCAGCATTCGACTGCGACAAACAAGAACGCGCTCTACGACAGCTATGTTCGAGCGATCCGCTGGGGATCTGATCGCTTGAAAGACACCGGCGGCGTCCTCGCGTTAGTCACGAATGCAGGTTGGATTGATGCCAACACTGCAGACGGGATGCGGAAGTGTTTAGCCGAAGAATTTACGCGGATCGATGTATTCCACTTGCGCGGAAATCAGCGGACTCAGGGAGAGCAGTCGCGGAAAGAGGGAGGCAAGATCTTCGGGCAAGGGAGCAGGGCGCCTGTGGCGATCACGGTTCTTACGTTAAAAAATGAGCATCGGGATTGCGCTCGAATCCGTTTGCACGACATCGGCGATTACCTTTCTCGCGAACAGAAGCTCGCGCGCGTAACAGCGCTAGGCAGTCTCGGGGGTATCAGCTCGAAACAGGGGTGGCAGGTCATAGCGCCTGACAAACATAATGATTGGTTGGCGCAACGAGACGAAACATTCAACGACTTGCTACTATTGGGGAGCAAATCAGACGCTGCGGGTGAAGCAATATTCTCGACCTACTCTCAAGGCATGCAAACGGCTCGCGATGCGTGGTGCATAAACTATTCGCGAGCCCAGTTGCTCCGAAATACTGCGGCGCTTCTCGAATCCTATGAGGCAGAGCGAGCAAGGTTTTCAGCGCTTGGTAGGACTTTTCGGAGCGCAAAAGAGCGTGATGCGTTTGTCGACAGCTTCGTAACTAACGACAGTCGGAAGATCAGTTGGAGCCGCGCCCTAAAGGCGGACATCGGCAAGGGCACCAGGATTTCCCTAAATGAGAGCAAGGCGATCGCTTGCATGTATAGGCCATTTTCCAAGCATTGGGCCTACTTCGATCGCGATCTCAACGAGTACGTTTTTCAGATGTGGCGCCTGTTTCCATCGGTTGCAGTCCAAAACTCGGTAATCTGCCTTACAGGTGTTGGGGAGGCCGTGCCATTTTCCGCGCTTATGACGAACTCGCTCACGGAATTCAAGACGCATTACAACGGTCAGAATTTTCCGCGCTATGTATACGACCAGACAAACGACGAGGGGCTGTTTGCTAGTCGCGGGGAACGCCAGGAACGTCGCGACGCGATCACTGATGCGGGCCTGAAGCACTTCACCGATGCATACCCGGGCCAGGCCATCATCAAGGACGATCTGTTTTATTTCGTCTATGGCGTGCTGCATTCGCCTGACTATCGCGCGCGCTACGCTGACAATCTCCGCCGCCAGCTCCCGCGCATGCCGATCTTGAAGCGCGTCGAGGATTTCTTGGCGTTCGTAGAAGCAGGCAGAATCCTTGGCGAACTTCACATCAACTACGAGACCGTAGAGCCGTATCCGGTGAGCATCGCCGAAGGCGATCTGCGCCTCGCCAATATCGTCGATCCGGTTGCGTACTTCCGCGTCGAGAAAATGAAGTTTGCCGGCAAACGCCCCAAGCTCGATAAAACCACCGTAATCTACAATCCACGGATCACGATTACGAATATTCCGCTCGCCGCCTACGAATACGTCGTCAACGGGAAGCCGGCTCTCGAATGGGTGATGGAGCGCCAGTGTGTCTCGACCGATCCCGCCAGCGGCATCGTTAACGACGCCAATCTCTACGCAACCGAGACAGTCGGCGACCCGCGCTACCCGTTTGACCTCTTCTGCCGGATCATCACGGTGAGCCTCGAGACGATGAAGGTCGTTAAGTCGCTTCCGCAGCTCGATATCAGAGAGAGCGCCGCATGACATCCGCTGGCTTCACCATTCGCATTTATGTGCCTGATGGCGATCCCGACGGCGTGCGCATTGTGGATCGGCTCGCCTCGACTGGCTTTGCGCTCAGTTTCCCGCGCAGCCACTGGGTGCGCATTCGCAATTGGCCGGAATTCGAACGCGCAGGGATCTATGTCCTTTCAGGCTATGCGCGCCCGGACGCGGACCTCCCGACGCTCTATATCGGCCAAGGCGACGGCGTGCGCGGCCGCATCGACAGCCATGCCGAGAACAAGGACTTCTGGGATTGGGGCTTCGTCTTCGTCACCAAATCCGCAGACAGCGGGCTTAATCGCGCGCATATCACCTGGCTCGAGCACCGCTTGATTGTGACCGCGAAGGAAGCGGGCCGCAGCTTCCTCGACAACGGGCAGACGCCTGGCGAGCCGACGCTATCTCCACAGGACAAGGCTGATACCGCCATCTTCCTGACGGAGATCTTGCAGGTCCTGCCGTTGATGGGCCTCCGCGCATTTGAGCGGCCCGCTGCCGTGGTTGCGCCGGAAGCGAGCATCGCGAACGTGCCGCTTGATCGAAGTCGCGGCGGAGAATTGGACACCGTCGTCGTTCCCGCTCAACAGCCAGGTTTTGGCGAAGTGTTTCTCGGGCAGAATGCCTGGTGGGCCATTCGCATCGGCGGCGGCATGCTTCCCAAGATCAAATACATCGCCGCCTATCAAACCCAGCCGGTGAGTGCCGTGACGCATGTCGCTCCGGTAAAGTCGATCGAGCCGTACGGCGAAGACGGCAAATACAAGCTCAATTTCTCGGAGCCCGCCCAGCCGATCGGGCCAATCCCCTTCGCTGACGCCCCCTCAGGTGCAATGCAGGGGCCGCGCTATACAAACTTTGCGCGATTGCGAACTGCGAAGAAAGTGGCGGATTTATTTTGAAGTAGGAGTGCCGTGTTCAGTTTCGGGGGCAGTTTCGGACGCCCCGCGTGGGCCGCCAAGCGGCGATAGCGGACCTTGGTAGCGCGCACCCCTGGCGAGGAGGACGGCGCGCATCTACGAAATAGTTTCCGGATATGAATGCTTGTATGACCGATATCGATCTTCTCATGAAGCGCTGCATCTATTGCGATCAAGACAAGCCCGAAACCGAGTTTTCGCTCGAGCACATTTGGCCCGACAGTCTGGGCGGTGATTATTTGCCTGCGTTCTGGCAGACCGATGACGTCTGCGCGCGCTGTAACAACCTCTCTGGTCTATTCGTCGACGGCGCCTTCATCAAGAGCTTCGCCGGTATGGCGGAGAAGGTCGCTGATGCCGACAGATATCAATCCTTGACCAGCCCACGGGCGTCGCCGCTCGCCTACACGGGAAGGATTACGACCGTTCCGGCGCCTGCAGGATGCGTGGCGGAAATGTGGGTCGGCGCATGCGGCGCCAACATGATTCATATCCGTCCGCAGCACGATGAAACCTGGAGCGGTTACGTAAGCGGCGATCCAAAGGCCAAGAAGGCGGCGGCGGGCCGCGTCTACATTGCTCTGACGTCCAAGGAGATGTTTTGGGTGAATGTCGCCCTCAAGTCATTTCTGGCGCACTTCAAGCGAAGCGAGCGGTTCTTGATCAATGGCGCGGTTCAAGCTGCGCCGGGTGAGCCACCACTGATCGCGACGCTCGATCGAAAGGCAACGGCGCCCGAGGATCTCGCTGTCATCGATGCGGTGCTTGCTGCTGGCCGCTCCGGCGCGTTCTTGAAGAACGAACTCATTGTGCGGACGAACCCGGCGGATCGCTTCTTGCCCAAACTTGGCATCGCAATTGGCTACCAATTGTTCGGCGCGCCTTATCTCGACACGCCCTATGTACAAACGCTTCGCCGAGCGCTGTGGGAGCGCGCCGACACGGTGCGCGAAACTCTGCCGGTGGTCGGCGTTGGTTATTTTGCGCCCAAGAGCCGGGGCTTGTTCGGCGACATGCTGAAGTGGCCTGGCGGTTGGGTGCTCCTGATCAAGCGGCAGAAGGACGGTGTCATGCTCTCTGTCGTGACGCCGTCAGGGCGAGGGATGCAGGGGCTCATTAGCGATGACCCAGCGCTGATGGCCGGCTTATCGCCCGATTATGATGCGGGGAGTGTCTGGATAACGGTGCCGCCGCTTTCTGAGGCCGTGGGGCCGATTGGGCTCCCGGACTATCTGGCCCACAAGCTGGGCAACATGACCTCACCGGAGCTTGCCGCCCTTGAGGGCCAGCTGATTGACCCCGCGACGTTGCCTGCATGCCGATAAAAATGACGGAAAACAGCATACTAACGATTTTAGTGGAACAGAAACATCGTCACTGTTAGTAATCAGAACGATGTTAGATAACCGCCCCGACGATGAAACACCTGACCCGCTCGCGCGGCGGCTTGAGGCCTATCTGCGCGCCACCCTCCATATAGAAATTGATCTGGGGAAGTGGGACGGCGCGCGTGGTCTGCCGATCTATTTAGCACGGCGTTACCGCTTCTATCACGGCTTCGTCGCCGACCACCCGTGCTTGTTCATGGCGGTCGGAGGCGCGGTAGAGCAGACACCCAAGGAAATCGAGCACGATGTCCAGCAATTGCGCAAAGCGTTCGAGGGCATCGTGGTGTTTGCGGCACCCGCAATCAATTCCACCTTGCGCGCACGTTTGATCGCTCATCGCGTCGCCTTCGCGATCCCCGGCAATCAGCTCTATATTCCCTATCTGGCGTTGGATCTGCGTGACCATTTCCGCGCCAAGGATCGCGAGCGCGGCAATGCCTTTTCTCCGGCCGCGCAGATGGTCTTCTTTCATCACATGCTGCGGCGCAGACCCGAGGAGGCGACACCCTCCACGCTCGCCGAGCAATTAGGGTACACACCGATGTCGATCGGCCGCGCGTTCGACGAACTCGCGCAGCACAACCTTGCAATTGTCGAACGCGAAGGTCGGGAGAAGACACTCCGCTTCAAAGCCGACCGCCGTACGCTTTGGGAAGGGTGCCGCACCTTGCTGCGGAGCCCCGTCCGAGGCGTTCATGCAGTTCGCTTCAACGCGCAGAGACCCACAATGCCGCTCGCCGGCGAAAGCGCGCTCGCGCAGCTGACGATGCTCGCGCCACCGCGTCTGACTACGTATGCGATCGTGGCGACCGATTGGCAGGATTATTTCAATCACCACGCCATCGGCGATTTTCACTACCAGTATGAGGGCGAGGCGAAAATAGAAACCTGGCGCTACGACCCGCTTTGCCTGGGCGCCAAAGAGATTGTGGATCCGCTGTCGCTCTTCGCGCGCTATTGGGACGATCCCGATGAACGGTTGGCGCAGGCGGCAGCCGAGCTTATGGATCGTTTCGAATGGTAGTGGGTCTTGATCGGTTTCAGACGTTCTTCGCGGACTATGCTGATCGCTACACGTTGATTGGCGGCGCCGCGTGCGATTTGCTGTTCACCGACGCCAACCTGCCATTTCGCGTCACCAAGGATCTCGACATCGTGCTCTGTGTCGAGGTCATCGACGCCGAGTTCGGCGCTCGGTTCAAAGAGTTTCTCGACGCTGCCGGATATCAGCGTTGGGCCATGGCCGAAGGCGAACGCAAATTCTATCGTTTCGAGCAGCCTAGCGACTCGGCTTTTCCGGCGATGATCGAACTGTTCGCTAGGCCGCCGGCGGAATTGGCGTTGCCCGATGACGCCCGCTATGTTCGCTTGAGCGTGGAGGATGAAATTGTCAGCCTGTCCGCGCTCTTGTTGCACGCGGACTATTACGATGCGCTGCTGGCGAACCGGCGCGAGCAGGGCGGCGTCACGATCCTCACCGAAGACATGCTGATTCCGTTCAAAGCGCGCGCCTTCCTCGATCTCACAGAGCGTAAGGCCCAAGGTGAGGCGGTCGACAGCAAGAACATCACCAAGCATCGCAACGACATATTTCGCCTGCTGCAGCTGATGCCAGAAACGCGTCGTGTGAGCGTCGCGCAGAGTTTGAAGGAAGATTTGCGTGGCTTCACGGTCGCAATGGCGGCCGAGACGTTTGAGCCCGGCGACTTCAAGGTGGCGATCACCAAGGAGGACGGCGTGTCTTTGCTTCGCGCCATCTACGAACTCGAGACCGAAGGTCGCTAGGTTCGCAGCAGACAGCTTGGGACGTAGCCTGGGTCTTGATACTCAAACAACTGAACGTGCCCGATCGAAGTCAGCTGCTGACCGAGAAATACCGATAGCGCAAAGGGGCCAAAAAAGAAGAGACGCGTCTTCCTGAGGCCGCGTGCTTTGAGGATTTCGCCCAGGCGATCTCTCGCCGCGCGCGCCATTGCGACTGCGTCGCCGGCGCCGGCGATTGACTGCGCGCCTTGCGTTGGCGGCGACAGGAAGACGAACGCATTCGGCGCTGCGCCCGACGCTTCAACGAACGACATCACGTCGCGGCGCCCGTCGCCGCGGATATTAAAGCCGACGACCAGATCTTCGCCCCCGGCGACGCCCTCGACGATCTCGACCTGCAAGGCAAATTCCGCATTGGGTTCTGCGTCAGATCTCCA
The DNA here is from genome assembly GCA_040081755.1 of Parvularculaceae bacterium. Taxonomy (GTDB): domain Bacteria; phylum Pseudomonadota; class Alphaproteobacteria; order Caulobacterales; family Parvularculaceae; genus Amphiplicatus. Next base: position 10,448 of record JBEBFW010000020.1, read on the forward strand.
GCGCTCTTGAGCCGGAGGTTGAGGAATCTCGAAGACCCAATTGCCAACCGTTGGAAACGCAGCGCCCAGCGCGATGCCCGTTGAGAGCGCGCACTTGCCGCGAAATTGTATCGTGCGCGCTGCGCCCGCGGTCATGATCGTCTTGCGCAGTGTGTCGAGCTGGGGAAGCAAGTCTTCAGCCCAGACGTTTGGCGTCGGCACGCGTCGGCTGGCGCGATCGAAATGTGCGGTCCAGTCCAGCTCGTAGTCGGCGGGAGGCTCGTACGTCTCTTTGGTCCAGTTGTGGAGCCACACGCTCACGTTAGCTTCCGGCGAGAGCGCCGGCCGCACTGCGGCCAGGAGCAAACTCTCGATTGCGGTCTTATCGAGCACCACGCCTTTGCTCGCGCCTACACGGCGTACCAGTTCAGCATAGGCAGGTTGCACCATGGCCCGCAACTTTCCCGCAAAGTCGGGATGGCTGAGCAGGCGGGCGATAAAGAGTTCGATGGCGCGATCGTCATGCGCGAGATCGCCGTGACCGATCTCGATCGAGACCTTGTCGTGAATGAACGCGATTTGCTCATCACCGAGACCGCGCGCGCGCATGCGCTCGTCAACGTCGTTCTTGGTCGAAGCCAGCGCGTTGGCGGCATCGTCGTAGAAGGGCGTCGCGCCACGCAGCCGCGCCAAGCCTGTCTCTACGGGCCGCAACGCGGCCGATAGGGCCGGGCAGACGAGGTGAAACGCTTCGTACATGCCGGGCATGCCTGCGTCGAAACGGCGGAAAGTCTCTACGACCTCCTTAAATTCGCTGGGCGAAACCTCGTGATCTTTGGTTTGGAAATGCTTTCGGCTGGAGCAGCCGTCGCGAACAAATCGGAGGTCGATGTCGCCTGCGCCTTCAAAGAAGATTTGGTGGAAGCCGGCATCTTGCAGCCAGAGCGGTAGATGACAGACGACGTATCGCGTCTGAAAGTCGAAGCCCTTGCCCCCAATAATGCCGCCCATGGCGGAGGGGGTGACGAGCGATGCGCTCGGGTCTTTTGGAGCCTGCGGAGGCGCTTTCATCGAGGCGTTTCTATTGACCGAATGTCGCGCCGAACAGCTTGCGCCAGAGCTTGCGGCTTTCGGCTTCGTCGTCGGAATCGAGCGCGCTTCGCGCTGTTTGCGCCGCCGATTTTACTTGATCGAGAAACGCATCGAACTCCTCGCTGGACCAGCGCTTGGCGACGTTCACAGTGGCTTCGCCCGGGTCGGTGATGTGCGGGACGCTGCCCGTGCCGCGGTAGAAACCATAGTTGACTTGAATGCCCTCCAACACGTTCACCACTGCGCGTGCGTGCGAGGACGGTTTGCCAATGCTTTGATGCACCAGCGTCTCGAGGATGTAGGATTTTGGCTTCGACTTCTCCGTCGGCAGACGATCGCGCCAAGCCTTCATCAGCTTCACGGTTTGGACGTAGAAGCCGTCGGTTGTGTCATTCTTGTTGATTGCCGCAGTGATCTGGCCCTTGGGGTGAGACCGAACCCATTGCTTGGCGTCGCGGTCCGGAATCCACAGCGGTCCATCGTCGGCTGAGATGGGCGCGGATGGCACGATGTCGAGCCAAACGCCCCTTTCGGCAGCGGCCCCAATCGAACGGCCCTGCGGGCGCGTTTCCTTGTAATATTTTCCGAGCACGCCCTCTAACCAAGCCAGAACGACTTCGGGCGCCGTGATGGACGAGTCGATGTCGAGGACGCAGATCACGTCGACATCGTTGATGTCGCGGATCGCGGTGCTGCGCGCGTAAGAACCGGATAGGAACGTCTTCTTGTTCGCGTCTTTGGTATCTTCGTCCGACTTGAGGCGATCGCGCACTTTCTCATGCGCACATTTGGCCGCGGCGACCGCGTCATCGTCGGGTTCGAGCGAACTCACATACCTTTTGAAATCACCGGAGAGCTCCACGCGACTTATCCTTTGTCCGCGAGCGCCGGCAGGTCCGACGGATTGAGCCCGTACGATCCGGCCAGCGCGGCGACGAAATCGCCGCAAACAGGACACGCCTCGTCGCGGTCGAAGTAGATGCCGTACCAGCGATTGATCGTCATCTCGTCGCTGCTTTCGCTCAAGGGCGGTAGGTCGGCGTATTGCGTGCCCGGCTCGGGGCGGTTCAGCCACAAGTACCAGGGTGCGTCGAAGTCGCGGCGCAGCCCGTTCAGAGTCGAGGATTTGTCGGCGATGAGTTCGAGCAAAGCCAGTTTGGCCATCTGCGTGGCGATTGGCAGGACGTCGAGCGAAAGCCCTGGTTCGACCGCCACCGGACGGTCCGAGTAGGCGATTTCGCCGGCATCGCCCGCGGATGAGACTTCAATGTCCGATGCTTCCTCCGGCATTGCCGCGACGAAGCATTGATGACACGGCGATTGCTTGGGCCGAACGCGCAAAATTTGTCCCCCGAATGCGCGCCGAAAGGCGCCGCCATAGAGGGCAGGCACATTGGCGCCAACGCAGAGTTCATTGATCAGCAGTTTGCTCTGGCGGTTGTCGGTGCCGCAGACGACAAGGTCGGCGTCTGCTATCAAGGCGGCGATCGCGTCTCTGTTGTCGTACCCGACATCGGCTGCAAGCGCCTCAACGCGCGCCTTGGGGTTTTTCTCGCGGATCAAATCGCGCGTCACGTTCACCTTGGAACGCCCCACCTGCGAAATCCCGCCAGGGTGGCGCACGACGTTGCCGACCGTGAGCCGATCGCGATCCACAAGCAGGAAGCGGCCAACGCCGCACTTCGCGAGTTCGATGGCGATATGAGCGCCGCCGGTGCCAAGCCCAATGCAAACAACGGTTTTGTCCTTGAGTACATCCGTCTCCAGGATGCCAGCTCGACGCAAGGCCAGCTGGGGTTGGACGTCGGCGAAGACGATGTCAGTAGTTGCAGCGTCGAGCATGCCGCCGTTCTGGAGTGCGCCACGGTACGTTTCGCCGTCCGCAGCAACGAACACGGCCTGATCGGCGGCGGCCGTCCCAGCAGGCTCGATCAAGATTTCCAGGTCACCATCCTTCGGCGCTTGGCCCAAGCGGAGCGTGCCCGTCACGGTGCGCGCGCTTTCATGAACGCAGAGTTCGGCTTGCGTGAGTGCGTCGTTATCGTCCCAGGCGCTGAGGCGGAGCGTAAGTTCGCCGCCGCTGCGCAGCTTGGCCCAATGCTCGCGAATCCACTCCGACGACAGGGTGACGACGCCGAACATGTCTGCATCGTCGGCGGTGATGTTCAACGCCTGCACCGTATGCGCGCCCTCAGCGACGGCCACGATCGTTCGCTTTGTCTTGTCGTACACCAGTTTCAAACGGCCCGGCTTGCGGGTCGCGATCGCCTGCATCGCTTCGCGAATGAGCTGGCTTTGGTTGGGGGTGTTGGTCATGCGACTTCCGCCATGGTGCGAACAAAGTCCGCCAGGGAGTTTCCGGTAGCGACGTGCTGTTCGTAGGCCTCGATCCAGATGTGGGCCTTCAGGAACACTTTTTGCAGCACGATGCCGGCGTGCCAGCGTGCGTCGCGCCAATGACAGATCTGAACCCAACCGTTTTCGTGCGGTGCCAAGGTATGCATGGCGTGCGACACGCCCAGGCTGGAGATGCGCGTGCCGTCTTTCATCAAGAGCGGATTGGGCTCGGTGATGTACAGCGGCGGGCGCTGCGTGGGGAAGCCCGAAGGAATGGGGCAATACAGGCTGTAGTGATAGCCCGCATTAGACGTCGCGACGCCCGATGCGTAGTAGGTGTCCGTTTCGGCGCTGTGATAGACGCCGAACTGCGAAAAACCCTCGCGTTGCAGCACTTGATGCTCGACCGCAAGCCTGTTGCGCTGATCCATGGTCCACATGCTCAAGCCCTCACGCCGCTCGGCTTTGCGCTGCGAAGCACCGCGACAATTCCGGCGACGTCCGGCGCGCTAAGGCCGTTTGGCGCGTCAACGACTTCGGTCGTGCCGGCTTCTCGGTCTAGGCGATGCACTTCCAACACGTTCATCGGCCACGCGCCGTCGATCGCGAAGGCGAGGTGCTGAGACCCTTTGAGTGGGACGACGAGGATGTGTCCGAACGCTGCCGCGTGTTGTTCGATCTCACCGCCGCCTGCGTCTTTGAGCGCCGTGATGAGATGCGCCAAGGTCTGTTGGCGCGTCACTGTGTCGATGCCTGCAGGCGGCTGAAGCCGTGGAGGAGCGGCGTCGTCGCCAATGCGGACGCGACCTAGAGGCACGGCCTCCCATTCGCGGAACGCCTGTTCGGTAAAGTCTCGTCGGGCGATCAGCGCATGCCTGACCGGACTGCAGCCGGGAAGAACCGTCACCGCCAAGGGCGATGGCGCGCCTTCAAGCGACAGGTCGTAGCGCCACGCATGGATGCGCACAGTCGGCTCGGTGCGCGAGCCCTCGGTGGTCACGATAACCTCGGCCATCGCCGCGAAGTTGTTGCGCTTACCGAGTTGGCGAATTCGCCTCTGGTCCCCTGAGCTTGGCGCCGAAAGCCCGAGGCGATGATGCGAGTGCCAGTCGCCGAAATAACGCAGGCCCCATTGCGAAGCGAGCGGCTCACTCAAGCGCCGCAAATAGTCGACGTCCAGACGGAAGTGGGCGTTGTCGCGCTGAGCCTGCGGACCGGCCTTCGTCGCCAGGAAGATTGTGGGATTGGCCTGCCAGCGTCCGAAAAGGTCGCCGCCCGTCTCGATCGACCAAGCTGAGGCCTCGGCGGCGATCGCCCTCAGTTCGGACTCCCAGGTGAGGATGGCGCCCGACGTCGGAACGCGGACGGGTGTGTCGCGCGGCTGGGCGACGGTCGAGGGTTCTAGGGGCGGCGGCTCCGGTGTCGTCGGCGTCGACTTTCGCCAACCGAGCAGCTTGGAGAGGTAGCGAATGATCATGCGGCTGGCGCCTGGGGAGAAAGTCAGAATCGAATCAGGGAAAACAAAGAATTTTGCCCGAGCGGGCTGCTGCGAACAATATGAGAACTAACGCAGGGAAAACAACACCCCGGCCGGGGCCCAACAACTCTGCGGTGATGTTGAATTCAGCTTTGGCCTTGCGCGCGACGTCCCAGAGGGTCTTCGCGAGATCGTCCAGCTCGGTGATCTTTGGCGCGAGCTCCCGATAACTGTGTGGATCGATCGAGATGTGGCCGGTCGTTCCTTCGATCTCCACCAGGCCGCGCAGGCGAAGCTCCTCGCTGAGGCTCCGGCGCTCGCGATTACATTGTGTGAGCAGATCCTCGAGCAGGTGCGCGTGATTTCGCGCCACCAGGGGCTTTTGGGCGAACAGCGCGCCCTTTTCCTCGGCAAACAGCGCCAGTTCGTCTGGCGCGAAAGCCGTGTCCGGGAAGCGTACGCCGGTCAACGGCCGCAGCCGGGGCCAATGCAAGCCGTTGCGATCGGGGGAGGCCGCATCAAGATCACGGCAGATCCGGTTCGCTACGTCCACAATGAGGAAGTATTTGAAGAAGACCGAAAACGCAGCCCCCAAGCGACGATCCCGTTCGGCTCGCCAGGCGAAGTTGGCGCTCGTGGCTGTTGCTATGAGGCCCCCGAGAGCGACGCCGACTAAAGTTGCGACCCAATCCTGCATGGTCGAGCCATGCGCCGATTCCGCGCCGATCTGAAAAAGGAGTTTGTTCGCGCTCCGGCGTCGGCCCTCGCAGGCTGCGTTCGGCGCGGATATAAAGGTGGGCGCCGATGCGCCTTGAGGAATTCTGCGGCCGCCTTAGCTGATTGGCTCGCGCCGCATTCTGCTTGCTCGCGGCGATTTTTCTGACATGCAGATTCCGCTTTGCGGCGCCGGGCGGCTAACTTCCGTTGTTGGGATTTTTCAGACCTTGGCGCCGCCATGCGACGCCTTTTTAAGGCCGATCATTAGATCAATAGTGATCGCTAATCTCCACCGCATGCCCACTTTCAAAGCCTGCGGCCGTATTTTTCCGAATTGCGTCACCTCAACCGCAATGCGCCGAAATGCTCCGCCGGAAACCGCAAGCCCCCACAATCAGCCGCAAATCACCGCACGCGGCCGCAATTGACCGCAACCGGCCACATCGCGCCGCAAGAAGGCGCAAGAAATGCAGAATAATCCCTAGTGACGGGATTTGATTTGTAGGCCGATGATCGCGTCTGACGGAGCGAGCGCGCTCCGGTTGGATGAAGCTCATGACGCCAACCAAAATCCTAATCGGCCAGGCGATCGTCGTCATCTTGATCATCGCGGCGGCGATGGCGGCGGCGACGGAGTTCGTGGCGATCTCCTTCGGCTTCGATCCGGCGCTCGGAAAACCCTGGTTCAACATCGGCGAGACAGCCGTCTATTACCCGTGGCGTCTATTCGAATGGTGGTTTGCGTATGAAGCGTATGCCCCCGACGTCTTCATGCGTGGCGGCGCCATCGCCGCGTCGGGCGGGATGCTCGGCGCGGCGGCGGCGATCGCGGGGTCGCTCTGGCGCGCGCGGCAGAACAGGAACGTCACGACCTATGGCTCGGCGCGTTGGGCGAAGCGCCGTGAGATCGAGGCGGCGGGCCTCTTCAGCGCTGACGGCGTTTTCCTCGGATGTTGGCGGGCCAACTATCTCCGCCATGACGGCCCGGAGCATGTGATGGCGTTCGCGCCGACGCGGTCCGGCAAGGGCGTCGGGCTCGTCGTGCCGACGCTTCTCTCCTGGACCGGCAGCGCCGTCATTCACGATATCAAGGGCGAGAACTGGACGCTGACCTCAGGCTGGCGCTCGCGCTTCTCGCATTGCCTCCTGTTCGATCCGACCAATCCCGCATCCGCGCGGTACAATCCGCTGCTCGAAGTCCGCAAAGGCGAACGGGAAGTCCGCGACGTTCAGAACATCGCCGACATTCTGGTCGATCCTGAAGGCTCTCTCGAACGGCGCTCCCATTGGGAGAAGACCGGCCACGCGCTCCTCGTCGGCGTCATCCTTCATGTCCTCTACGCCGAGAAGGAGAAAACGCTCGCGCGCGTCGCGGCGTTCCTGTCCGACCCATCGCGGACTTTCGAGCGCTCGCTCTCGATCATGATGTCGACCAACCACCTCGGGACCAAAGAGGCGCCGAAGGTTCACCCCGTGGTCGCGCAGGCCGCGCGCGAGCTTCTCAACAAATCCGACAATGAGCGCTCGGGCGTGCTGTCGACCGCGATGAGCTTTCTTGGGCTCTACCGCGATCCAACCATCGCCCACGTCACCAGCGCCTGCGACTGGCGGATCGAGGATCTCGTCGCGTCGAAGAGCCCAGCCTCGCTCTATCTCGTCGTGCCGCCGTCGGACATTTCGCGGACGAAGCCCTTAATCCGTCTCATCCTCAACCAGATCGGCCGGCGGCTGACGGAGGAACTCGAAACGGCGGCGGCGAAGAAGCGCCACAAGCTTTTGATGATGCTCGACGAGTTCCCGGCGCTCGGCCGCCTCGACTTCTTTGAATCGGCGCTCGCCTTCATGGCCGGCTATGGCGTCCGGGCCTATCTCATCGCGCAATCCCTCAATCAGATCGAGAAGGCCTACGGGCCCAACAACTCGATCCTCGACAATTGCCATGTGCGCGTCGCCTTCGCGGCGAATGACGAGCGCACGGCGAAAAGGATTTCGGACGCGCTCGGCACCGCGACCGAACTCCGCGCACAGCGCAATTACGCCGGCCATCGCCTCGCGCCCTGGCTCGCCCATGTCATGGTCTCGCGCCAGGAAACCGCGCGCCCGCTCCTGACGGCCGGCGAAGTGATGCAGCTCCCGAATGACGAACTGATCGCGCTCATCTCCGGAGCGCCGCCGATACGGGCCAAGAAGCTTCAATATTACCGCGACCGGAATTTCTCGGCGCGGCTGCTGCCGGCGGTTTCGCTAAAAGACTCCAACGGCCGCTATCCCGATGCGCCGCCGGCGAAAGCCGACGACTGGTCGGGAATCATCGCGGCGCCCGACCGCCGGCTCGATCAGCCCTGGTTCGATCTTGTCAGGGGCGCAGACCCGGAGAGCGAAGGCGGCCTCGCGCAGACGCCCGACCTCGATCCGATCAAACCGGCGCCGTTCACCGCGACCGAGCGCGATGAAACTTCCGATGAGGAGAGCGACAACCTCGCCGCCGCGCGGCGATTTAAAGACCTCACCCGCGAGACGGCCCGCCGGGCCGTGGGCCTCGACCGCAGCATGCCATGCCTGTTGCCGGGGATCTGACGCCATGACGAAACCACGCATCAACATCCATGTCACGCCCGAAGCGGACGCGTTGTTACGGCGCGCGGTGCGTGACGGCGCCGCGAGCAAGGCGGCCGTTGTCGATGCGGCCATCAAACAATTGCTCGACGCCGAGCCCGATGAGCGCGCCCTTCAGCGCATTGCGCAGCGCCTCGACAAGCTGACACGCGCGATGGAGCGGATGGCGGATGAGGGGATCGCCCAGACCGAAACTCTCGCGCTCTTCATTCTCTATTATCTCTGCGTGACGCCGCCGGTCCCTGAGTCTTTGCGCGGCGGCGCCGAAGCCGCGGGGCGCAAGCGCTTCGAACATTTCATTGGGCAGGTCGGCGCACGGCTCGCCAGCAAGGAGCGCACCACCGACGCGATCCTCGCAACCATCGACCTAGGCCGTCCCGATAAGGCCGAACCGACGGAGCGCGCGGCATGACGCATCTCGCTCCCGATTCCGAAACGGCCCTGCGTCGCGCGACCATGCTGAAGACGGCGTTTGGCCCCGTGATCGGCGGCGCGCTCGACGACGCGAGGGTCATCGAGATCATGGTCAATCCCGACGGCGCGCTCTGGATCGAGCGCCATGGGAGCGGCCGCGCCCGTGAAGAGGCTCTGTTCCGCATGGCCGATGTCGAACGGATCATCCGCCTTGTCGCCAGCCATATCGGTTTTGATTGCGACAAGGCGCACCCGATCGTCTCGGCGGAACTCCCGTCAGGCGAACGCTTCGAAGGCGTCCTGCCGCCCGTCGCGACGCATCCTTGCTTCTCGATCCGGAAAGCGGCGGGGCGGGTCATATCACTCAACGAATATGTCGACGCCGGGATCATGACGGGCGCCGACGCGCTGACGCTCAAATCCGCGTGTCACAGGGGCCAGAACATTCTGATCGCCGGCGGCGCCTCGTCCGGCAAGACAACGCTTGCGAACGCGCTTCTCGCCGAAATCGCTGCGACAGACCACCGGATCGTCATTCTTGAGGACACGCGCGAACTGCGCTGCGACGCGCGCGACCTCGTGGCCCTTCGGACTTCCCCGACCGTCAGCCTCGAAACGCTCGTCCGCTCGACCATGCGGCTCCGGCCCGACCGCATCATCGTCGGCGAGGTGAGGGGCGGCGAAGCGCTTGATCTCCTCAAAGCGTGGAACACCGGCCATCCGGGCGGCATTGCGACGGTGCACGCGAACTCCGCGGCGTCTGCGCTCACCCGCCTCGAACAATTGATCGGCGAACGGACGAGAGAGATCCCCTGTCAGCTGATCGCCGACGCCGTCGATCTCGTGGTGTTCATCGCGCGCAAGCCCGGCGGCCGGCGCGTTGAAGAAATCCTCCGGGTCGAGGGCCTCGGGCCGGACGGCTACCGGCTTGTGAAACCCAACGCACTTGAACTCGTCGTCATCAATGAAGGAGCGAACTTATGACTTTCTCCAGCGTCCAGCGTCACCTCATCATGCTCGGCCTCATCGCGCTTGGGCTTTTCCTGTTCGGAGGTCCGGCGCACGCCGCCGGGTCCGGCATGCCCTGGGAAGCGCCGCTCGCCTCGATCCTTGCCTCGATCGAAGGACCCGTGGCGCGCATCGTCGCCGTCATCATCATTATCATCACGGGCCTCTCGCTCGCCTTCGGCGACACCTCAGGCGGATCTCGGCGGCTCATCCAGATCGTCTTCGGCCTTTCCGTCGCCTTCGCGGCGACGAGTTTCTTTCTCGCCTTCTTCTCCTTCGGCGGCGGCGCCCTGATCTGACGAATGATCTGAAAGGCGATCACAATGACCGACGGTTATTCGATCCCGATCCACAGAAGCCTCACCGAGCCGATCATGATGGCCGGCGCGCCGCGCGGGATTGCGATCCTCAACGGCACGATCGCCGCCGCCGTCGGCCTCGGCCTGCAGATGTGGGTCGCCGGCATACTTCTTTTCATGATCGGCCATGCGGGCGCCGTTTACGCCGCGAAGAAGGACCCGAAATTCGTCGAAGTCGGCGTCCGCCATCTGAAGCACAAGGCGTATCTCGCATGCTGAACCTCAGGGAATATCAGCAGCGCCCGAAACGCCTTGCGGATTACCTCCCCTGGGCCATGCTCGCCGCGCCCGGAATCATCCTCAACAAGGATGGAAGCTTCCAGCGCACCATCCGCTATCGCGGTCCGGACCTCGAAAGCGTTAGCGCCGGGGAACTCGTCAGCTTCACCGCGCGCGTCAACAACGTGCTGAGGCGTTTCGGCTCCGGCTGGGCGCTGTTCTTTGAAGCCGCGCGGTCGCCGGCGTCGGAGTATCCCTCAAGCGACTTTCGCGACGGCGCGGCGTTCCTCGTCGATGAAGAACGTCGCGCGCATTTCGAAAGCGCGGGGCGGCATTTCGAGAGCGTCTATCATCTGACCTTCGCCTGGCTGCCGCCGACGGACCGGACGACCAAAGGCGAGGGGCTGTTCCTGACGCGCGAGAATGCGTCGGCGCCCGCTTCGTGGCGCGACTATCTCGATACGTTCATGCTGGAGACCGATCGCGCCATCGATCTCCTCGCCGCGCTCCTTCCCGACTGTCAGGCGATCGACGACGCCGGGACGCTTGGCTTTCTGCATGGAACGATCTCGACCAAGCGCCATCCCGTCGCGGTGCCGTCGTCGCCAATGTTCCTCGACGCGCTCCTCGCCGATAGCGCGTTGACCGGCGGGCTCGAACCGATGCTCGGGGACCAGCACCTCCGCATCATCAGCGTTCAGGGCTTTCCGCCGGCGAGCGAGCCGGGGTTTCTCGACAGCCTCAATCGGCTTGGGTTTCCCTATCGCTGGACGACGAGGCTGATCGCGCTCGACAAGCCGATGGCGACCAAAGAACTCGCCAAATACCGCCGGCAATGGTTCGCCAAGCGGAAATCCATCGCCGCCATCATCAAGGAGACGCTTTTCAACGAGCAAAGCGTCCTGGTCGACGCCGACGCCGATAACAAGGCCGCCGACGCCGATGCGGCGTTGCAGGAGCTTGGCGCAGACGATGTGTCGTTCGGGTATTTCACCTGCAGCGTCGTCGTCGCGGATGTAGACGCCGCCACGGTCGACGCCATGGCGAAAGAAATCGAGCGGGTCCTTAACGGCCTCGGCTTTGTCACCATCCGCGAAACCGTCAACGCGGTTGACGCCTGGCTCGGATCCTTGCCGGGTCAGCTCTACGCGAACATCCGCCAGCCGCTCATCCATACGCTGAATTTCGCGCATCTCGCGCCGTTGTCGGCGGTGTGGGCGGGCGCTTCGTGGAACGAGCATCTCGGCGGCCCGCCGCTGCTGGTCGCGACCACGCACGAAACAACGCCGTTCCGGCTCTCGACCCATATCGGCGATGTCGGCCACACGCTGATCGTCGGACCGACCGGCGCCGGAAAATCCGTTCTCCTTGCGCTGATGGCGCTGCAGTTCCGGCGCTACCAGGCTGCGCAAATCTTCGCCTTCGACAAGGGCCGGTCCTTGCGGGCCGCGATCCTCTCGCTTGGCGGCGCGTTTCATGATCTCGGCTCCGAAGACGCGCCGGCGTTTCAACCGCTGGCCACGATCGACAGCACGTCGGCGCGTTCACGCGCGCAGGACTGGCTTCTTGGAATCCTGGCGCAGGAGGGCGTCGCGATCGATCCGTCCATCCATGACGCCCTTTGGCTCGCGCTCTCCAATCTTGCCGAGGCGCCGGTGAGGGAGCGGACGCTTACCGGGCTTACGCTGCTCCTCCAGCGCGGCGATCTTCGCGATGCCTTTAAACCTTTCACGATCGACGGCGCGCATGGCGCGCTCTTCGACGCCGAGCAGGACACGCTCGATCTTGCAGAGACGCACGGGTTCGAGATGGAGGCGCTGATGCGCCGGGAAGCGGCCGTGGCGCCGGCGCTCGCCTACATTTTTGATCGCCTCGACGCCCGCTTCGACGGTCGGCCGACGCTTCTTATGATCGACGAGGCCTGGGTGTTCCTCGATCACCCGCTCTTCGCTGCGCGCCTTCGCGACTGGCTGAAGACTCTCAGGAAGAAAAACGTCTCGGTCGTGTTCGCGACTCAGTCCTTGAGCGACATCGCCGCCTCGAAGATCGCCCCGACCATCATCGAGAGCTGCCCCTCGCGGATATTCCTAGCCAATGACCGCGCGCAGGAAGCCGGCATCCGTCCGACCTATGAAGGTTTCGGCCTCAATGCGCGGCAGATCGAACTCCTCACCACGGCGACGCCGAAGCGCCACTATTACTACCAGTCGGCGATCGGCAATCGCCTCTTCGAACTGGGATTGGGTCCTCTCGCACTCGCGCTTTGCGGCGCCTCATCGCCCGCCGATCAGGCGCTGATCGACAAGATCGTTCGCCAAAGCGCAGGCGATTTCGCGGGCCGGTTCCTCGTCGCCAAGGGCCTCCCTTGGGCGAGCCAGATTCTCACCGACCGCTTCCAATTCAACGAAGGAGCCCTCAAATGCGCAGCCGACTGAAACCTCTCCTGTTGATGAGCGTCGCGACACTGGTGCTCGCGCTCACGCCGACGGCGCCCGCCAGCGCGCAAATCTTCGGCGGCATTGTCTACGATCCGACCAATTACGCGCAGAACCTTCTGACGGCGACGCGCACGCTCACCATGATCAACAACCAGATCAAGCAGCTCACCAACGAAGCTCAGATGATCGTCAACCAGGTGAAGGATTTGACCAGCCTTCCCTATACGGCGCGCGCGGCCCTCAACGCCCGGCTCGTCCAGATCGAGACCCTGATCAAGACCGCTAACGGCCTCGCCTATAACGTCGCCTCGATCGACGCTTCGTTCACCTCGCTGTTTCCGGAGGATTATAGCGGAACGCCGAACGCGACGATGGCGGCTGATGCCCGCGCGCATTGGCGGGAAGCCTCGCGCGCCTTCCACGACGCCATGCTGATGCAGGCGAAGATCGCTGAAACGATCTCCGCCGACATGACGACTCTCGACGAGATCGTCACACAAAGCGAAGGCGCCATCGGCGACCTCCAGGTTAGTCAGGCCGCGAACCAGCTTCTTGCGCTACAGGCGAAGCAAGCGATGCAGACCGCGGAGCTCTTCGCCGTCGCCTCGCGCGCCGACGCGCTCGATCGCGCACGGCAGCTGCAAATGGAGGAGCGCGCCCGCATTCACCGCACGCGCTTCATCGGCGACGGGATCATCTATCCATGATGAAACTCCTGACACCGAGCGTGGCGAGCCAAGCGCGCCAATCTAAGTTTTTGGGCGTCGGCCGGTCAGGCCGCCCCACAGACGCAATCAAATGGGGAGCGGTGAGGCCGAAGGCCGAACAAGCGCGAGCGGGATAAACACATGAATAATCTCAACGTCATCGACCAGTTCACCGCGACCTTTGTCGGCTATATCGATTCGGGGTTCGGCCTGCTCCAGGGCGATGTCGGGTTCCTGACCGCGATCCTCATCGGCATCGACATCGTGCTCGCAGGCCTCTTCTGGTCGATGAACGGGGTCGACAACGTCATCGGCCAGTTCGTGAAGAAGGTGCTCTATGTCGGCGCCTTCGCCTTCATCATCAACAATTTCCGGCTCCTCGCCGACATCATCTTCGCAAGCTTCGCCGGCCTCGGCCTGGTCGCCACCGGAACGACGCTGACCGCCGCCGATCTCATGAAGCCGGGTTTCGTCGCCGACACCGGCTACACCGCCGCCTATCCCTTGCTCACAGAAGCGAACGCGCTGCTCGGCTTTCCGAGCTTCTTCGACAATTTCGTGACCATCGCCATCATCATTCTCGCCTGGGTCATCGTCCTCTTCGCCTTTTTCATTCTCGCCATCCAGCTCTTCGTCACCATCATCGAGTTCAAACTGACTACCTTGGCCGGCTTCGTGCTTGTTCCCTTCGCGCTCTGGAACAAGACTTCGTTCCTCGCCGAACGCGTGCTCGGCAATGTCGTTGCGTCAGGGATCAAGCTTATGGTCCTCGCCATCATCGTCGGCATAGGCTCGACCATCTTCGGGTCGATCACCGCGGCCTTCCCCGCTGGCGCCGTGACGCTCGAAGACGCCGCCGCCACCATTCTCGCCGCCCTCTCCATGCTGGCGCTCGGCATCTTCGGACCGGGCATCGCCACGGGGCTTGTCTCTGGCGCGCCGCAGCTGGGCGCCGGGGCCGCGGTCGCCACCATGGCCGGAACCGGTGCCGCCCTTGCTGGCGCGGGCGCGATCGCCGCCGGCGGCGCAAGGGCCGCGGCCTCCGCGGGACAATCCGCGGTCCGCGCCGGGGCCGCGATGGCGGGCGGAGCGAACGCGGCCTCGACGCTCGCCCGTGCGGCGTCCGGCGAAACGGGATGGCGCGGCGCCGCCGCCGGCGCCGCCGGCGTCGCCCCGGCTGGCGTCGCCAGCGCCGCGCGCGC
>JBEBFW010000178.1:0-7157 GCA_040081755.1 Parvularculaceae bacterium
ATGCCGAAGGCGCGCCGGTTCTGCGCAACGTCAGCTTGCGGATCGACCAGGATGACCGCATCGCCATTCTCGGACCGAACGGCGAAGGCAAGTCCACGCTTGTCAAGGCGATCTCGGGCCGCCTGAACCCGCTCGCAGGCGACGTCCTTCGGGCCAGAAAGCTCGATATCGCCTACTTCGCCCAGCACCAGCTCGATGAACTCAAACCCGCCCGAACGCCGCTCGAACATGTTCGCGACCTCGTCCCGGACGCCAGCGAAGCCCAGGCGCGCGCAACGGCGGCCCGCCTCGGTTTTGGCGCGCAGACGGCCGACGTCGCCGTGGAGCGCCTGTCCGGCGGCGAGAAGGCGCGGCTTCTGCTGGGGCTCATCACTTTCAGCGGGCCGCATCTGATCATTCTCGACGAGCCGACGAACCATCTCGATATGGACTCCCGCGAGGCCCTCGCCGAGGCGCTCAACGACTACGCCGGCGCGGTCATTCTCATCACGCATGACGCACATCTTGCTGAAGCGGTCGCCGACCGTCTGTGGCTGGTGAAGGGCGGCCGCGTTGCGCCGTTCGAGGGCGATATCGACGACTATCGAGCGCTCATTCTGGAGGCGACGAGGTCGCCGGGCGAAGGCGACCGCTGGCCGATGGCTGCCAAACAGACGCCGCGACGCGCAGCGGCCCAACAGCGGGAAGGGCTGGCCCCGCTCAAGAGGGAAGCCGAAGCGCTCGAGGTGCGGCTCGACGAGCTGAGCGCCATCCTGCCGCGACTCGACGCGGCGCTGGCCGAGCCTGGACTCTATGAGCGCGCGCTCGCCCGCGCGACCAAGCTGCAAAAAGAGCGCGCCGCGCTGATCGCCGCCATTGCCGAGATGGAAGAAAAATGGCTCGCTGCGCTCGACCTCTATGAACGGGCGAGGCGCGCCGACGACGGAGAATGATGTTGAGACCCGCCAGGACCTGCCAGACCCAGGATGATGTGCGCGGCGAGATCGATCGCGTGGACAAAGCGATTGTCGATCTTCTTGGAGAGCGCTGGAGCTATATCGACCGCATGTGGGAATTGAAACGCGCTCAAGGCGCAGCCGGCGCCTCCGTCCCCTGGCGCAACCGGGAAGTGATCGACGGGGTGCGCAGCCGCGCAGCGCAAAAGGGGTTTCCGCCGGAGATGGCTGAGGCTCTCTGGCGCCTTATTATCGGGTGGGGCATTCAATATCAGGATGAAAAGCTCCGCGACGATCTGGAGCGAAAGTGACCGACCCGAAAATCGAAGACGATTTGAGCCCGGTGATCGCGGGAATGCTGCGCTCCGCGCGCGAGTTCCTGGCGCACGAGCATTCCCTGTTCAGAACTCTCGGCATGAAGCCTCTCCTCGTCGGGCGCGGCCGCACGTCTTTCTCGCTCAGCCTGCCGCCCGAGTTCGCCGAAGAGACCGGCGCCATTCATGGCGGCCTTCTCACCATCATCCTCGATTCCATCATGGGGCTGACGGTTTACACCGCGCTCGACGAACTGAAGCCCATCGCCACGGTCAATCTGAGAATCGATCGACTGAGCAGGGCGGCTGTCGGGGATCGCGTCGTGTGTTCGTGCGAAACGTCCGCCATTGTCAGCGAGGTCGCCTACGTCACCGGGAAAATCATCGCCGAGGCGGGCGGCGCGATGCTGGCGACGGGCGCCGGCGCATTCCTGGTCGGCACCAAGGGCAATGTTGGGGGCTCGCGCCTGTGACCCGTGATTTTGACATATCGCGCGCTCGCGCCGCGGGCCTGACCGCGTTCGGCCGTTGGATCAATTTTTCCATCGACGAGGATCGCGGCGGGCTCCTCTATGCGCTCGGCTTTGAGGAACGCCACATCGGCAATCCCGGCATCCGCTCCATTCATGGCGGCGTTGTCTCGTCGTTTCTGGAACTGGCGGCGCAAGCGGAACTCAGCGCGCGCCTGCGCGGCGCGCCCCTCGCGACAGCGACGTTTTCGATCGACTTCATGGCCTCGACCCGGGCGGCCGACATGAAAGCGCGCGCCCGGCTCGACCGCCTGGGGCGGCGCGTGGCGTTTCTTGAAGCAAGAGCCTGGCAAGAGAGCGAAGACCGGCCGGTGGCGGCCGCGCGAATCTGCATCAGAATCGCGGCGTTGGCGGAAAAATCGACGCCGGCGCCCTAGCGCTGCAGGCCGCAACGCCCCAAGTTCCTTCGCAGGGCAGAGGGGCTTCTCATGAACGACTGGCTGATGATCGGCGCGGGACTTGTCGTGCTCGCGGTCGGAGCCGAAGTGCTCATCCGCGGCGCAACTGAAATCGCGCGGCGGCTGGGGCTGTCGGAACTTCTGATCGGCCTGACGCTGGTCGGGTTCGGCACCTCGACTCCGGAACTAGTCTCGAGCATTGAGGCGGCGCTCAAGGGTTCGGCCGGCATCGCCGTCGGCAATGTGGTCGGCTCGAACATCGTGAACATCCTGCTGATCCTCGGCCTCTCGGCGGTGATCGCGCCGATTCTCGTCGAACCGAAATCGTTCAGGCGGGATTCGATCGCCGTCGTCGGCGCGACGCTCCTTGCGATCGGCGTCAGCATGACGACCGGCTTCACACGTCTTGCCGGCGTGATCTTTCTTGCCGGTTTGCTGGCTTACATCGCCCTCGCCTATCTCACGGAACGGCGCGCCCCGGATCATCCCGAGACGGCGCGTCACGAGGCGGCGGGCGCGCGCCTGCCCGGCGGGCCGAAGTCGATCTTTGTCGATCTCGCGATGGCTGTCGTCGGCCTCGCCATCCTCATGGTCGGCGCCCGCTTTCTCGTGAACGGCTCCATCAGCGTCGCCGCGTCTATGGGCGTCTCGGAGACGCTCATCGGCCTCACCATCGTCGCGGTCGGCACGTCGCTTCCGGAACTCGTCACTTCGCTTCTCGCGGCCATGCGCGGCAAGAGCGCCCTCGCGCTCGGCAATGTGGTCGGCTCGAACATCTACAACATTCTCGGCATCCTCGGGGCGACCGCGCTGATCCATCCGCTCTCGGCGCCGCCGCAGATCGTGCGCTTCGATAACTGGGTCATGCTCGCGGCCACGCTCGTCATGGTCTATTTCGCGCGCTCGGGCGGCCGGATCACACGCCTCGAAGGCGGCGTCATGATGCTCGCTTACGGCGTCTACGTCCTGTGGCTGGCCTTGAACGCCGGCGCCTGAAAAACAAAGGGGCCCCCTGCGGGGCCCCGGAGACGAAACGCGACTTTGTCGTTGAAGCAACGCTACGTAAGCTGACTAATTCTGCAGGAACTCCAGCGGATCGACCGCCTTCAAATTCTGCCTGATCTCGAAGTGCAGCTGGGGCTCGCTCGCCGACCCGGTCTGGCCGACCTTGGCGATGACCTGGCCCTGACGCACCGGCTGATCCTTCTCGACCAGCATCACGTCGTTGTGCGCATAGGCCGTGACGAATCCGTCATCGTGTTTGATGAGCAGCAGATTGCCGTAACCATCGAGGTCGGCGCCGCGATAGACGACTTTGCCGTCCGCCGCGGCGCGCACGGGCGTCCCGACCGGCGCGGCGATGTTGACGCCGTCATTGCGCTTGCCGAGAACGCCGCCGCCATACTCGCCGATAACCGCGCCCTTGATCGGCCATTCGAACAGCCGCTCGCCGGATTTTGCCGGGGCTGAGTAATTCACATTGCGCGCGAGATCGCGAATCCCTTTGTCGTCGCTGCGCGCTTCGCGTTTTTTCGGCTCGGCGCGCTTGGCTTCGGCCGCCGGAATTTGCAGCCGGTCGCCGACTTCGAGCCCGTAAGGCGGGCGAAGACCATTCGTCCTGGCGATCGCCTCGACAGACGCGCCGGTCGCCCTGCTGATCGAATAGAGCGTGTCGCCCGGCCGAACCGTTCGCAGATTGCCGCCGGCGACAACCTCACTGCGATAGACGGGTTCGGCCGGCGCGGCGGAGTAGGCGCGCTTGCCTTCCGGAACGCGGATCGTCTGCCCGACCTCAAGCTGATAGGGCGCCGCCAAGCGGTTCGACTTGATGATCGCCTCTGGGCTTGCGCCGGTCCGACGCGCGATCGCGTAAACAGTGTCTCCGGGCTGAACGATGATCTCATTGGCGCCCGGCGCCTGCGCATAGTTCGTCCCCGACAAATAGGTCGGCGCCGGCGGAAGTTCCGATTCCTCGATATTGGCGTGGATAGCGGCGGGCGCAGGCTCTGACGATCCGAACAATGGATCGGAGAGAACCGGCGCGGCCGACGGCATGATCGCGATCACGCGTTCTCCACGCGTCGGCGCGCCGTTGACGCGCGCATAGTCCGCAGGCGAATGATAGACGCGCCCGGTCGTCGAGGGCTGCGTGCCGTAGACGATCGGCGCGGGCGCATGCGACCCGCAAGCGCCGAGAAATCCGCCCGCCGCCGCCAAAGCCAGAAGGGAAACGGCCCTCATCGCCAACTCCGCCAACACATTAACTCTTCGTCAAGACGTCTCGAAATTCGGTTAAGAACAGGTTAACTCAACGGCGCTGCAAGGCCCGCGCCGCTACTTCGCGAAGGCGCCCTGCAGTTTCGCCGCAGCTTCGGCGTGAGTCAGCGCCAAATGCAAGGGCGTGATCGAAATGCGCCCGTCATAGACGGCGCGCAGGTCCGTGCCCTCCGGCGGATCGGAGAGCTTTCCCGAATAGCCGAACCAGTAATAGGCGCCGCCGCGCAGGTCCTGGCGCTCCTCTGCGAAGAGCTGGAACGCGTCTCTCTGGCCTTGCGCTGTGATCTCGACGCCGGCGACGTCGTCCGGCGCGCGATCGGGAAAATTCACATTGATGACGACGTCCGCCGGCCAGCCGGCGGCAAGCAGTTTGCGGATGAGCGCGGGCGCATGCGCTTCCGGGGTCTCCCAGCGCGCCTGATCGCGGGCAAACCGGGCGAGCGAGAGAGCGATCGAGGGCACGCCGAGCGACATGCCCTGAAAGGCGCCGGCGACCGTGCCGGAGAAGGTGATGTCTTCGGCGATGTTCTGTCCGTTGTTGACGCCGGAGAGAACGAGATCGGGCCGCCTGTCGGCGAGGAGCTTCGTCACCCCCATCATGACGGCGTCGGTCGGCGTGCCCGAAACCGAGAAGCGCCTTTCGTCGAATTTCCGCACACGGATCGGGTGAGCGAGCGTCAGCGAACGCGCCGCGCCCGACTGCTCTTCTTGCGGAGCGACGACCCAGACGTCGTCAGTGAGCGCGTGCGCGATCTTGACCAGCGATTCTAGACCCCGCGCATGGACGCCGTCGTCATTGGTGCAGAGGATTCTCATGGAGTTTCGGCCACCGGCAACCGGCAACCGGCAACCGTGTGCTCCCGCGACTTTGTCATCCCGGCCGAGCGCAGCGAGAGCCGGGACCTCGTGCGTTCCGACTCCGGCGCTTCACCGCACGGGGTCCCGGATGAACGACTGCGGCGTTTTCCGGGATGACAAAGCAATCGAATAGCGCTCATGCCGATGCGGGTTGCCGGTTGCCGGTCGCCGGTTGCCGCGCCGCCTCGATCTTCGTAATGCCGCCCATGTAACCGCGCAGCGCATCCGGCACGACGATCGTGCCGTCCTCCTGCTGATAGTTCTCGAGAACTGCGACCAGCGTGCGGCCGACGGCGAGCCCCGACCCGTTCAGCGTGTGCACGAACCGCGTCCCTTTCTCCCCTTTCGGGCGACAGCGGGCCTTCATGCGCCTTGCCTGGAAGTCGCCGCAGTTGGAGCAGGAAGAAATCTCCCGATAACGCCCTTGTCCCGGAAGCCAGACCTCGATGTCGTAGGTTTTCCGCGCCGAAAAGCCCATGTCGCCCGTACACAGCTTCATGGTGCGGAACGGCAGATCGAGCCGCTTCAGGACTTCCTCCGCGCATGCCGTCATGCGCTCATGCTCCTCGTCCGATTTTTCGGGGGCGACGATCGAGACGAGCTCCACCTTCGAGAACTGGTGCATGCGGATCATGCCGCGCGTGTCCTTGCCGGCGGCGCCCGCTTCCGAGCGAAAGCATGGCGTCCACGCGGTGAAGCGCAGCGGAAGCTCTTCCTCGTCGAGAATCTTCTCGCGAACGATGTTGGTGAGGGAGACTTCGGCGGTCGGAATGAGCCAGAACTGCTCGCGCGTTTGCGCGGTCGCAAGCGTTGTCTCCACCGCGCGCGCGACGCGGTTGAGGCCCGGCGTCGCCCGATCGTAATTCTCGTCCGCGTTCGCGAGCCCCGACATCAGCAACTCCTGACGCTTGGGCAAATCGGCGGCGGTGAACAAATCGTCCTTGAACTTCGGCAGCTGCCCAGTGCCGAAGGCGGCCTCGTCGCGCACCATCAGGGGCGGCGCACACTCGGTGTAGCCGAATTCGCCGGTGTGCAGGTCGAGCATGAAATTGGCGAGTGCGCGATCGAGCCGGGCCAGCTGCCCCTTCAAAAGCACAAAACGCGCGCCGGACATGGCGGCGGCGGTCTCGAAGTCCATTTGCCCCAGCGCCTCGCCGAGGTCGAAATGCTCCTTCGCGGAGTTCAATCGCCGCGGCTCGGTCCATTTGCGCACTTCCGCATTGTCCGCTTCCGACTTTCCTGCCGGAACATCCGCCGCCGGAAGGTTAGGAATGCCGGCCAGAATGTCGGCGAGCTGCTTTTGCGCCTCGCTTTGCCGTGCTTCCGCCTCGGGCAACTCTTTCTTGACGGCCTCCACCTCCGCCATCAGGCGCGAGCCTTCGGCCTCGTCTTTCCGCGCCTTCGCCGCGCCTATCGCTTTCGAAGCGGCGTTGCGTCTCGCCTGCAGGTCGTTGGCGAGCTGGATGAATTTGCGCGCCTCCGCGTCGATCGCCAGAAGTTTGGCCGAACAAGGCGCGAGGCCCCGGCGCTTGAGGCCGAGGTCGAAAGCGCCGGGATTGTCCCGGATGTCTTTGATGTCATGCATGGCGGCGACCTATAGGCAGGAACGGCGATGAAGAAAACATCACCGACGGGGGCCCGCGCCTGCCGGCGGGACGGGCGGCGGCGCTCCCTTTCCCCTCGCGCGGCTTTTGTCCTTTGAAACGGGCCGTCATTCCTTCTGATCCTGTTCGCCTCACAAAAAAATCCTTCCGTTTTCGCTCAAGGCTTCGCCGTCTCCGCCGCAAGGAAATTTTGCGCGAGAGGATAAGAGTGGAGAGGATGCGCGGGGCGCGCGTGTCCAGT
>JBEBFW010000179.1:0-7124 GCA_040081755.1 Parvularculaceae bacterium
TCCTCGATCGCGGCGCGCCGTTCCTGCAGATCTCGACGCTGTGCGGCTACAAGATGCATGACGACGACGGCGAGGCCAATATCTCCGGCGGCGGCGGCATATCGGGCATCGGCTTCATCGCCGGCGTCCGATGCATGATCGGCGCCTCGGACAGCGGCATCAAGGGCGGCGCGGCGACGCCGATGGGCGTCCACAAGGCGCTGCGCTGCCAGGAAATCGCGCTGAAGCAGAAGCTCCCCTTCGTGCAGATGATCGAGAGCGCCGGCGCCAACCTCTTCCGTCAGGCCGACATGTTCATCGCCGGCGGGCAGACCTTCGCCAATCTCGCGCGGCTTTCCGCCGCCGGCTGCCCGATCGTTTCCGTCGTGCACGGATCATCGACGGCGGGCGGCGCCTATCAGACGGGGCTTTCGGATTACGTCGTCGCCGTGCGCGGGCGCACCAAGGTCTTCCTCGCCGGGCCGCCGCTTCTCAAAGCCGCGACCGGCGAGATCGCCACGGACGAGGAGCTTGGCGGCGCCGAGATGCACTATCACGTCTCCGGCACAGCCGAATACATGGCCGAGAACGACGCCGACGGCATTCGCATCGCGCGCGAGATCGCGGCCAAGCTCCAATGGAACCGGGACAGCGTCGCGCGCGCGCGGACGTTCAGGGAGCCGCTCTACGATCCGGAGGAGATTCTCGGCGTCACGCCGGCGGATTATCGCCAGCCCTATGACGTGCGCGAGAACATCGCGCGCATTGTCGATGGCTCGGACCTCCTCGGCTTCAAGGACGGCTACGGCCCGGCGACGGTCTGCGCGCAGGCGGAGATCGCCGGCCATGGCGTCGGCATCATTTCGAACAACGGCCCCATTGACGCGGACGGCGCCGCGAAAGCCGCTCAGTTCATCCAGCTGATGTGTCAGGCGGGAACGCCCGTCGTGTTCTTGCAGAACACCACCGGCTATCTCGTCGGCACGGACGCCGAGCAGCGCGGCATCGTCAAGCATGGGTCGAAGATGATCCAGGCCGTCACCAACATGACCGTACCGAAGCTGACGCTCCACATCGGCGCGTCGTTCGGCGCCGGCAATTACGGCATGTGCGGGCGCGCCTTCGACCCCGCGTTCATCTTCGCCTGGCCGAACAACCGCGTCGCGGTCATGGGCGGCGAGCAGGCGGCGAAGACCATGCGCATCGTGGCGGAGGAGGGCGCGGTGAAGCGCGGCGATCCTCCGAACAAGGAATATCTCGACGCCATGGCGAAAACCGTCATCGACAAATACGACGAGGAGAGCCGCGCGCTCTACGCCACCGCCCGCCTCTGGGATGACGGGCTCATCGACCCGCGCGATTCAAGGAAGGCGCTGGCGTTTTGCCTCGACACGGTCGCGGAAGCCCGCGAGCGGAGGCTACGACCGAATGTGTTCGGCGTGGCGAGGATGTGATGACCCCTGGGTATTTCTTGGACGTGGACCCACAGAGGTTTAACTAGGCGCGGTATGAAGCCTTTTGGACATAGACTCATCGCCGGTCTCGGGAAGAAGTTCGGGGTGACAAAAGACGCAGCGCTCGCGTCAAGGCTCGGTGTCACAGGTCAAAGTATCCGCAATTGGAGGGAGCGTAAGAATGCTACAGAGCGCCAGATCTGCGAACTTGTTCACAAGGCATCTCGGGCCGGAGCTCACAATCTTCAGGCGAGCGCGCTGCGTCCTATCGTCGAGTTCTTTCCGATCGATGCCGCCGAATCTAAGCAAGGCAGGAAACTTGAACTATTCAGTATAAAGACGGATGACGGCAGTGACCATCAGTACCTTGCAGGTCTCCGCGCCGAATTGGGGGAACATTCGGGCGTTTACCTTTTTTTTGACAGCAGGGGGCGTGCGATTTACGCGGGTAAGGCGCGAAGTCAAAAATTGTGGAAGGAGATGAATCTCGCGTTCAACCGGAACCGAGGCACCGTGCAGAGCATACGACGAGTTTCGCATCCGGAACGTAACCAAGTTTACAAAACTAGCAAGGAAAAAGCCCGTCAGATCGTGGATCGCGTTGTGCCCCTGAACGAATTGGCCGAGTACTTCAGCGCCTACGAGGTGGCCGATGTCATGATCAACGACATTGAGACGATGCTTGTGCGGAGTTTTGCAAACGATCTTCTAAACAAGCGAATGGAGCGCTTTGGCCAACAGAAGAGCAAAAGAAGGCCGAACACGAAAAACACAAAAAGGGCGAAAAGGTGATGGGCAAGGAACGCCCGGTCTGCGCATCGTCGCGGCGCCTTGACATGTTTTTCACATGAAAGTATGTTTTTCACATGAACAAGCATGTCCAGATCCGTGAGCTCCCGGAAGCGACGCATCGCAAGCTCAAGATGCGCGCAACTGAGGAAGGTCTGTCCATGAGCGAGTATCTGAAGCGCCTCATTGAGCGCGACCTCCAGCGTCCGCGCTGGTCGGAAATCAAAGCGCGCATGCTTGAGATGGGCCCGATTGAATTGTCGGAATCACCGACGGACGCGATCAGACGCGAGCGCGACAGCCGGTGATCGTCATTGACGCTTCCCTGGCCTTTGACATTGCGATCGCCACCCACGCAGGCAAAGCGTTAAGCGACAGGCTCATGCGCAGCGGAAACGCCCTGGCCGCGCCCGAAATCATCGAACTTGAATTCTTGCAGACGCTTCGTCGCTTCCTGCGTCATGGTGAGTTCCAGCAGGAGCGCGCCGACAACGCAATGCGCATTTTTGCAGCGATGGAGATCGAGCGGTTCTCTCATTCGCCACTCCGCGGGCGCATCTGGTCGTTGCGTGAGAACCTGACCGCCTATGACGCCGCCTATTTCGCGCTTGCCGAATTGCTCGGCGCCCCGCTGTGGACGCGCGACCGGAAGTTCGCTTCCGTCTCCGGACATGCAGCGCACATCGAAATCGTGTAGCGGAGATCGATGGTCCTGCGCCCTGTCGTCGGGTATGGGAAAGCGGCGATCCTCCGAACAAGGAATATCTCGACGCCATGGCGAAAACGATCGTCGATCCGCACGATTCAAGGAAGGCGCTCGCTCTGCCTCGACACGGTAATCGAGGCGCAGGCGCGAAAGCTGAGGCCCAACGTCTTCGGCGTAGCGAGGATGTAGTGACCGGGGAGGCTTGATCTGAGCAGCCTTTTGGGATATGTTGCAACGTAGAACATGAGGATTCCATGCGCGAAATGACTGTGCGCGAGGCGAACCAGAATTTCTCGCAGGTGATCGCCGCCGCCGAGCGCGGGGAGACGATCGTCATCACCAAGAACGGTCAGCCGGTCGCCAGGATCGCGCCTCAGGGGCGCGACCGCTCGCGGGATCCGGAATGGCTGGCGGCCTATGAAGCCCTGAAGACGAGCTTCGCCGTCAAGCCGGCCACCGGCGCGCGAGTCGGCGAAATCCGCGAAGACGATCTCTACTGAGACGTTGCATGACGCGGGTGGCGCTCGACAGCAACGTCCTCATCTACGCTGAAGTCGAACCGGACACGGCGAAGGGCCGCCGGGCGGCGGAAGTAATCGTCGCCGCTGCGCAAGACGGAGTCATCCCCACGCAGGCGCTCGGCGAGTTCGTGCGCTTCATTCAGCGGCGCTTTCCTGCAGGCATGAAAGGCGCGCTGGCCCAGGTCGCGCTCTATCGCACGGCCTTCATCACGCCACCGACGACCGATGAGCTCATCGCGAAGGCCGGCGAGCTCTGCTCCACCCACGGTATGCAGCTGTGGGATGGCGTCATGATCCATGCGGCGAGCGCAGCAGGCGCCAGCGTGCTGCTGACGGAAGACATGCTGGACGGCCGGTTGGTCGCGGGGCTTCGCTTGTTGAATCCGTTCGATCCGATAAACGACGATGAAATCGGCCGGCTTTTTTGGCTTCGAGCCAACGAGGATGCGAATGGGTAAGGAACGGCTTCTCGCCTTCAGCGACGGCGTCATCGCCATCATCATCACCATCATGGTGCTGGAATTGCGCCCGCCGCATGAGGCGACGTTCGAAGCCCTTGGCGAAGTTCTGCCCACGTTCCTCAGCTACGTGCTGAGCTTTCTCTATGTCGGCATCTACTGGAACAATCACCATCACCTGCTGCACTGCGCGACGCGGGTGAACGGCGCCATCTTGTGGGCGAACCTCGCTCTCCTGTTTTTCCTCTCGCTCATTCCTTTCGCCACGGCCTGGCTTGGCGAGACGCATTTCGCCGCGGCGCCGACGGCGGTCTACGGCGCCGCGCTCCTCGCCCCGGCGATCGCCTTCTATGTGCTGCAGAGCCTCCTCTTGCGCTCGGAGGGGCCGGCCTCGCTGATGGCGAGAGCGCTCCGGTCCGACTGGAAAGGAAAGCTGTCGCCGCTCTTCTATGTCGCCGCCATCGCGCTCACCTTCGTCGAGCCGCGCCTCAGCCTTGCGATCTATGTGCTGGTGGCGCTTGTCTGGTTTGTCCCCGACAGCCGCGTCGAAAAGCTGGCCGCGCGGGCTGGAGGAGAGTCATGAAACCGCTGGTTCCGCCGCCGATCATCGCCGCGACGCTCATCGGCGCCATGTACGTCCTTGCCGCACGCCTGGACGTTTTCGCCTTCGATTTTCCGGGACGCACGACGCTCGCCGCAGCCCTGTTCGTGGCGGGGTTCTTCATCGACGCCGTTTCGGTCGCGGCGTTCCTTCGTGCACGGACGACGGTCAACCCTCTGGCGCCGTCGCGCTCCGCCAAACTGGTGACGGAGGGGCTCTACCGTTTCTCGCGAAACCCCATGTACGCCGGCATGCTCCTCATGCTGATCGCGGCGTTCCTCTATTTTGGCGAGGGTCTCAACGCTGCGATCGTCGCGCTGTTCGTCGTCATCCTCAACGAGGCTCAGATCAAACCCGAGGAGAACGCGCTCGAGGAGAAATTCGGCGACGACTATCGCGCCTACAAGACGCGCGTGCGGCGGTGGATTTGAATACCGGTCGGAGGGTCGGTCCGGCGCCCTGTGCGAACCGCAAGGCCTGATTTGACTTCTTTGTTGAATATTGACATATTTGATATCAGTTATGGCATTTTGTGGAGGCGGTCATGCCTGGCGCCCTTAACGTCCGCAATCTCGACGATGACCTCATCGCGCGCCTGAAGCGCCGCGCGGCCCGACACGGCCGGACGGCGGAGGCCGAACACCGCGAGATACTCAAGGCGGCGCTCGCCGGCGAGGACGGTCCCGACATTATCGAACTTTTTGCGGAAATTCGCGCTCTGACTGCGGATCGCAAGCATACGCCCGCGGAAATCTTGCAGCGCGAAGGTCGTGACGAGCGGTGACCGTAGTCGTCATCGACGCCAGCGTCGTCATAAAATGGGCCACGACTGAACCGCTTGCTGCTGAAGCGACATGGCTCCTTACACACATACGCCTGATCGCGCCCGAGCTGCTGATCGCCGAGTGCGCCAATGTTCTCTGGAAGAAAGTGAGGCGCGGCGAACTCGATCCCGAAACGGCGCGGCTTGCGGGCGCCGCCATCGCGCGCGTCGATATCGAGCTTTCGCCGATGCGCCAGGATATGATCGACGCCGTAAGACTGGCGATCGCCCTGAAACACCCTGCTTACGACTGCCTCTATCTTGCTTTGGCGCTCCGCCGGACCTGCCAGTTCGTGACCGCCGATGCGCAATTGATCGAAAAAATCAATCGGTCCGCGGACAAGGAACTCGCGGGACTCGCGCTAGCGCTTGCCGATGCGCCCGCGACGCTTGCGCCAGGCAAGGGACCTGTTTGATCCTGCGCCGCCCCAATCGCACGGCCTCGCCGGGGGGAGCCGCCGAGGCATTTGGCCGGAAAGGTCACCTATGAAACTCACTCCAGAACACGAACAGCTCCGCGACACGCTGAAGCGCTTCATCGACGCCGAGATCAATCCGTATGTGGACGAATGGGAGGAGAAGGAGATCTTCCCCGCGCATCAGGTGTTCAAGGGACTGGGCGATCTAGGGCTCCTCGGTGTGACGAAGCCGGTCGAGTATGGCGGCATGGGGCTCGACTGGTCGTACGGCGCGGTCGTCGCGGAAACGCTCGGCCACATCAATTGCGGCGCCATTCCGATGGCGATCGGCGTGCAGACCGACATGGCGACGCCGGCTCTGGCGCGCTTCGGCTCGGCGGAGGTGAAGAGCGAGTTCCTGAAACCTTCGATCAGCGGCGATTTCGTCGCCTGCCTCGGCGTTTCGGAGGCGGGCGCCGGCTCCGATGTCGCCTCGGTGAAGACGACTGCCACCAGGGACGGCGACGACTACGTCGTCAACGGCGGCAAGATGTGGACGACCAACGGCACGCAGGCCGACTGGATGTGCCTGCTCGCCAACACGTCGGAAGGGCAGCCGCATCGCAACAAGACATTGATCTGCCTGCCGCTCAAAGAGAACGGCAAGCATCGCAAGGGCGTCACCGTCGCGAGGAAACTCAAAAAGCTCGGCATGCGGGCCTCGGACACCGCGCAGTTCTATTTCGAGGACGTGCGCGTGCCGCAGCGCTACCGCATCGGCGAGGAGGGAATGGGCTTCACCTACCAGATGCTGCAGTTCCAGGAGGAGCGTCTCTGGGCCGCGCTCTCCGGCATCACCGGCAAGGAGCGCATCATCAACGGCACCATCGAATACACGCGCCAGCGCAAGGCCTTCGGGCAATCCATCCTCGACAATCAGGTCGTGCATTTCCGCCTCGCTGAACTGATGACCGAGGTCGAGGCGCTGCGCGCGCTCACCTGGAAAGCCGTCGAGCAGATGGTCGCCGGCGAGGACGTGACCATGCTCGCCTCGATGGCCAAGCTCAAAGCCTGCCGCCTCGCGCGGGAGGTCAACGATTCCTGCCTCCAGTACTGGGGCGGCATGGGCTTCATGGAGGAGACGCCGGTCTCCAGAGCCTATCGCGACGGCCGCCTCGGCTCGATCGGCGGCGGCGCCGACGAGGTCATGCTCTCGATCATCTGCAAGCTGATGGGCACGCTGCCGGGGAAGAGCAACCGGTGAGGCGGAGGGGTTCGTTGAGGTCTTTGTACGGATGGAGTTCTGGGCCATCCTTCGAGACGCGCGCTCCTTGTGACGGCGCAAGAGCCAAGTTTTGCGGCGCGCTCCTCAGGATGTGGCGCAGTGTGTTGCTT
>JBEBFW010000180.1:0-7121 GCA_040081755.1 Parvularculaceae bacterium
GTCCAGAACATCCCCGCCTTCCCCGCCGTCGAGGATGTCCGCGCCCTCACCGCCATAGAGATAATCGTCTCCAGGGCCGCCAATCAGACCGTCCGGGCCGCCCTCGCCAAAGAGAATGTCCGCTCCGCCGAAACCGTTGATCAAGTCGTTGCCATCGAGACCGTGGATGACGTCGTCGGTCTGGATGCCGACCAGACTGTCGAGGTAGTCATGTCCCCGAACGGCGCCGGAACCGTTGGGCGCGCCGCCATTGGCGACGCCGGCTCGTTCGAACACGGACGATGCCAGCGGATTGGCTGCGAGCATGCCGGCAGCCGATCCGATGGCGTTCCGCGCCGCGAGGTCGTTTGCCAAATAGGCATCGAAAAATTTGTCGGAAATGCCGGCGATCGAGGCAATGAGCTCTGGCGACGCCGTTCGGCCGCCAAGCTGGCTGTGATCGGCCTCGTCGAAGACCACAGCGTAGAGAGGCCCCGAATCCGCATGGCGCATGAAATCGAGGCGGCTGCTCCAGATCGCGCTCGTCTCGTAGTCGAAGGTGCCGGTCATCGCGAGTATCGGAATTGAGAGGTTGTCCCAGGACTGCGCGGAGAGATGCGCCCAATCGCTGGTCACGCCTTGCGGGGAAAGAAGGATGGCGGCGTCGAGTCTTGGATCCGCGAGGCTTGAAATTCCGTAAGGATTAGAAGGCGAAAGAACATAACCCGGATCGACTGGCGCGGCCCCGGCCAGCAACGCCGCCGTGAACGCCCCGTGACTGTGCCCGATCGCGGCGACACTTGTCATATCCGCTGCATAACCGCCCGGAAGAATCGCGGCGAGCGTCGCAGCGCGATCGAGCGCGAACTGCATGTCCGCAACGCGGTGTAATGAAGAGGCTGAAAGCTCGAGCGAAAACTGATCCCTGATCTCCGGCAAATAGACCAGGGAATCGAGATGGGTTGGCGCGATGACGATGTAGCCGAGATCGGCGAGCGCCGACGCTATCGCTCCGGTTCCGCCGCCGGGACCCCCGCCATGGCCGTGACTGAAGACGACGACAGGGTAAGTGCCGGGCGCGCTCGGCCCGTAAACGACGACCGGCAGCGTTCTCGCGACTGTGACTGGCACCCCGCCAGATACGTAGCTGACGAAATGATCTGGATCGACGATCGCCGTGACTGCACTGACCGACATTTACTCCACCCGCATGTATGGCGACGTCGGTCCCGATTGTCTCGTTCGTCATGGCGTGGTGACGGAACGCAATAAAATGCAAACGACCTGACCTACAACAGGAAATCCGCTGGCGACCATGAGCTTGCGGAGACCCCTGGGACGAAGACAGAGAAGTTCGGCGTTGAGGAGAGCGTGATGATGGTTCCGCCGCTGTTGTCGCTGAAGACCAGGTTGGCGAAAGCGTGCGGCGCGGTGATCAGCGAGAGATCGATGCGATCTCCCTCGGCGCGGGCGAAGTCGTAGACGGCGTCGGCCGAACCGTCGGCGAAGCGGTAAGTGTCGGCGCCGGCGCCGCCGAACATGTAGTCTGTGCCGCCGCCG
Organism: Parvularculaceae bacterium; assembly: GCA_040081755.1. Taxonomy (GTDB): domain Bacteria; phylum Pseudomonadota; class Alphaproteobacteria; order Caulobacterales; family Parvularculaceae; genus Amphiplicatus. The sequence continues at coordinate 1,540 of JBEBFW010000180.1, forward strand.
CCCCTCAAGGTGTCGGCGCCGCCCTCGCCGTAGAGGTAATAGAGCCCGGCGCCCGCGCCGGAATTGTCGATGGTGTCGGCGGCGTTCCCGCCGACTACGAACTCGAGGCCGCGCGCGGCCATGTCGATCGTGGTTCCGGCGGCGCCCTGCCAGAACAGACGGTCGAAGCCAGCCCCGGCGCTGTACGTGTCGAATTCATCGACGAAGATCCAGTCATTGCCGTCGCCGCCGGTGACGCTGTCGGCGCCCGCACCGGCGAAGAAGACGTCGTCGCCGGCTCCCCCGAGCATCGTGTCGTTCCCGCCCTGGGCGTAGAAATAATAAAGGCCCGGCCCCGCGCCCGTGTTGTCGAAAGTGTCGCCGCCGTCGCCCCCGACGACGAACTCGACCCCGAGCGCCGTCATGACGATCATGAGCGGCGTCGCGCTTTGCCAGTAGAGGCGGTCGAAGCCGGCGCCGCCGCTATAAGTGTCCTCATTATCGACATGGATCCAGTCGTCGCCGCCGCCGCCGACGGCGTTGTCGACGCCGGAGCCCGAGTAGAACACGTCGTCGCCCGCGCCGCCGAGCATCTGGTCGCTCCCGCCCTGGCCGTACATGTAGTAGAGGCCCGGCCCCGCCGCCGAGTTGTCGAAGGTGTCGGCGTCGTTGCTTCCGACTACCTGCTCGACGCCTTGCGCGGCCATGTTGATGATGAGCGGCGTCGCGCTCTGCCAGAACAGGCGATCATAGCCGGCTCCGGCGCTGTAGGTATCTTGCTCGTCGATATAGAACCAGTCGTCGCCATCGCCCCCAGTCGCGCTATCGATTCCCGATCCAGTGTAGAAAACGTCGTCGCCGGAGCCGCCGATCAGTGTGTCGTTCCCGCCCTGGCCGTAGAGGTAGTAGAGAAAGCCCGGGCCCGAACCCGAATTGTCGAGCGTATCGGCGACGCCGCTCCCGACCACGAGTTCAACGCCGCGCGCCGCCATGTTGACCGTCAGCGCGCTCACGCTCTGCCAGAACAGCTGATCGAACCCCGGACCGCCATCATACGTGTCCAGATTGTCCACATAAAGATAGTCGTCGCCAGAGCCTCCGGACATCGTGTCGGCGCCTCCGCGACCGTCCAAGACGTCTGGGCCGGCGAGGCCGCTCAGCGCATTGGGGCCCGAATCTCCAGTCAGGAAATCGTTGTGCGGGGAGCCTTCGAGCGACTCGATGCTCGAATAGGCGTCGCCCGTCGCGTCGCCCGTGTTGGAAGCCGGTGACTCAAGGCTTGCGACGACGCCCGCGGTCGCGTTGGCGTAACTTGCCGTATCGATTCCGCCTCCGCCGCTCAAGATGTCGGCGCTTGCTCCGCCCGCAAGGATGTTGGAGGCCCCGTCGCCAGTGAGGTTGTCTACAAAGTCGGTGCCGTAAACGCCCTCGATCGAGGAGTGGGTGTCGCCTGCCGCATGTCCGCCGCTGAAGGAATTCGTGGCGAGATTCGCCGTGAGGCTCGCGGGCGACCCCGCATAGTCCGCCACATCGAGCCCGGCGCCGCCGTTCAGCGCATCGCTTCCGGCGCCGCCTCGCAGCACGTCGTCGCCGTCATGGCCGGTCAGGCTGTCGTCGCCGCCATTGCCGACGAGAAGGTTCGCCGCGGCGTTGCCGATGATGGTGTCGCTGCCCGCCCCACCAATAGCGTTCTCGATGACAGCGCCGCGTGCGATCGAGATGTTGCCGATGGCGATCGTCCCAACGCCGCCATTGCCCGGTCCTGCGCCGGAAAAAGACTCCTCGCGCAGATCGATTTCGGAGGCCGAGTCGTACCCGGACAAATCAAGCGTATCGATGCCGCCGGCGTCCCAGATGGCGAAGACGGCGCCGGCGGTCGATGATGTAATGGACGTATGCTGATGACCGGAATTGGAATTGAACCCGTAGGTGGTGTCCCCGGTGCGCGTCGTCATGTTGGCGCCGTAGAGACGCTGCGCCGCTGCGATGTCGTGGAGCTGCGGGCCGACCGAGAACATCGGGAGGCTGCCGCCGGTGTTGGACGATCCGAAATAGCTCATGATCGTGAACATGCGCGCGTCCTGCCAGTAGCTGGCGTCGGCCGCGTAGGTCGGAGAACCGCCATTATAGTCGCCCGGATGATCGAGGCCGATGGCGTGCCCGATTTCATGGGCCAGGGTTTGCGGGCCGAAGTCGCCGAAAACGGGATTGGCGTTTGCGCTCTGCGATACGTTGACCCACACATCGCCGGCGACGCTCCCCGATCCGGTGGCGCCGGGGGAGGGTCCATAGGCGAAGGCTGCTGCGCCGGAGACGCCGCTCGAATAGTTCGAGAAGAGAATTGACGCGCTGTTTGAATAGCCGCTCGGATTTACCCGCACGAAGGTGATGTTGGCGACGTCGGCCCAAAGGCGAAGCGCCTCCTCGGTGGCGTCTATCTGCGCTGCGTTAAACTGCGAAAACCCGCTGGAGTCGTCGGGCATCTGCGCCGGCGCCGTATTGCGATAGGCATAGGTGACGGTGACCGCGCCGCCGAGCACGAAGCTCCAGGTGTCGCCCTGTCGCGTCAGCTGCGCGGCCGCCTGGTCCCAGCTGAAGATCGGCTTGCCGTTTCCGGCGACGCCGCTCGTCGGCGGGATGAAGTACTCGGGGCCGCGCGCGCCATCGCTCAAATCATACCCGAAGCCATCGACTTCTACGGTCACGTCAGAGCCTTCGAGTTGTTCTGCGATGTCCCGGCTCATGCCCTTGGCTCCCAATGCTGTTCGCTCGATCCCCGCGCTTTCAAGCCTCACCATGTCCTAATCGTGGCGAAACGCGCGCTGGGCTGGCGAACTCTTTACCATTCCGCTGAGTCCAGACGAGAGCCAAAATGGACCGGGACTGCTTAAAGCCGCGCCTATTTGCGCACTCAAAGTCGATCGATCGCCCGCGTTGCGAGCTTATAGCCCTTTGTTCCCGCAACCCTTTTGCGCGCCTCTCCAGCGGAGGGAACGCCACTGCGTCTGTCCGCCGACATTTCGCGACCCCGAGCGGGGTGGTGCGGCCCGCCACCGCCATGAAACACAAAGACTTATTCTGTGTGTCGCTCGGCCCTCTGAAATGGGAATAAGGCAGCGCCGCCAAGATCGTCAGGAGTTCATCGCTTGAGTATCGCGTTTATCGACGTGCGGGCGCAGCTTGCCCGCATCAAAGACCGGATGCACGGGGCGATATTCGCTGCGGTGGAGAGCGGGGCCTATATCATGGGCCCGCAGGTCGCCGAATTCGAGGCGCGGCTGTCGGCGTTTTCGGGCGCCAAGCACACCGTCACTTGCGCGAACGGCACGGACGCGATCGCGCTTCCCCTGCTCGCCTGGGGGATCGGCCCGGGCGACGCGGTCTTCTGTCCGAGCTTCACCTTCGCCGCGACCGCCGAGGTCGTTCCCTGGTTTGGTGCGAGCCCGGTCTTTGTCGATATTCGTCCTGACACCTACAATATCGACGCCGCCCATCTTGAGGCGGCGATCGAGCAGACGAAGCGGGACGGCAAGCTCGTTCCCAAAGCCGTCATCGCCGTCGATCTTTTCGGCCAACCGGCGGATTACCCTCAGATCGCGGCGCTCGCCCGCAAACACGGCCTGAAACTGATAGCGGACAGCGCGCAGAGCTTCGGCTGCACGCTTCAGGGGAAACACCCGATCGCCTGGGCGGACGCCGTCACGACGAGCTTCTACCCCGCCAAGCCGCTCGGCTGCTATGGCGACGGCGGCGCGGTCCAGACCGATGACGATGCCCTTCGCGACGTGATGGAGTCGCTGCGCGTGCACGGCCAGGCGACCAAGCGCGACGTCGAGCGCGAGAAGTTCGAGCACGACGCCAAATATTTGAACGTCCGTATCGGGATAAACAGCCGCCTCGACACGCTGCAGGCGGCCGTGCTGATCGAAAAACTCAATATCTTCGCCGACGAGATCGAGGCGCGAAACCGCGTTGCGGCGCGCTACAACGCGCGTCTTGAAGGGCTGGTCAAAAGCGTTCCGACGGTCATCGACGCCGGCGTTTCGGTCTGGGCGCAGTACACGATCGAAGTCCCGGACCGGGACGGCCTCGCCGCGCATCTGAAGCGCAAGGGCGTTCCGACGGCCGTCTATTATCCCGTGCCGATTCACCGCCAGCCCGCCTATCGGCATTACCCGCTGGGGCCCGGCGGCCTCAAGACGACAGAGGAAAAAGCGGCAGCGGTCATCAGCCTGCCGATGCACCCTTATCTTGACGAGGTGACGCAGGACCGGATCATCGAGGCCGTCCGCGAATTCAATTTGCTGAAATAGTGTGACCGCTGCGCCCTCGGCGCGCGCTGTCGGTTAAAGATAGCCTAAACGTTCCCGGTTAAGGTATCTATCTCAAGTCAGCGGAAACAGAGAGTGAAATGGCCGCGCGGAACGCCGCAAGGTCGATGGCGGGCGGCAGTGAATTGAGGCAAGCGCTGCGCGCCTGCCGCGATCTCTTTGTCTGGGCCGCATTCTTTAGCGCCGCGGTCAACCTGCTTTATCTGGCGCCGTCGCTCTACATGCTGCAGGTCTATGACCGGGTGCTGCAGACGGGCGGCCTCGTCACGCTCGCCTACTGCACGCTGATCCTCTTTTTCGCGCTGGCGACGCTCGCGGTTCTCGATGCGCTTCGCGTGCGGCTCCTCAGCCGCATCAGCCTCAGGGTCGAGCGCATCCTGGGGCGTCGCGTCCACGAGGCCGTGTCCGCCCGCCCGGAGCTCGCCAATTCGCCGCAAGGCCGCCAGGCGCTTCGATCCTTTGACGCCTTGCGCCAGACGATCACCGGCCCGGCGATGACCGCTGCGCTCGACGCCCCCTGGGCGCCGGTTTACGTCATTGTGTGTTTCCTGCTGCACCCGTGGATCGGCGCCGCCGTGCTCGTCGGCGGCGCGGTTCTGGTCGCCGTCGCGGTGCGCAACGATCAGGTCCTGCGGAACCATCTGAAGACAGCGGCCGATCTCGGGCCCCAGATGTATGCAGCCGCGGAGATGGAAGCGCAGGTCGGCGGCGCCATGCGCGCGCTCGGCATGCGCGGCGCGCTCATCGATCGCCAGATGTCGCGGCGCGCGGTCCTGAATGAGCAGAATGCACTCGCCGCGTTCGGGCTCGCGTCCTATGGCAGCCTGACGAAGTTCATCCGCCTGCTGCTGCAGTCATTGGTGCTCGGCATCGGCGCCTGGCTCGCCGTCGATCGCCAGATTTCGCCGGGGGCGCTGATCGCCGGCTCCATCCTCGCCTCGCGCGCGCTCGCCCCGCTCGAGCAAATCGTCGGCGCCTGGCGCCAGATCGGCGAGGCGCGCAACGCCTACCGTGCGGTCGACAGTCTTCTCAACGCGATACCGGATGACAAGAATCGCACCGGGCTCCCCGCGCCGAGCGGCCGGCTGGCCTTCGAGAATGCAGCGGCCGCCGCTGGCGGCCGGCCCGTGCTCCAGCAGATTTCGTTCGCGCTCAATCCGGGCGAAATCCTCTGCGTTGTCGGTCCGAGCGGCGCCGGAAAATCGACGCTGGCGCGGCTCGCGGCCGGAGCGGCGACGCCGGAGGCCGGCGTCGTTCGCCTCGACGGCGCCA